>CAZRDB010000108.1:0-17307 GCA_964598695.1 uncultured Armatimonadia bacterium
TACTCCGCGATCTCGGCGGAGGTGAGTGCGGCGCGCGGGATCTCGATCATGGTGCCGAAGGAGTACTTGACCTTGACGCCCTGCTCCTTCATGACCTTCTTCGCGACCTCCTCGAGCTGGGCCCGGGCGGTGCTCAGCTCGGTCACGAGGCCGACCAGCGGGATCATGATCTCGACGGCGGCGGTCTTGCCCTGCTTCTTCAGCTCGCACGCGGCCTCGATGATCGCGCGGACCTGCATCTCGTTGATCTTGGGGCGGGTGAGGCCGAGGCGGCAGCCGCGGAGGCCGAGCATCGGGTTGGCTTCCTCGAGCTGCTCGACGCGGTGGAGGAGGAACAGGACCTCCTTGAGCCGCTTGGCCTTCTTGCCGGTGATCTTCAGCTCGGTCGCCTCGACGAGCAGCTCCTCCTTGGACGGCAGGAACTCGTGCAGGGGCGGGTCGAGGAGGCGGATGGTGACCGGACGGCCGCCCATGGCCTCGAAGATCCCGATGAAGTCCTCGCGCTGCATCGGGAGCAGCGTCGCGAGGGCCGCGTCGGTCGACTTGTCGTCATCGGCCAGGATCATCTTGCGGACGGCCGGGAGACGGTCGGGCGCCATGAACATGTGCTCGGTGCGGCACAGGCCGATGCCCTCGGCGCCGAAGGTGACGGCCTGGGCGGCGTCGACGGGCTCGTCGGCGTTCGCCCGGACCTTGAGCCGGCGGATCTTGTCGGCCCAGCCGAGGAAGGTCGCGAACTCGGACGTCAGCTCGGGGTCCTTCATCGGGACGGCGCCGATGTAGACGGCGCCGGTCGAGCCGTCGATGGTGATCAGGTCGCCTTCCTTGACGATCTGTCCGTCGGCGGTGGCGAACTTCTTGTGCTCGACATCCATCTTGAGCGACTCGCAGCCGGCCACGCAGGGGAGGCCCTTGCCGCGGGCGACGACGGCGGCGTGGGAGGTCTTGCCGCCGCGCGAGGTCAGGACGCCCTTGGACTGCAGGAAGCCGTGGACGTCATCCGGGGTGGTCTCGACCCGGCAGAGGATGACGGCCTCGCCCGCGCTGCCGAGCTTCTCGGCCGTGTCGGCGTCGAAGACGGCCTTGCCGGAGGCGGCGCCGGGGCTGGCGTTGAGGCCGGTGGCGACCGCCGCGAGGCCCTGCTTCTTGAGCGCGACGGCGTCGACGCCCTTGTGGAGCAGCTGATCGAGGGTCTCGGGGGCGACGCGCATGATCGCCTCTTCCTTCGTGACGAGCTTCTCGCTCACGAGGTCGACCGCGATCTTGATCGCGGCCGGGGCGGTGCGCTTGCCGGCGCGGCACTGGAGCATCCAGAGCTTGCCCTTTTCGATCGTGAACTCGAGGTCCTGCATCTCGCGGTAGTGGTGCTCGAGCTTGTCGCAGATCGCGATGAACTCCTTGTAGACGGTGGGGAAGCGCTTCTTCATGTCCTGGATGTCGAGCGGGGTGCGGGCGCCGGAGACGACGTCCTCGCCCTGTGCGTTCGGGAGGTACTCGGCGAAGATCTTCTTCTCGCCGGTGCTGGGGTCGCGGGTGAAGGCGACGCCGGTGCCGCAGTCATCGCCCATGTTGCCGAAGACCATCATCTGCACGTTGACCGCGGTGCCGAGATCGTGGGAGATCTTCTCGGAGATGCGGTAGACGCGGGCGCGGGGCGAATCCCACGAGCGGAAGACGGCCGCGATGGCGCCCTCGAGCTGCTCGATCGGGTCCTGCGGGAACTCCCGCTTGAGGAGCTTCTTGAAGATGGCCTTGGAGGCGGCGATGAGCTTCTTGAGTTCCTCGGCCGGCACCTCGTAGTCGTGCTTGAGCCCGAGCCGGGTCTTGATCTTGTGCAGCTCGTGCTCGAACGGCTCCTTGCCGGTCTCGCAGACGACATCGGCGTACATCATGATGAAGCGACGGTAGCAGTCGTAGGCGAAGCGCGGGTTGCTGGTCAGCTCCGCGAGCCCCTCGACCACGACGTCGTTCAGGCCGAGGTTGAGGACGGTGTCCATCATGCCGGGCATCGAGAACTTGGCGCCGGAACGGACGGAGACGAGGAGGGGGTTCTTCGGGTCGCCGAACTTCTTGCCCGAGCCTTTCTCCACCTTGGCAAGAGCCTGCCGGACCTCATCCATGAGGCCTTCCGGCATCCGCTGACCGAGCCGGCCGTACTCGAGGCAGACCGCGGTCGTGATGGTGAAGCCGAAGGGCACCGGTAGACCGGCGTTCGTCATCTCGGCCAGGTTCGCACCCTTGCCGCCGAGTAGGTCGCGCATGTCCTTGTTGCCTTCGCTGAACAGCCAAACGCGTTTCTCTGCCATGGGTTCCTTTCGTCCCTCCGCCCGGGTGAATCGGGCTGATCACATCGGTGACGCGCACCCCTCGTTTGCCGTACAGGCAAAGCGGCACGTGCCGCACTCCGGGGGAGTGGGCGGTCCGATGGGGCGTCGACGCCGCATTCTACCAGTCTTCCCGGATTTCTTCACTAACGACACGCACAAACTCCGCTGCATCGACCTTCGACGGGGGCCGTACCGGTACCGCGAGCACTTCGTACACGACAGTCTTGCGTCCGTGGTTCACGCGGATCTGCTGGCCGGGGCGAACGGCGGTCGCCGCGTCGGCTCGACGTCCGTCGATCTCCACGCGCCCCCCGTCCGACGACTCCTTCGCGACGGTGCGGCGGCGGATGATGCCGGTGACCTTCAGGAACTTGTCGAGTCGCACGGCGGAGCACCCTCTTCGCTCTTCGCTCGGTCCCACAACCGGTCCATCTCGGCGAGATCCATCTCCGCGAGCGAGCGTCCCTCCGCCCGCGCCCAAGACTCGATTCGCCGGAACCGCCGGTTGAACTTCTCGCAACTGCGCAGCAGCGCGACCTCGGGCGAGACCTCGAGGAACCGACTGAGGTTCACGACCGAGAACAGCAGGTCGCCCAGCTCCTCCTCGATCCCCTCCCCCGTCGCTTGCCGCGCCTCGAGTTCGTGGGCCTCTTCCACGATCTTGGCCAGAGGCCCTTCCGCCGACGGCCAGTCGAAGCCCACCTTCGCGGCCAGCTTCTGCAGCTTCTCGGCCCACAGCAGAGCGGGCATGCCTCTCGGGGCGCCGTCGAGCGCCGACAGCCGCTCCTCTCCCCGCTCGCGCCGCTCCTCGGCCTTGATCTCGTCCCAGTGCACGAGCACCTCATCGGCCCCCGCGACCCGCGTCTCCGCGAACACATGGGGGTGGCGACGGATCAGCTTCTCGTTGATCGCTTGGAGCGAATCGGCGATCGCGAACGCGCCGCGCTCCTCCGCCATGCGGGCCTGGAAGACCAGGTGGAGGCACAGGTCGCCGAGCTCCTCGCAGACATGGGCGTCGGAGCCGTCATGGATCGCCTCCAGCAGCTCGTGGACCTCCTCGAGGAACTGCCGGCGGAGGCTCTCCGGAGACTGCTCGCGGTCCCAGGGGCATCCCCCGGGACCGCGCAGACGTGCCATGATCTCCACGAGCCGCGAGAACTCGCTCCCGGCTCGATCCGTCACTGGGCCGCTCCGCCCTCGGCCGGCGCCGCGGCAGCCGCGGCACTCTCCGAAGGCACCGCGACCGGCCCGCCGCCGGGGCCCATCGGGCCGCCCGGCTGGGCCTGCTTGCTGGTGATCTGCTTGATCGCGGCCTCGACGCTCGCGAAGCTGTCGTTGGTCACGAGGATCTTCTTCTCGATCAGCAGGTTCGTGAGGTACTCGCGCGGCTGCATGGCCTTGGGGTCGGCCGTCTTGGCCTCGAGCTGGACCTGGGCGCGCACGGTCTCGAACTCCGGGACATCGGCCGCCTTGTGATCCTCGATGCTCCAGACCAGCCACAGCGACTGGTCGGGACCCGAGGGGACCTCGTGCGGTCCGGTCGCGCCCTTGCCGCCGAGGGCCGCGACTTCCTTCTGGGCCGACTCGGGCGAGATCCGCGCCGTCTCGACCCAGGTTGCCTGCTGGCCCGGGTTGTCGGAGCACTCCTTCTCGACGGTCTCGAAGTCCTCGCCCTTCTTGAGCCGGCTCGCGGCCTGCTCGGCCTTCTCACGCGAGGTGGCGATGATCGGCCGCGCCTTGAACATCTCGGGCTTGCCGAACGAGTCCTGGTGCTCCTTGTAGAAGGTCTGCAGCTCCTCATCGGTCTTGTCGGCAACGTCCTGCACGCACAGCGTCTGGAGCGTCCGCGCGTACTTGAGGTCGGCCATCAGGTCCTCGCGCGAGAGACCGGCCTGCGCAAGGGCCTTGGCGAGGTTCTCGGCGCCGCCCTGGGCCTCCTCGATGCGCTGCATGTCCTGGGCGACATCGGCGTCGGAGACCGTCACGTTCAGCCGCTTGGCCTCACGCTCGACGAGCACGCGCTGGAGACCGGCGAGGCAGGTCTGGCCCCGGTTCTCGGCGCTCTGGCCCAGCAGGATATCCATCGCGGTGACCGAGACGCCGTCCACCGTCGCGACCTCCTGCGACTGCTTCCCGCCTCCCTTGCCGCAGCCCGCCACGAGACTGACCACGATGAGTGCGATGACGGCGCTGACCGGCAGCACCTGGAGACCTCGAACCCGCAGCAACACAACTCCTCCTCTTCGGTCACGAGCAACCGGCCCGTCCGGCCGGCAGCGGCGTCGTATCCCTGGAGCCCCGCCTGCCGCACTCTCGGTAGCGGGTGCTCCCTCGTGCGTCCGGTGTTTCAGTCGGCCCCCGCGCCCGAGGCCTCGATCTGCTGGCCCACGCCGAGGATCAGCTCGACGGCGCCACCCGAGAGACGCATCTCGCGCGCGATCTCGGCCACGCTCTTGCCCTGCGCGTGCAGCTCGCGCGCCCGGTCGCTGCGCTTGTGGAAGCTGGCGCGCGCGGCCGCCCGACCGGCCGCGGGGACCGGTCCGTCGCGGTTGGGCTCGGCGGCCGTGCTCTCCGCCGGCGCTGGCGCGGTCTCACTCTCGGCGGCCGGGAGCTTCTCGGGCTCGCAGAGCGGGAGTGTGGGCTGGATCGGGGGTCCTTCGAGCTTGCGGATCCGCTCGGCCAAGCCGTCGAGCCGCTCGACGAGCGCGTGCTCCCGTGCCTCGGTCTCCTCGGCGTCGGCGCGCAGGTCGTCGGCCACTCGGCCGATCTCGACGGCCACCTGCTCGAGCAGGGCGCGCGTGGCCTCCAGCTCCTCGCCGGCGGGCTGGGCATCCTGGAGCGAGCCGAGGTCGACGCGGACGCGCCGGAACAGGCACACCAGGTACACGCACAGCGCGAAGTTGGCCCCGACGAGCAGGGCCACGAGAGTGTCGGTGATGTCCCATGCCATGAAAGGCTCGCCGCCCTCTAACCTGGGGGAACGACCGCCGCGCGCACGTGTCCGGTCTCGCGCACCCGTGCCACCGCGAGACGACCGACGCCGGTCGCCCGGGCGCCCACAGGATACCACAAGCGCAGCCGTTTGCCATCGGAGTCGACCGACAGGCGGCGCGGCTCGAGGGTGGGCACCCCGTCGAAGACGCCGATCAGCTCGAGCGCGGCGGGAGGGAGCCCCGTCGTGGAGACGAGGGCCCGCATGGCGGTGATCGCGAGGCGCCCGGACATCCTTCCGCCGGGCGATCGACGGACGAGCGGGGCCTCGGAGGCCCGCCAGTCCTCGCGGAAGATCCGGCCCCGGGCCGGGCGGTGGGTCGCCCTGTAGGTCGGCGGCGAGAGGAAGGGCTCGGAGCGGCCCGCGCTCGCGGAGGCGTGCATCTGCGGGACGCCCACGCCCCGGGTCTCCACCGAAGCCCCCGGCACCGCCATCACGCGGGTCTCGGGCTCAGCGGGGAGCGCGATCGGGATGGCCGCCGAGGCCGCGAGTCCTCCGAGCACCGGCTCGGCCGCGCTCCCGGTCGCTGCCAGGGCCTCCTCGTAGTTCTCGGCATCCACGCGGCAGTCGAAGCCGGCGGTGTGGGTGGCCACCTCGGAAGCCAGGTCATGGAGCAGCGAGCGCGTCGGAAGATCCTCGGCCAGGCCGCCCAGGGCCTGGGACTCGCACGGCGTCTCGAGCGCGAGCGCGCCGGCCTCGCCGGCGAAGCCGATCGGGGCCTCCTCGACCGAGACCCGTCGGAAGAGGCCCTGGATGAACTCCTTCAGCTCGTCGAGGAACTCGCCGCCTCTTCGCATAGGAGCTGGATGGCCTCCCCCACGCGCTCGAGTGGCTCGCACGCGTCCATCATCGCGCCGGCGTTGAGCAGGATGTCCCGTGCCGCGCTCAGCAGGGTCTTGTCGTCCTTGGCAACGGTCACGCGGACCGGTCCGCCCGTCTCGGCAAGCTGCACCAGGAGCGAGGAGGCGTCGACCTCGCGTTCGGACCCCGGCGCGCCCAGCGACTCGAGGTTGGTCCGGAAGACCTGGAGGACCGGGAAGGCCGTGCTCAGACCGAGCGGCACCAGGGCGTCGTCACGCACGATCAGTGCCGAGGGCTTGTGCTCGAGATCCTTCAGCAGCCGCGCCGCGATCACGTCCCGCCGGATGTAGCCATCCATCGCCCCGCCGTAGAGCACTCGCTGAAGGCGCGTGGGTCGGATCGGTTGCGTATAGCGGAACTCCAGCGGCAGGCCGTAGGCGTCGGTCACCATGACGCCGCCGACGTAGGCGCTGCGCGCCTCGTCGGTGTGGACGAGCAGGTAGGCGAGCTGGGTATCGGGAGGCATCGGTTGGGGCTCTGTCCCTCACACTCGGATGTCGATCAGGTGGATCTCCCCGTCATCGGCGGCGGCGCGCGGGGGCTCGGGGGCCGGTTGCTCCGGGCCCGACCGCTTGCGCTTGCGGCCCCGCTGACGGCCCTCCTCCTCCGGGTTCGAGGCCTCGACCTTGCCGCCGTCGGGCTGCGTCGTCTCACGCACGGTCTGCCGCCGCTGGGCCTCCACCCGATCGAGACGCTGGGCGAACTGCCCGGCCTGCTGCTCGGCTTGCCCCTTGTCGATCGCCTGGACCCGCTCGGCCGCGGCGACCTGTTGGAGCGTGTGCTGCATGTCCACGGATCGGATCGACATCTGCCTGCACCCCCTGATGGGGCTCCCGTCTCCCTACTGCGAGCATCGGCTGCCGGGCCGTGCAGCCTTAGCGCGAACCTCTACGCATCCCTACCCCTGTGAGAGTAGGACAGACCGATGGCGCTCCAGTCTCGACCGCAGACGGAGCAATGCCTGCGTGTGGAGCTGGCAGGTCCGCGATTCGGTCACATCCAGCACCTTGCCGATCTCCTTGAGCGTGAGACCCTCCTGGTAGTACAGCGCGACGACCAGCTTCTCCCGCTCCGGGAGTTGGTCGACGGCGGCCATCAGGATCTCGCGCTTCTCGATGTCGTCGAAGGCGCGGTCGGGCGCCTCGGCCGTCTCGAGCTGGGTGTCCATCGGGCGCACCGCGCCGTCGCCCTCCGCGTCGAGAGCGCCCTCGAGCGAGGTGAGCGTGATGACCGAGATCTCACCCAGCAGCTTGATGTAGTCCTCGAGGGGCAGCTCCAGGGCGTCGGCGATCTCGACATCCTCCGGGGGACGGCCGAGCAGCACCTCCAGCTCGCCGACGGTATTCTGGACGCGGCGCGCCTTCTCCCGGACCGAGCGGGGCACCCAGTCCTCCTGGCGGAGCGCCTCGAGAACGGCCCCGCGGATCACCGCGATCGCGTAGGTCTCGAACTTCACGCCCCGCCGGGGGTCGAACCGGTCGACGGCTTTGATCAGGCCGATCGTGCCGTGGCTGACGAGGTCGTCGCGGTCCACGTGCGCCGGCAGCTCCACCATGATCCGACCGACCACGTAGCGCACGAGGTGCGCGTACTCGAGAATCAGTGCCTCGCGCTCCGCCTCAGGCAGGGTGGGCTGGTACCGTCTGAGCCCCCGCAATCCCTGCTTCATGCCTCACGCATCCTCTTCGCCCGTCTGCCGCCCGCGTCGAGCCCCTCCACTACCCGAGCCGGCTCTCGTCGGCGCCGAGCTGTGTCCGGATCGCCTGTGCTACCTCCTCCGGCGAGTAGGGCGAGAACTCCTCCTCCACGCTGGGGATCGGCGGCGGCAGGATCGGCTCCTCGCCGGCCGAGAAGTCCATCAACTGGCCCGTCTGCGGAGGCAACTGCGCCGGCTCCTCGAGGGGCGGCAGCTCCACCAACGGCGTCTCCTCCGGCGGCGGGATATGGGTGCCCAGCGACAGGCAGACCAGGTAGCCGATGACGGCGCTGAAGATCGCGCACAGCCCGCCCCACATCAGTGCATGGCCGAACAAGCTCATCGGGTCCTGCTCGGGCGCGCGCTGGAACTCCACCGCCAGTGTGCAGACGAAGACCAGCAGGCCCAGGCCCCACCCAAGTTGCCGCGGCAAACGATGCACCGAACTCTCCTACTCCACCGGCGAGCACGTCTCGCGCTCGACCGTTCGCTCGTAGAGGTCGCGATATGCCCGAGCGGCCGCCGCCCACGAGAGATCGGCGCGCATCGCGCGGGTCTGCAGTGCGGCGAGCCGGCCCGGCGCGGCGTAGGCGGCCAGCGCCTCCTTCGCCGCGGCGACCAGCGCCTCGGGCGTGGCGCCCGCGCAGACGAACCCCCGCGCCTCCGCCGCATTGCCGGCGTCGACGATGTCGGCAAGCGGGCCGGCGGCGGTCGCGACGGGAATACAGCCATACCGCAGGGCGGCCATGACGAGCGCGCCGTGCGGCTCGCGCAGAGAGGGCCGGAGCAGGAAGTGGCTGCCCGCGAGCACGTTGCGCACAAGCGCGTCGTCGGCCTCCACGAACAGCCGGATCCGCCCGGGGTACTCATCCTGGAGGTGGCCGAGGAGACCCTCGTAGAACTGGTCGCCCCGTCCGACCACCACGAGGTTGGCGCCCGCCTTGAGGATCTCCGGCGCCGCGGTCGCGAGCGCGCCCATCCCGTACTGCGTGGTGAGCGGCGAGACGGCGGCGAAGATCGGCTCCCGACCGCTCTCGGCGAAGTCGCACTGGCCGCGGAGGGCCTTGGTGTTCGTCGCGCGGTCGGCCAGCCGACCGGCGTCGAAGGGGTGGGCCAGCGCCGGGTCGGTCAGGGGATCCCAGTCCGAGTAGTCGATCCCGTTGAGCACACCCCGCAGTTGGTCGCCCCGTGCGGCCAGGGCCCCGTGCATGTTCTCGCCATGCTCGAGGGTCTGAATCTCGCGCGCGTAGTTGGGGCTGAGCGCCGTCACCAGGTCGGCGCCCACGATGCCGGCCTTGAGGAAGCTCACCTGCCCGAAGAACTCGAGCGCCGAGGGCTCGAGCAGCTCGGCGGGCAGACCGGCGAGGCCGAGCACCCAGGGGCCGAAGCAGCCCTGGTGGGCGAGGTTGTGGATCGTGAAGACGGTCTTGGTGTGCGCGAAGAACGGATCGCCCTGGCACTCGTGGCGCAACAGCCAGGGCACCAGGCCGGTCTGCCAGTCGTTGCAGTGGATCACGTCGGGCCGGAAGCCGATGCGCTTGACGGCGGCCAGGCTGGCCTTGCAGTAGAAGAGGAACCGCTCGGCCTCATCCTCGTAGCCGTAGAGGCCCGGTCGCCCATAGTAGTGGTCGTTGCGAATGTACAGCATCCGGGGGTCGCACCGAGGGCCGTCGGTCTCGAGGTAGCCGTCGACCGAGCGGTCGGCGATGCGGACCGTCACCGACCCGGCCCCGCGGATGCTGCCATAGAGCGGCAGGGCCACCCGGAGGTCGAGTCCCAGGTCGGCGAGGGCGGAGGTGAGCGCGCCGGCGCTCTGGCCCACCTCGCCCGTCGAGGCATACGGCGCGACCTCTGAAGCCAGATAGAGCACCTTCATTGGCACCTTCACCTCACCTCTCCCGACACGATCCTGCCCGCGAGCGGGCTCCCTCTCACTCCACTATCGCGCCGCGCGGCGCGTGAGGAACGCCCCCCGCAGCCGGTTGACGGCCGCCGCGAGGCCCCGGTCGGGGTCGCGCGTGCGGCAGGCCGACATCGACAGCGTCTGGGCGATCTCCTTCACCGACCGCGCCGCGGGGCTGCCCGGCGAGGCCAGCACGAATGGCTCGCGCCGCCGGACCGAGGCCGGCACGCGCTCGTCTCGCGGTACCCAACCGAGCGCGCGCACCCGAACGTTCAGGAACTGCGACGCGACCATTGCCAGCCGGTCCATGACGGCCTTGCCCTCGGCCGCGTCGCGGCACATGTTGGCCACGAGACCGAGCTTGGCCTCCGGATCCTGGCACGCGACGACCTTGATCAGTGCGTACGCGTCCGCCATCGCGGTCGGCTCCGGCGTGGTCACCACCAGCACCTCGCTGGCGCAACGGACGAAGCTCATCACGCTCGACTGGATCCCGGCGCCCGTGTCCAGCAGCACCAGGTCGGCCAGCTCCTCGAGCGCGAGCACGCCCTGCAGGAGCCGCTCCCGCCCGTTGGCGGGCAGGTCGGCCAGTTCGGCGATCCCGCTCCCGCCGGCGACGACCCGCACGCCCTCCGGGCCCGTCTCGACGACCTCGCGAACGGTCATGACATCGCCGCGGACGAAGTGCTCCAGCGTCAGCCGCGGGCTGATCCCCATGACCACGTCCAGGTTGGCCAGCCCCAGGTCGGCATCGAGCAGGAGCACGCGGTTGCCGAGCTGGGCGAGGCAGATCCCCAGGTTGGCGGTGAGGTTGGTCTTGCCCACCCCGCCCTTCCCGCTCGCAATGCAGATCACGCGGGAGTAGCCCTCGGCGCTCCGGTCGTAGACACCGCTCGCGCGCCGCTGGTCGGCGAGGATCCGCAGGCCGGCTGCCTGGTCGTCCACGATCACGGCGCCGCCCCCTTCGCGTCCCCGTTGAGGATCAGCTCGACGAGGCGGCTCACGTCGGCGACGGCCATGTCCTCCGGGACCTTCTGCCCGTGTGTCACATACGAGATGGGCAGGCGCGTGGCACGGGCCAGCGCCAACAGCCCGCCGTAGGTGCGCGTCTCATCCAGCTTGGTCGCGATCAGCCGGTTCGGCTCCAGTCGCTTGAACTCCTCGCAGATCGAGACCAGATCGTCGGGCTTGGTCGTCGCGCTGACCACGAGGTGGATCTCGTCGGGCTCCAGGGAGCGCATCAGCTCGCACAGCTCGTCGATCCGCTCGGTCGCGTGCTGGCTTCTCCCCGCCGTGTCGATCAGCACGAGGTCCTGGCCGCCCAGCGACCACAGCTTGGCCCGCGCCTCGGACGCCGTGCTCGCAACCTCGATCGGCAGGGCCATGATGTCGGCGAACGTGCGGAGCTGCTCGACGGCCGCCACCCGGTAGGTGTCGACGGTGAGCAGCGCGACGCGGCGGTTCTCGACCAGGCCGTACTGCGCGGCCAGCTTCGCGAGCGTCGTGGTCTTGCCGACGCCCGTCGGCCCCACGAGCGCCACGACGCGGCCCGTCGTCTGGCGGCCGGAGCCGAGCAGCGGGCCGGCGACCTGGAACTGCTGCCGGACGACCTGCCGGACGGCCTCGCCGAGCGGCTGCGCGTGGTCATCGCCGCGGAGCACGTCGTCGGGCAACTCGCCGAGGATCGCCTGGGCGACCTCCTCGGGCACGCCGCTCGCGCGCAGCCGGATCAGCCAGGGTTCGAGCTGGGCCCGGACGGCCGGTGCGCCGAGCGGGGATGGGAGGACGGGCGGGGCCACGCGCTCCATCAGGAAGGCCTGGAGCGTGTCGCGGATCTCGCCGAGTCCGCGCTCGAGTCGTCCGAGCTTCTCGGCCGTGGCCGACGAGGCCTCGGCCGACGGGTGCGCGATCGCGGCGGGCGGGGGCGCGACGGCAACGGCCGACGGAGCGGCGGCGACGGAGCGCGCGACCGTGGCCGTCCGGGCCGAGGTCGCGAGCCCGAGCGGCTCGACGGTTGCGACGGCGGGCTCCCGGAGCCGGGGCTCGGGTCGGCGGGCGGAGCGGTCGTAGCGCGAGGGGCCCTCGGCGCGCGTCCGGCCGGCCGGGCGGGTCGCGACCGATGCGACCGGCACGTCGGTCGCGGCCACGATCTCGACGGCGCCGTGCGCGAACAGACCGAACAGACCGCCGCGGGTCAGCTCCTTTGTTGTCAGGATGACCGCGTCCGGCCCCAGGTCGTCCCGCACCTGCGCGAGTGCGTCGCGGTAGGTCTTCGCCTCGTAGCGTCTGACCTTCATTCGGGATAGACCACCGTTCCCACGCGCTCAATCGGTACATCGGCGACGAGTTCGCGCAACGCGAGGATCGTCAGGCCCTCGAACACGGGCTCGGTCAGCCGCCGCAGCGGCAGTCGCACGGCGTCCGAGCAGACGAGGATCGGCTCATGGCCCTCCTGGGTGACCCCTTGCACGGCCCGAGCCAGCCTCTGGAAGATCGCCTGCCCGAGGTCGGGATCGAGGGCGATGACCTTGCCCTCGGGCGTGTACTGGATCGACTCCGCGATCGCCCGCTCGATCCGCGGATCGAGCGTGATGACGCGCAGCTTCCCGTCGTCGGAGCGGTGCTGGGCACAGATCCGGCGGCGCAGGGCGAAGCGCACGCTCTCGATCAGTTCGTCCGGGTCGCGCGTCTGGGGCACTCGGTCGGCGAGCGCCTCCAGGAGCGTCAGCATATCACGGATCGAGACCTGCTCGGCAAGGAGGCCCTGGAGCACGCGGTGCAACTCGGCGATCGAGATCTGCTCGGGGATCAGGCCCTGGACCGCGGCCGGGTGCGAGCGCGACACGTGCTCGAGAAGGTCCTGGACCTCCTGCCGCCCGAGGATCTCGGCCGCATGGTGGCGGATGACCTCGGTCAGGTGGGTGCTGATGACGCAGGTGGCGTCGACCACCGTGTAGCCGGCGGCCTCGGCCCGCTCCTTCTCGCTCTCCGTGACCCACATCGCCGAGAGCCCGAACGCGGGGTCGACCGACTCGATGCCGTGGATGTCGATCTGGTCGCGCGGCACGCCGACGACCAGGAACCGATCTGTGATCACCTCGCCCCGAGCGACCTCGACCCCGCGCAGGCTGACGCAGTACTCGGCCGGCTCGAGCTGGAGGTTGTCGCGGATCCGGATCGGGGGGACCACCAGGCCGTAGTCGGTCGCCATCTGCTTGCGGATCATCGTGATCCGGTCGAGCAGGTCGCCACCGTAGTCCGGGTGGGCCAGCGCCACCAGGGCGTAGCCGATCGACAGCTCGATCGGCTCGACCGTCAGCAGCGGGTGTACGTCCTCGGGCAGCGTCGGGGCCTCGGCCTGTTGTCGCTCGGCCTCGGTGGGCTTGGGCGCGCGGCGGGCCCGGTCCATCAGGACCCCGGCCATCACGCCGCCGAAGCCGGCCAGGGCGACGGGCCAGGTCATCAGCAGCACGCCGAAGGCGCCGACCGCGAAGCCGGCGCTCATCACGGCGCGCGGCGGGTCGCGCAACTGCTCATGCATCAGGGCCCCGAGAGTCGCCTCGGTGGCCGCGCGGGTGACGATGACGCCCGTGGCGGTCGAGATGAGCAGCGCGGGGATCTGGGTGACGAGCCCCTCGCCGATGGTCAGCTTGGTGAAGGTGTCGAACGCCGACTTCAGCTCCATGCCCATCATCAAGCGGCCGATGATGAGGCCACCGACGATGTTCACGAGCACGATGACGATGGCCGCGATGGCGTCGCCGCGCACGAACTTCGCCGCACCATCCATCGAGCCGTAGAAGTCGGCCTCGCGCTGGACCTCGATCCGTCGTTCGCGGGCCTGGCGCTCGTCGATGATCCCGGCGTTGAGATCGGCGTCGATCGCCATCTGCTTGCCGGGCATCGCATCCAGGGTGAACCGGGCCGCGACCTCGGCCACGCGCCCCGCGCCGTTCGTGATCACCACGAACTGGATCACGATGATGATGATGAAGATGATGATCCCGACGACCTGGTTGCCCGAGACGACGACATTGCCGAACGACTCGATCAGATGGCCGGCGCCGTAGGGCTGGTCGCCCTTGGTCAGGATCAGGCGGGCCGCCGAGACGTTCAGGGACAACCGGAACAGCGTCACGCCGAGCAGCACGGTCGGGAAGACGGACAGGTCGAGGGGCCGGGTGGCCTGGGTGGTCCGCACGAGCAGCCCGATGCCGATGATCACGTTGAGGCCCAGCAGGAGGTCGAGGACCCATGGCGGCAGCGGGAAGATCAGGAGGGCGACGACCAGTACAGCCGCGAAGGCGGGCATGCTGTCCTGCAGCCTGCCCATCACTCCCGGCATCCCCACGCTGGGCGCGAGTTGGGTCGCCATGCCGCGCGTCGACTCCTCACAGCCGAATCACGACCGCTCCGAGCCCCTCGGGGGCCGGATGGGTCGTCTCTACGAGCCCGTCCGCCGGCGGCCCGCGCCGAAGCCGCGCAGCCGGTAGACGTATGCCAACACCTCGGCGACCGCCCGGTACAGCTCCTCCGGGACCTCCCTGCCCACGACCACCAGGTCGAACAGGGAGCGCGCCAGGGGCGGATTCGCCACGATGGCAATTCCGTGCTTTCTTGCCAACTCCTTGATCCGTTGTGCGATCAGTCGCTGGCCCTTCGCGATGACCATCGGGGCGCGCATCGTCGCGTCGTCGTATCGCAGGGCCACGGCGTAGTGGACCGGGTTCGTGATGACCACGTCGGCCTTCGGGACTTCCTCCATCATCCGCCGCGTCGCCAGCTCGCGCTGGCGCTGGCGGATCCGTTGCCGGACCAGGGGGTCGCCCTCGTGCCGCTTGAACTCCTCCTTGGTCTCCTGCTTGGACATGCGCTTGTCGCGCTCCCACTGCCAGCGCTTGAAGGCGTAGTCGGCGCCGGCGAGCACGAGCAGCGCGATCCCGGCGTTGATGAAGATCCGGAAGGCGATCGTCTCGACCACGGCGGCCATCCCGCCCGCCGCCAGGTAGGGCAGCATCGCGAGTTGGGGCATCTGGCCCTGAAGCGTGCGGTAGACCACGTAGGCCACCGCGACGACCTTCACGATCGACTGGATGAGCTGCTGCAGCCCGCGCAGCGAGACCATCCGCTTCATGCCCTGGAGCGGGTTGATCCGCTGGAAGTCGGGCTTGAGCGTCTCGCCGGTGATCAGGAAGCCAACCTGGAACAGGTTGGCGACGATCCCGGAGAGCATCGCCGTGGCCAGCATCGGCCAGATCAGGTCGAAGAAGGTCGCCGTGACGCGGAGGAACAGGGGCCGGAGGTTCTCGACCTCCAGAACGGGCCGCACCATCCACTCCCACTCGCGTGGCAGCAGAGCGCCGACCTTGTCGAGGAAGTACCGGAACGCGGCATGGCCGAGCAGCACGACGGCCAGCAGCTCCACGATCGCGGTGACGTCGGGGCTCTTCGGGACATCTCCCTTGCGCCGCAGTTCGCGTCGTTTCCAGGGTGAAGCTGGGTCGGTCTTCTCTTGCGCTTCGGCCATGACCCCTCACCTCCTCCGGGCCTGCGGGCTAGGGCGACGGCGCCGGCCCGAGCCCCCGCGTGAGGGTGATCAGGTCGGCATAGAGGCCGTTGCGGTCCAGCGCGATCGCGAGGACGTCGAACATCGCGGCCAACACGAACCAGACGACAGCGTAGCCGACGGCGATCCGGACCGAGAAGCCGAGCATCAGGATGTTCATCTGGGGGACCGTCCGTCCGATCAGCCCCATCGAGGCCTCGGTCAGCAAGAGCGCGGCAACCACCGGCCCGCCGAACTGCAGCGCCTGCACGAAGACCTCGGAGACCAGGAGATTGCCGTGCGTCCACAGCCCCTCGCGCATCGTGCTGCCGCCGAGCGGGACGAGCCGGTAGCTCTCCGCGATCGCCCGGATCAGCCAGTGGTGGCCGCGGAGGGCCAGGAACGCCAGCATCGCGAGCAGGTAGAGGAACTGGCCCATCAGCGGGACCGTCACGTTGGTCGACGGGTCGGTGACGTTCGCCATCATGAAGCCCATCTGGACATCGATGACCTCACCGGCCAGCTGCAGGCCGAGGAAGACCAGCGAGGCCGCGAAGCCGATCGCCAGGCCCACGAGGATCTCGCGCCCGACCGCCAGCACGAAGGGCAGCAGGGCGGCCGGCACCGCGCCGACCTCCACGGGGACGAACGGCAGGGCGACGGAGGCGAGGGCCAGCGCGAGGCCCGAGCGGATCACCACGGGGATCTGGCTGCCCGAGAACACCGGCGCGGTCAGGAACAGCCCCACCATCCGGCAGTAGACCAGGAGGAGGCCGGGCACCAGGCTCACGAACTGCTCGAGCGTCATGGCCGCCTCACCGGCCGACCACGTTGATCAGGTCCCACGTCTCCTGCGTGAACCGCAGCATGAGCTGGGCCATCCACGGACCGAACACGGCGATCGCGATCGCGCAGGCCACCAGCTTCGGCACGAAGGTGAGCGTCATCTCCTGGATCTGCGTCGCGGCCTGGAACACGGAGACCAGCAGCCCCGCCAACAAGGAGACCCCCAGCACCGGCGCGCACAGGAGCATGGTCGTGAGCATCGCGTCGCGGCCCAGGTCCATCACTGTCATGACATCCACTGCTCGTCACCTCCCAACGCGTGCGCGGGTCGCGGCCGGCCGACCGGCCCGACGCGGCTAGGTCACGAAGCTGCGCGCCAGGTTGCCCACGAGCAGCCCCCAGCCGTCCACGAGCACGAACAACAGCAGCTTGAACGGCACCGACAGCATCATCGGGGGCAGCATCATCATGCCCATCGAGAGCAGCGCGCTCGAGATCACCATGTCGATGATCAGGAACGGGATGTAGAGGATGAACCCGATCTCGAAGGCCCGACGCAGCTCGCTGATCGAGAAGGCCGGCACGAGCACGTGGGTCGGGACGTCGGCCAGGGTCTCCGGCCGGCCGACATCGCTCAGCTCGAGGAACAGCGCCAGGTCCTCGGTCCGCGTCTGCCGGTACATCCAGACGCGCAGCGGACCGAGCGCCTTCTGCCCGGCCTCGGCCAGCTCGATCTTGCCGTCGAGGTAGGGCTTCAGCGCCTGGTCGTTCACCTCGACCAGCACCGGCCGCATGATGAAGAACGTCAGGAACAGGGCCAGACCCACCAGCACGGGCGTCGGAGGGATCTGCTGGGTGCCCAGAGCGTTGCGCAGGAAGCCCAGGACCACGACGACGCGCGTGAAGCTGGTCATCATCACGACGATGCTCGGAATGAACGAGATCACCGTGAGCAGCAGCATGATCTGCAGCGGCCCGGAGATCCGCACATCGAGGCCGGAGTCGCCGTCGCGGTTGACGCGGACGCCGCCGCTCGCCGTCCCAGGCCGTGCTCCCGCATCGCCCGCGGTGTCGCGGGCCGCCCCCGCCGCCGCGTCGCCGGTTGCCGGCCGCGCGGGCGTTGTCGCCTGCGCGAGCGCGGCGGAGGCCAGCACGACCACCAGCAGGCCGGCGAGGGCGAGAAGGCTCCAGCGTACG
>CAZRDB010000109.1:0-14232 GCA_964598695.1 uncultured Armatimonadia bacterium
CGTGTAGACCAGGATCGCGCCGCCCAGGCTCAGCCCGAAGACCACCTCGGGCGCCACGGCGTTGCGCGCGCGGAAGAGCCGGATTCCGATGGGATTGGCGGTCAGCCGCTCCAGGAACGTGACCTTCTCGTAGTGGACGGCGACCGACGGCACGGGGGCGCCGGGCAGGTGGCCGGCGGCGGCCCCCGGCAGTGTGGCGCGCAGGAGGTCCCACGAGCGGATCCCGTAGACCACGCCCACGACGCCCAGCGCGAGCTGGAAGGGAAGGAACGTGCCGGGAGTCGGGAAGTCGCCGGCCGGGATCGGGAAGCGGCTCGAGAACCAGTGGCCGATCCAGGGCACCAGCCCGGCGCTCGCTCCGTAGGGGCTCAGCGCCAACACCCAGCGCCCGTAGGGCGGGGGAGTGGCGATCCCCGCGATCGTGAGCATCGAGAGCCCCCCGAGCAGCCAGCGGTAGGCGCGGATCGCGCCGCGTGCCTGGCACCAGACGCCGAGGCGGCCCAGGCCCCACAAGGCCAGCAGGATCGAGGCCGCGCCCGCCGCCAGCTCGAGGCCGGCGAGGGGATCGGGCCACGGCATGTCGCCTCCCACGATCCAGGCCAGGAGCAGCGCGCCGATCGGCACGTACACGGAGCCGGCGGCCTCCAGGGCCCAGCCGATCTCGTACCGCCGGGCCCGCGCCGGGGCGAGGGGACCGATGAAGGCGCTCGGCGACGGCAGGGGGCCGTAGGAGGGGCCGGAGTCGGAGCGCGCCAGCCGCAGCACCGCGCGGAAGCACCAGAATGCGAGCAGCACCGCAAGGACGCCCTCGGCGGAGCGCGCCGGGTCGTTGGCGGCGAGAGCCAGGGCGCGCGCCGGCCAGCCGGAGCGGATCGAGGGCCACAGGAAGCCGAGCACGAGCGTCAGGCCGATCAGGGTTCCCGTCAGCCCGAACGACCAGGGGTAGACGCGGATCGTCTCGGGCCGGCCCTGGATCGTCCGGGCCGCGAGCCGTTCGGAGCAGGCGATCGAGAAGGGCAACGCCATGACCAGGAGCAGCGCCGGGGGAACGAACCACCACCAGGCCGGCCGGGGCGCCAACAGCCAGGCAGGGACCATGTACGGGAAGAACAGGACCCAGGCCACCGCGCCGGGGCCGAGCCGGGTGCGGAGGAGCTGGAAGGCGAGGTTCGGGCCGTTGATCGCGAGGTTGATCCAGATCGCCCGCTGCCGCTTGCGCGACTGCGCCGGCGTGGTCTCCCCCTTGCGCTTCTCCCACTGGGTCACGAGTGCGGGCTCATCGACCCACGCGACGCTGCAGGCCAGCAGGAAGGCCTGCGTCGCGATGAGCTGCGAGAGCCCTCCGCCGCCCCCCAGCGCGGCCGCGACGTGGACCGGCAGAGCCAGCAGCGAGAGGCCCAGGGTGAGCAGCGCCGGGTAGGTGCGCTGGAGGCCGGAGCGGTAGGCCGGCGAGAGCGGCAGCAGGGCGTAGTCGGCCAGTGCCTGGCGCTCGAGCGCCGAGGAGACCGCGAAGCGCGACCGGCGGGCGATGGCGAGGACGACCCAGAACTGGACGGTGGTGACGAGCGCGCTCGCGAGCGTGCCCGCCGCCCCGTTCGCGGGGAAGAGGCCGGCCGCCGAGGCGGGGACGTAGATCCCGAGCGCCAGGCCGCCCACGGCGCACACGGCGAGGCCGGCGAGGTACGCTGTCAGGGCGATCAGAGCCCGACCGTTGCGCAGATCGCGCCGCAGCATGAACAGCAGGAACGCGTTCTCGCGCACCGTGAAGAGCCCGCGAAGCAGCTCGCCGCTCGGGGAGTCAAGTAGGCGTGCATACTGCATGGGGGCTAGGACGTTCCTCCCGAGTCGGGGTGGCGCTCAACCCCCCGCGCACGGTCGAGGCGCGCGGGGGAGTGAGAGGCTGCCCGGGGCACGCGGCCGGGTCAGGGCATGGAACGGGGGCTCGCGCCGGCGCGGGCGGTCCGCTCGCACCAGCGGCGGTAGCCCGCGAACGACATGTAGTTGCACGACCGGGTGAACGGCGCCACGTCCGCAGTCGCCGCGTTCGGCCGCCGCAGCGGGGCGCCCAGCGACAGCCACTCGGTCGAGGGGCCCGTCGAGGGGGCTTCGAAGTCGGGGGGGGCGGGCGGCGTCGTGCCCTGCGCGCACGGCGGGCACGGTTGGTCGGCCTGTGCCCGCGGGCACGTCGCGCACCCGGCCGGGGCCTGGGGACAGGGCTGGTCGGCGGCCCGAGGCAGGCCGACAACCGCCTCTGTGGCCGAGACGCACGCGGGGCAGCATCCGCCCCGCAGCACGACGGCCCGTGCCTGGCCCCACGTCAGCCACTCGCCGGTCTGGCGG
Organism: uncultured Armatimonadia bacterium; assembly: GCA_964598695.1. Lineage (GTDB taxonomy): Bacteria > Armatimonadota > Zipacnadia > UBA1398 > UBA1398 > CAZRDB01. Next base: position 2,341 of record CAZRDB010000109.1, read on the forward strand.
TGGTGGGTGAGGCGGAGCCACCCGGTGCACGACATGTAGTTCATCTCGCGCGTGAACGCGGGACAAGGCCGGCCGCACCGCGCGGTTCCCGTACCGCACTGCGCGCTGGCGGCCGTCGCGAGCACGATCGCCATGAGGGCCACGATCGGCCAGATTCGTGTGGTCATCCCGAGCTTCCCCTTTCGCATGCCGGCGGCGGCGCGAGCCGGCCGCCCGGCTGGCTAGAACGCCTCCGCGTGTCCGTCGGCGCGCGGGTCGGACCCCGCCAGATACAGGCCATCCTCCCTGCGGAGGATCACCTGCGCCGCGCCCCCGCCGGAGTAGGCGGGGACCGGCTTCACCGCGTGGCCCAGGCTCGCGAGGCCGTCGAGGACGGAGGTCCCGAACGGCTCCTCGACGGTCACCTCGAGGCCGGCCTCCCACGCCCAGCGTGGGTGCTCGACGGCACGCTGGGGGTCGATCCCGAGAGCGAGGACCCCGGTCAGGATCTGCAGGTTGAACTGCACCTGCCTCATCCCGCCGGGACAGCCCCCCACCAGCTCGAACGCACCGTCTCGCGTCGTCAGGTAGGTCGAGAGCGTGTGCACCGGGAGCTTGCCCGGCTCGAGGCAGTTCGGGTGCGTCGGATCCAGCTCGAAGCCCGTCAGGCGGTTGTTGAGGAAGAAGCCGCCGCCCTCGACCATCACGCCGCAGCCGAACGCGTGGAACAGGCTCTGGATCAGGCAGACCGCGGTGCCGTCGCCATCGGTCACGGCGATCTGGGTCGTGTCCGAATCCCGCACGACGCCAGCCTCGGGGAGCTGGGCGCGCGTCGGGTCGATTCGCGCCCGCCGCCGGTCGGCGAACTCGGCCTCGACCATTCGCGCGACGCCTGCCTCCGTCCCCTCGCCGACGTAGGCGAAGCGGTCGGCGAAGGCGAGCTTCACCGCTTCGATCGCGGCGTGGAGCCAGGCGAGATCGCTCGGGCTCTCCGCTCTCTCGAGGAAGGGGGCGGCGATCAGCAGCGCCTCCAGCATCACGTGCGCCTGCGAGACCGGCGGCTGTACGTACACGCGCCGGCCGGCCCACTCGGCCGCGAGGGGGTCGGGCCTCGTCGGTGAGTAGCCGTGGAGGTCGCGCGCGTCCAGCGGGCCGTCGTGCCGGGCCGACTCCTCCACCATGAGGTCGGCCAGGCCGCGGCGGTAGAACTCCTCGGCGCCCCCGATCGCGAGCGCGCGGAGCGTCTCGGCCAGCTCCGGCTGCACCAGACGGTCGCCCACGCGCGGCGGGACCCCGTCCGGCAGCAACACGCGCGCGGCGGCCGGGCACTTCTCGAGCACCGGCCGGAACCCCCCAATGGCCTCGGCCAGCCGTCGCTCGACCGGGAAGCCGCGCTCGGCGTAGCCGATCGCCGGCCCGAGCAGGTCGCTCCACGACCAGGATCCGAAGAGCCGCCGCGCGACGCTCCATCCGCCGACCTCCCCGGGCACCGTCGACGAGCGGTGGCCTCGGAGGGGAATCACGCCGGTGGGGTAGTCCTCCAGCCGCGCGGCCTGCGGGCAGGGGCCCGAGGCGTTGATCGCGTGGACCGTGCGGGTCGGGCCGTGGTGGATCAGGAAGAACGCGTCGCCCCCCAGGTGCGAGGTGTGAGGCTCACAGACGTTCATCACCGCGCCGGCGGCGAGAGACGCGTCGATCGCGTTGCCTCCCGCGCGCAGCACGTCCATCGCCGCGCGCGTCGCGAGCGGGTGGGCGGTCGCGACGGCGCCTCGCGTGCCCATCGCCGCGCATCTCCCGCTCCCCGTGTAGCCTGCTGCCATGTGCTTCCGTCCGATCACATCCGGCGCCGCCGCCCGTCCGCGGCCGCGGACCGGGCGGGCGTTCCGTGCCCTCCCCCCCATACCTTCGCGGCAGGAACCCGCGCCCCCTGCGCGAACCGATGGCGAGGCGGGACGCCGGGAGGTCGAGATGGCGCGGTCGGATCGACGGAGCTGGCTGGGCGGGCTCGCCGCTGCGGGCGCGGCGGCCGGGGTCACGAGCCTGGGCGCCCCGGCCCACGGACAGGAGGACGCCGTGTCGGAGGGAGCGCTTGCGCGCGCGTGCAAGGAGACGCCGAACCTACTCGCCCACGAGCACTGGGGGAGTCTCCCGTCGATCGGGGCCGACGCCGCCGGCTTCCACTGCGACGACGTGGCAGGAGCCGCGACCGAGACCGCCTCGCTGTTCGACCTGCTGCTGTGTCCGTACCTGCATGGCTTCCTGTACGCGGCCGGCTTCGACGGCGGTCGCCTGGCGCGTGACCTCGGCTGCCCGGACGTACACGCCCTCGGGCGCGAGCGCCCGGAGGAGCTGCTCACCGGTCTGTTGCCCTACCTCGCGCGCGTGCGGGCCGCGGGGACGCTCACCTGCCTGCGGGAGGGTCTGCTCGCGCTCTACGGCTACGACCTGGACGATCTGCCCGCCGAGGGCTGGCAGCAGCTCAGCGCGCGGATCGGCGAGCACTACCGCGCCCCCGCGCGGTGGTACCGCCGGGCGATGGCCGTTGAGGGGCTCGAGGGGATCATCCGGCCGGTTCCGCTCTCGTTCCTCACCGAGGAGGACGATCCGGCGCTCGCGGCCGAGGAGCGGGCCTTCACGAGCACGTTGCTGCGGATCGACGATCTCGCGCTGGCTCTCCCCGAGCCCAACCGGCGGATGCGCTTCGCGATCGAGGCGACCGGGATCGAGCCGCACGACGGCCCGAGTTGGCGCGCCTTCCTCGAGGCGGTCTTCGACGGCGCCGCTGCCGAGGGCTGTCGGGGGATCAAGCAGTTCCTGGCGTACCGACGCGACCTGCGCTTTGACGCGGTCGAGGAGTCGGCGATCCCGTTCGCGGGTCCGGCGAACCGGGCGCTCGAGGACTTCGTCGTGCGCGAGTGTACCCGACTCGCCGGGGAGCGCGAGTGGCCCTTCCAGATCCACGTGGGCACACACAACCTGCCCCACTCGAACCCGTTGCCGCTTGCCGCGCTGGCCCGCGAGTTCCCCCGAGTGCGCTTCGTGCTGATCCACTGCTGGCCGTACCACCGCGAGGCCGCCACGCTCGCGGCGCAGCTCCCGAACGTCTACCTCGACACGTGCTGGCTACCGATCCTGAGCCCCGCGCATCTCCGCGAGGCGCTCGAGAGCTACCTCGGGTATGTCGGCGCGCACAAGGTGACGGCCTCGCAGGACGCGACCAGTGTCGAGTTGGCGGCCGGCGCGAGCCGTGTCACGCGGCGCGTGCTCCTGGGTGTCCTGGGCGAGCGAGTGGCCGACGGCCTGTTGCGCGAGGAGCAGGCGGCCGACCTTGCGCGGCGGATCCTGCGCGAGAACGCGCGCGAGCTGTACGGGCTGTAGAGCCGTTCCCGAGAGCCCCTGCGGGTTGTCGCCCTTCGTTCGTGCGCGCGGGAACTTGCGAGAACGGCTCCAGCCCGGCGTCAGGGTCGGCCGAGGTGGCGGTCGGCGAAGGTCAGGTACTGCAGCCAGTCGTACTCGAGGACGTCGTGCTCGCCGGTGCGCACGTGGTAGCCGATCGCGCCCATCACGGGGCGGTCGACCGGCGGCATCTCCGTCGTGGGAAGCCCCTCGGTCCCGAGAAGCCGGTAGGCGGGGTCGGCGAGGAGGGCGGAGAGGAACTCGCCCCGCGGGTCGGCCCACCAGTCCTCCTGGGCGCTCGCGATGTAGAGCGGGCGGGGCGCGATCAGGGCGCACAGCATGTGCTGATCGAGGGGAAGGGCCTCCTCGCGGTCGGAGTACTGGTGGAAGTTCGCGCAGAACCAGTGGGGGAAGGCCTTGTTGATGATCCCGACCGACTCGCCGAAGACCCGCTTCGAGAGGGCCGCGCCGCCGCAGCCGCTGTCGTTGCTGATGACCAGGGCGAAGCGCTCGTCCTGGGCGCCGGCCCACAGGGCGGTCTTGCCGAGACGGGAGTGGCCGAGGACGGCGACGCGCGCGGCGTCGACGGCCGGGTCCGTCTCGAGGGCGTCGAGGCAGCGCGAGAGCCCCCAGGCCCAGGCCGAGATCGCGCCCCAGGCGTCGGCGGGACGCGGGCCGGGCGGATCGAGCAGGCCCTCGATCCCGTTCGCGAAGCCGTCGTCGTAGTCCGGGTCGATGTCCCCGTAGTACATCGTCGCGAGGCCGTATCCACGCGAGAGGATCCGCTCGACGGGCCACCGGGAGGCCGCGCCGCCCCGGCTCTCATCGGAGGCCTGGTTGCTTCCCCTGCCGCGATCGGGCACCCACGAGGTGGGCAGGAGGATCGCGGGGTCGGGGTGGATCGTGTGGTTGCCGTCGAAGTTCAGCGCGAGGAAGACGGGGACGGGCCCGGTGGCGGCGTTGGGGAGATACAGCAGCAGGTCCATCCGCAGCTCGGCCGGGTCGCCCGTCGGCGCGATCCCGATCTGGCGCCGGGTCGCGAGGCCGCCGAGCGCCCGCGCATCCTCCTCGAGCAGCTCGAACCGCATCGTGGCCGGCCGTTCGGGCGCGCGCCCGTAGACCTGCTCGGTGAACAGGGCGAGCAGCTCGGGCCGCCGGCGCGCGCGCCAGTCGTCGGCATCGGTCACCGGGCTGCCGTCGCGGCAGGTGAGCAGCTCGGGCGCCGTGTAGGGTGGAACGGCGGCCTCGTCGCGGTTGGCGGGCCTCGGTTCGGCGGCGGTTCGGTCCTGTGCCATCGTGGGGATCCCCTCTCCCTGCCAGACGAGCGCCGCACAAAGCAGCATCGCGGCGCGGACAGCGGCGCGCAGGGTCCATCGGACGCGTGCCACGGCTCGGCTCCCTTCGGGCGTGCGGGGCGGGCCGCCCCGGGCGACCGGAAGCTGTGTCTCGCCCTCAGGGCCGCCTCGTCTGCTGGGGCGCCGAGAGGTCCCGTCCGCGTTGTCACACCTCTCCCGGGTTGCTATAGTTCGGGACCACAGGCGCCGAAGTGGCGGAATCGGCAGACGCGGCGGACTCAAAATCCGTTGCCCGCAAGGGCGTGAGGGTTCAAGTCCCTCCTTCGGCACCACTCTCACCAGCCCCCGAGAGCCGACGCGCCTACCCGAAGAACGTGTCCTCCCCCGGCGCCGCTACCAGCGCGCGAACGTCGGTGCCGTCGGCATCCATCACGTGCAGGTCCTTGTTGCCCGTGCGTTCGCTGATGAAGGCGATCCGCGAGCCGTCGGGCGACCAGAAGCCGCCCCACGCATCGCCGCCCGCGGGGACCGCGGTGACCTCCGAGCCGTCGGCCCGCATCGTGTAGAGCAGCGCGCCGCCGGAGCGGTCGCTCGTGAAGAGCAGTCGGCTGCCGTCCGAGGACCATGTGGCGAGGTAGTCGGCGGCGGCGTTGTTCGTCAGGTTGGTGAGCCCGGAGCCGTCGCCGGCCACGCGGTAGATCTCGTCGTTGCCGTCCCGCGCGGAGTCGAACACCACGTGGGCGCCGTCGGGGCTGAACGACGGGCTCCCATCCCAGGCCGCGTTGGCGCTGAGGTTCGTCGCGGCGCCGCCCGCGCTGCTCCCGACGAAGACCTCGACGTTACCCGTTCGATCCGACCGCCAGACGATCCGGGCGCTGTCGGGCGACCAGGAGGGCCCCCAGTCGAACCCGGGCGACTGCGTCACGTTGGTCACGTTCGAGCCGTCGGCGTTCATGGTGTAGATGTCGCCGTCGGCCTCGTCCCGCTCGCTCGCGAAGACGATCCGGCTGCCGTCGGGCGACCAGCGCGGCCAGGCGTCGTCGCCCGGGGAGTTCGTGAGCCGCGTCAGGCCGGACCCATCGGCATCCACGACATAGATCTCGCCATTGCCGTCGCGCTCGCTCGAGAACAGAATCCGGGTCCCGTCAGGCGACCAGACCCCGCTCGCGAGGGGGGGCGCCGGGGAGCCCGCGCAGCCCGCGCCCCCGGCGGCGAGGAGCGCCGACAGGGCCACGAGGAGACCACCGAGCGCCAAGACCGGAGCACGCCAACCTCCACACGCTACCATCCTGTTCGCCCCTCTCAGGCGGAACCGCGTCGTACGGTATACTGCCGAACCCTGTTTCGCCCGCCGAGGACACCTCCCTGCGCGCCGTCACCCCGTGCTGCGGCAGGCGTCTCTGAACGTGTGGGTTGCCCGGACGTCTCAGAAACTCGGTGGTGATCGGCATGTCCCGGGAGGCGCCCCTGCACCGGCACTCCCCCACGGCGCGAGCGGCCCTCGTGCTGCTCCCGCTCTTCCTCGCGTGGCTCGGCGGGCTCGCGGGGTGCCAACGCGCCGCGAACGTCTCAACGCATGTCGCGCTCGAGGTGTGGCTCGGCGCGTCCGATGATCCGTTGAGCGCCTGGCAGCTCGCCTGTGTGACGCCCGGGGAGTTCGCCGTCCCGCCCGGCGCCTCGGTCCGGCTGGTCCCCGTCGACCGTGCCGCATTCGGCGACTCCGAGCTGTGGCAGGTCGCGCGCGACTTCGCCGGCGTCGCGACGCTCCACGAACTCGACCTCGCCGGAACGGCCATCACCGATTCCGGCGCCCCGCTGCTGGGCCGTCTCGGTTCGCTGCGGACACTCTCGCTCGCGTCGACCTCGATCGGTGACACGGGGTTGGCGGGCATCGCCGGTCTCACGGAGCTGCGCGAGTTGGACCTCTCGCGCACGGCCGTGAGCGCCCCGGGCCTCGGCCGTCTCGGCGAGTTGCAGGGCCTCCGAAGGCTGGTCCTGCGCCACACCCGGGTCTCCGATACGGGGATCGGCGCAGTGGCCAACCTCACGGGTGTGCGGGCGCTGGATCTCGCGGACACGGAGATCACGGATGCGGCGATGGCCTCGCTCGCCACCATGCCCAGCCTGGAGCTGCTCTTCGCAAACGACAGCCGCGTCACGCGCGACGGCGCCGGGGTCATCCGGCGCGCCCGGCCCGCCTGCCACGTCTGGTGCTCCACCACCGGGCCGACCGACACGCCCCCGCCGACCTCGGCAGGACGATCCCGGTCCCGCGGGCGACCTCTCTCGGTGGCCCCCACCCCCGAGGCAGGAGATCGCGGGGGCCCGGCGCAATCAGCCCATTCGTGAGGCGGCACAGCGCAGCCCACGTAGGAGGAGGAGCGTCCATGCCCGAGTTGCCCGCGAAGCTCACCGTCCATGCCGGTCCGCACACGCGCGTCGAGACGCCGTGCGCGGTGGCGCTGCCGCCGGGCTGCGAGACGCCTGCCGGCCTCGAACTCGTCTCCGGCGCCGAGCGTCTCCCGGCGCAGGTGGTAGCGGCGGAGGCCGGTCCGGCGCTCGTCTTCCTCGTCCCCAAGCTCCCGAAGGGGAAGTCGCGCACCTACGCCGTGAAGACGCTCGCGAAGCCGGGCCCGTCAGGCGTCTCGCTCGCATGGAGCAAGGAGCGCGTCTCGGTCAAGGTGCTCGGAGAGCCGTTCACCGCCTACCACTACGCGAAGTGCCCGGCGCGGCCCTACCTCGCGCCGATCCTCGGCCCGGGCGGCGTCGAGCTGACCCGGCCCGTCCAGGAGAAGTCGGGTCCGGGCTACGATCACGTCCACCACCGCTCGGTCTGGATCGCCCACGGCCTCGTGAACGGCGCCGACAACTGGAGTGAGGAGCCCGGCCACGGCCGGTCGGTCCACCAGGAGTTCCTCGAGACCTCGAGCGGGCCGGTCACCGGCGCCATCGTCGAGAAGCTCGCGTGGGTGACGGCCGCCGGCGCCAAGATCCTCGACGAGCACCGGACCATCCGCTTCTACGCGCAGTCGGCCGGGGCGCGGGCCGTCGACTTCGCCTACACGCTCTCGACGGGGCACGACGCCGTCCTCTTCGGCGACACGAAGGAGGGCGGGATGCTCTCGGTGCGCGTCAACCCGGCCATCAACGCGCCGGCCGGGACGATCGAGAACTCGTGCGGGGGGATCAACGAGGACGAGACGTGGGGCAAGCGCGCGCACTGGTGCGACTACTCGGGCACGGTCGACGGTGTCCACGCGGGCGTCGCGGCCTTCGACTACCCCGAGAACGTCGGCTTCCCCGTCTTCTGGCATGTCCGCAACTACGGTCTGATGACGGCCAACCCGTTCGGCGTCAGCTACTTCGAGGAAGGCTCCGGCCGGCGGGGCGACTGGGTGCTCGGCGCCCGCTCCTCCGTGACATTCCGCTACCGGCTGTACCTCCACGAGGGCGATGCGCGCAAGGGCCGGGTCGGCGACGCCTACCACGACTTCGTCCACCCGCCGAGAGTGGCGTGGGCGTAGGCCCCTGGCCTACTTGTCGTCGATGGCGTAGAGGCTCTGCGGGGAGCAGGCGTAGATCCGGCCGCGGTCGGTGAGCGCGATCCCCGTGCGGTGGTTGCCTTGCACGAACGCGCCCTGCGCGGGCGCGTCGGGGAACTCCGCCACCCAGCGGAGCTTCCGCGTCGGATCGGCCGAGAAGACCTGGCCCTCGAGGCGCACGTACGCGTTGCCGCTACGGTCGACAGCCGCGGCGGGCCTGCCGGACTCGTACGGCCGCTGCCACCGTAGCTCGCCCGCCGGGGAGAGGCAGACGAGCGTTCTCCGACCGGCCGCGAGGACCGAGCCGTCGGCGGAGACCGCGATCGCCTCGGACCCGCCGGTGAAGCGCCACCGCTCGTGCCCTTGCGGGTCGTAGGCGGCGACGGCGTCGGTCCAGCCGACGAGAACGGCGCCGTCGGGCGCGAGAGCGAGAGCGCTCATGGGGCTGTTGCCGTCGACCGTCCAGCGGCACTGGCCCGCCGCGTCGAAGGCCGACACCGCGCCCGTGACCCGCCCGCTCTGTCCCTTCGGCGGGTGGATCGCCTGCCCGACGTACACGGAGCCGTCGGACGCGACCGCCGGGGCCAGGCAGGCCGTGCCGCGCGGGAGTGGTGTCTGCCACCGAGCGGCGCCGTCGGCCCCGAGGGCGACGAGGCGTGTGGCGGAGCCCACGTAGATCGCCCCATCCGGCCCGAGGGCAGGCGCCGTGCTCGGCGTCGCGCCCCGCCTCACGCGAGGCGCGGGGGCGGTGCTCTCGGTCGGTGCCGATTCCACGGCCGGAGCGGGCAGATCGAGGATCCCCGCGATCGCGCCGGACGGGTCCACGCAGGCGAGGCCCTCAGAGCACACGACGAGGATTCCGCCGTCGGGCAGGACCACGGGTGTCGCCGTCGGCCCCCAACCCATCGAGCCGCTCAGCGGCAACTGCCACTTGAGCGTGCCATCGGCCGAGATCGCCCAGAGCGCGGCCCCCTCGCCGCTGGAGATCACGTAGACCGTGCCGTCGGGCCCCACCGTCGGGCCGGCCTCGAGCGTCATCCCGACCCCGGTGCGTGCCGTGTCGGCCGGCAGAGACCACGACCAGAGGACCGTGCCCTTCCTCGGCCCGAGCGCCTCGCTCCGCCCGCTGTGCGCGGCATCGCCGCCGGCTTGCGCCCAGATCGGCTGCTGTGAGCCCGCGCCCCCACGCCGACACGCGGCGAGCGTGCAGCACGCGAGCAGGGCCAGCGCGAGAACTGGGGCCCACGTGGCCCATCCGGGTCTGAGGTTGGTTGATGGCATCACTCAGGACTCCTCTCCGGCACGAGTCATTGGCCGGCGGCAGTGCGGGATCGCCGCGTCATCTGTCGCCGATGGCATAGAGCGTGTCCGCCGAGCAGACGTACAAGCGGCCGCCGTCTGCCACGGCTAGCCCGGTGGCTACGGGCGGGAAGTGATCGAGCGAGGCGCGGGACAGACTGCCGGGCAGATCGACCTCCCACCTCAGCGCTCCCCCCTTGTCCAGCGCGACCACCCTCAGCCCCGTACAGACGCGGCCCATCCCGGGGTCGATTGTGATGACCGGCTGGTCGCCAGCCATCGCCTCCGGGGCGACCACCATCAGCGCCGTACGGACGTAGGCCGTCCCCGCGCGGTCGACCGCGATGGCCGGCTGCTCGCCAGCCATCGCCCGCGACCAGCGCTCCGCCCCATCGCGGGCGAGGCGCCGCACGCGGCCGCCGTCGACGACGAGGACCGCGCCGTCGGCGCCGGCTGCATGCGCCCAAGGGCCATGGCGGCGAACCGTGCTACCCGTGCCGGCGGCGTCGTACGCCACGAGCCCCGACGGCATGCCCGCCACGAGTGCGACGCCGTCCGGGGCCACCACCACTCCAACGAGGGAGCCTGGGAACGCGACGGTCCAGAGGCGAACTCCCGTCGGGCCAACGAGAGACAGCGTGGAGTGGCCCCAGCCGGGCTCCCGCTCGCCCATGTTCCACTGCGCTGCGTACACGCCGCCGTCCGGACGCAGGGCCAGCAGATGAACGGCGTGGTCCTCCGGTATCGTGGCCTGCCATCGCGCCACGCCCTCCGGAGTCAGGGCGACAACGCGCCCCCGACAGCCGACGTAGAGGGTCCCATCGGGCCCGACGGTGGGAGAGGAGCAGGGGGTCAGGGCGGAGCTGCTCGCCGAACCTCGCGGGTCGCTCTCAGAGGACTCCGTCGACGCGGCGTCCGGGGGGATGCGCAGCAGCCCGGCAAACGAGCCGTCTGGGCTCAGGCAGCGGATCCCTCCCCGGACAGGAACCGCGATGCGGCCGTCCTGAAGGAGCGTCGGCCAATCCACCGCAAACCAACCGATCGACTCGGGGATCGGCGCCCGCCACAGGGTCCTCCCGGCCCGCGAGATCGCCCAGAGATCGCCGCGGTTATCCCGCAGGTAGACCGTGCCGTCGCGTGCGACCAGGGGCCCCGCGCAGAGCCAAGGGCCCTCGGCCTGCGGCTCCCGGGCCTCTGGCAGCGACCACGACCACAGGATCCGGCCGCTCTTCGGTCCGAGGGCATCGGTCGAGCCACTGTGGGCCGCGTCGCAGCCCTGCTGAGCCCAGGCGGGAGGCTCCGGGCGCAGGCTGCGCGTCAGCCCGGCTAAGCCGTACGCAAGGCCGAGCGCGAGGGCGAGGCAGAGGGCGAGGGCGAGGCAGAGGCAGAGGGCGAGGGCGAGGCAGAGGCAGAGGGCGCAGGACACAGCGCGCGCGATGTGCCGGACCAAGCGCACGTCCCCACGCTCCTCCCCATGTGAAACGGTCGTGTAGACCGCGAGCCACTCCCCAGTGATTCCGGCGGGGCGGGCAGCCCCCTTCGTCCGAGCTAGTGACGTTCGGGCAAAGGGAATGTTGCACTGGACGCGCACGACAGACGGCTCAGGGGGTCACCATGCATCGAGCACCTCGATCCGTGGCGCGGAGGATCCGCGTCGCGTCGACACTTCTACTCCTCCTCCCCGCGGTCTGCCGTGCCAACGGCATGTTCATCCCGACGCAGGCGATGGCCGACGCCGGCCGTCCCTCGTCGGCCGCGCAGAAGGCCGTGATCGTGCAGGGGAGCGGCGAGGAGGTGCTCGTGCTGCGGACGACCTACGCGGGCCCCTCGGCGGCGTTCGCATGGGTCGTGCCCGTGCCCACGGTCCCGACCGAGGTCTTCGAGGCCGAGCCGAGGTTCCTCGACCAGGTGTTCCTCTCCACCGGTCCGCGCGCCGTCACGCATGTGGACGATCGGGCGATCCCGGCGCGCAGCAAGTCGGCCGGGATGGAGGGAGGCAGCGAAGGCGGCGCCGCGCCGGCGTCGACCGTCACTGTCCACCAGCGGCTCGAGGTCGGCGACTACGACGCGAGTGTGCTCACCGCCGGAGGGGCGGGGGACCTCGTTGCGTGGCTGCGTGAGCACGGCTACGCGGTCCCCGAGGAGGCCGCGGCGGCGCTGCAGCCCTACACCGAGCGCGGCTTCGCCTTCGTCGCCGTCCGGTTCCTCACGGGGGTTGCGGAGAAGCGGCCGACCACCACCGACGTCGCGCCGCTCGGGATCCGCTTCGCGACGGAGAAGCCCTTCTTCCCGCTTCACATCTCGCGCGGGAGCGCCCCGCCGCTCACCTCGCTCCTCCTCGCCGTCTTCGCCGACACGCCGGTCGAGTGCGAGACGATCCC
>CAZRDB010000109.1:14242-17294 GCA_964598695.1 uncultured Armatimonadia bacterium
CTCTCTTCCACCCCCCGCACGCTCGCACGCGGGGAGACCTACGGCGCGGTGCGGAGGGAGTCGGTGCGCGCGGCGGACGGCCCGCGGCTGCTGTGCGAGTTCTGCGGTCGCGGGGGGATTCGGTACGCCGACCTCTCGTACCGTGCCGACGACTGGGGCGACGCGAGCCTCGACACCGGGCTGCCGGCTCGTGTAGCGACGCGCTTCTTCGGCCTCCTCAAACGCGAGGAGATGGAGGACCTCACCTTCACTCCGGCGCTGGAGGCCTCGGACGACTACCAGGTGCTGATCGATCGCCAGGGACGGATCCACGGGAGGGCCTACACGCAGTGGGGGAAGTGGCAGAGCGCCTACGTGCGAACAGGAGACGGTCTTGCCGGAGCGGAGTCCGCGGACGCGGAGTCCGAGGAGTACGCGGGCGTGGTCATCCCTGCCGCGCCGCCCGGAGCGAAGACGGCCGGCGGTACGCCGGCGCCGTGGACGCGCTGGGTGCTCGGCGGCGGCGCGGTCGTCCTCCTGGTGGGATCGGTGGTCGTGCTACGCCGCAGGGGCCGGCGCGCGCTACCGCCCCTCGGCCTCCTGTGGGCGCTGGGGCTGCTCCTTGCGCTCGTCTCCGGGGTGTTCGCCGGAGGAGGAGGGGACGGGGCCCGCGCGGTGGACGCGCAGCTCACCTTGCTTGACCGGTCGCTGCAGGCGTACCTGCGCGACACGGGCTGCTACCCCCAGGACCTCGCCGACCTTACCGCGACCCAGGCGCCCACCGAGGGTCTCGATGCGAGCGGCAACACCGTGCCCCTCACGGGGGCGTGGCGGGGGCCGTACCTGCCCACGCTGCCCGATGACCTCCTCGGGGCCGGCCTTGCGTACGACATCCACAACCTTCGACCGGTCGACTCGGGCGGCTGGACGGTCGAGGTGAGCGGAACGACCGAGGCCCAGGCCCGGCGAGCGGCCGAGGCGATGGACCCGTTCCGCCGCGTGCGCGAGGAGCGTGACGTGGAGTCCGCTCCGGCGCCCGTCTACTGGACCCCGCCTCCCGCCGCCACCCAGCAGAACCACGCGCTGTACTCGGCGTGGCTCCGCGAGCGGAACCGGCGCGACCTGCAGGTCGGCGATGGGGGACAGCCGTGCGTGGACGTTGCCCAGGGGCTGGAACCCCGTGGCTGGTCGCGCGGCTCCGTGGTCGTCGCCGACCCGGCCGCCGGCGAGTACTTCACGCTCGGACCCTCGACGCTCTGCGCTGACCCGGCAGACGGCGCCGCCTACGTTGCGACGGTGTTCGGACGCGGCTACGAGAGGGGGGGCGAGCTGGCGGGCGGCTTCGGCGCCCTCCTGTGCTCGACGCGTGAGGGCCCGCTCCTGCGCGTCGGAAGACGCCCCATCTCGGCCGCGCCCGCCGCGGCGGCGCTGTCCCCCGACGGCTCGCTCCTCGCCACGTGGAACGCCTGGCAGAGCGGGCCGCTGCTGGTCGGGCCTCGGCAAGGGCCGCTCACGCCGGTGGCGCGAGGCCGGTTCCTGTCGGCCGTGTTCGCGCCGGACCGCTCCGCCGTCTACGCGCTCGGCTGGCGGTCTGCCGAAGCGCAGAGGCTGCTGCGGGACTGGTACAGCGAGCGCTTGTGGCGGTCGTCTCGGCGCCGCGCGGGCAGGCTGCAGGTCGCGAAGCTCCTGCGGATCCCGCTCGACGGCTCGGGGATGACCGTGGTCGGCGAGGCCCTCGGATTCGAGGTCCTCAGCGCATCGCGGGACGGCGTGCTCGTCTACGATGCCGACGGGAAGATGCTGCTCGTCCCCCACGACGGTGGGACGGCCGCGGGGATCGCCATCCCCGACGACAAGTTCGTCGTGGCCGCCCGGGCCTTCGACGAGGGGATCGTCTACGTACTGGCGCCGGTCGCGATGGCCGACCCGCGGGGGGCCGTTGACGCCAGAACGCCCTGGCTCGGCGAGGCCTGGCTGATCGACCGACCGGGCGGTGCGGCGCGCAAGGTGGCCTCGGTGCGCGTCTCGCAGCACGCCCAGATCGGGATCGTCGGTCTCGATCGGTCGGGGGCCGTGACCTTCGCGTGGCGCTCCTCAGCGCAGGAGACCGTCCCCTGGACCGTCAAGACGGTGCGGCCGAACGGCGCCTCGACCGTTCTCGAGAACCGGGCGATCCCCGAGACCAGCTACGGCGAGCCGGTCTGGGCGACCGAGAGGGGGCTCGGGGGCGCGGCCGTCACTCCATCGCAGGGGGCCGCCGTCCCGTAGAGGATCCTCCCTGGACCGAGCGTACCGAGTGGAACGTCCTGGACCCCCGGGGCGGTCACCCGCACTCGGCTTGGCCCTGGTGCGTGTCGCCTCCGGGCTACGGGCCTGACTCCGCACCCACCGACTCGACGAGCGACGCTGGCGCGCCGCCACCGAGGTCACCGCGCACGCCCGAGCCCTCGACCACGCCCGTGCGGACGCCGGCGTCGAGGCCACCGCGCAGCCCATGCCAGCCCGTCCGGAGGCAGGAAGACCGGCTGCGCCGGCCCGTCGTCTGGCCCGCCGAGCACACTGAGCACCGTCGAAGTGCGAACGTGAACGTCACCCCCGCCCGTCACCCGATCGACCGCGCAAGCCACCACGCACCGAGCATGTAGACCACGCCCCACCAGGCGTAGCGTCGGCCCCAGATGTACGTGGAGACCCGCGTCCCCTTGAGGAAGCCCCGCAGGCCCAGGCACGCCGCCGCGAAGTGCCCGAGCAGCACGTCAATCGCGAGCGCCTTCCAGTCCACCGGCGCCATCGGGTTGCCCAGGAGCTGATCCGACCAGTCGTCCCAAGCGTCAACGCAGGGATCGAGCCTGGGGTGCAGGCGCCCATCAGCGAAGACGTCCTCCGCCCGCCGATCCGTACCGTGACAAACGAGCACGGCCCACCAGGCGGTCCTCGCGGGTATGTGCGCTACCCGTGCCACGCAGCGCATGTGCTCGCTCGTCTGTCGGAGGGTCCACGCGCGATCGGGTGCCACCGAGGGCCGGCACGCCTCGTCCAGGAGTCGCCACGGGCCGCGCGGGCTGTCGCTCCA
>CAZRDB010000110.1:0-12674 GCA_964598695.1 uncultured Armatimonadia bacterium
CTTGTACTTGCTGAATTGTTCTGGGTCCATCTTCTCGAGCAGCTCCGTCAGGCGCGTGTCCTTGGAGCGCTCGTAGACGACCTCGCCCTCGATGAGAACCTGGTCGACCCAGGTCTGGGCGTCCAGCGGGTCACCCGTGAGGATCTGGAGGTTGGCATCCTTGCCGACCTCCAAGCTGCCGACGCGGTCCGAGAGGCCGATGATCTCGGCCGGCGTCAGGGTGACCGAGCGCAGGGCCTCCTCGCGGCTCACGCCGCTCGCGACCAGCCGGGCGGCCTGGAGCCAGAAGTACTGCGACTCGTAGTCGCGCGGGCCGCGCTGGAGGGCGTACCGCACGCCGGCATCGGAGAGGATCTTGGGGACGACCTTCATCTCGATCGTCTCGGTGTCCTCATTGGTCTTCCACACCGTCAGATCGGTGTCGACGATGACCGGCAGGCCGGCCTCGGCCAGGGCGCCGGCCGCCTTGTAGCAGTCGCTGCCGAGCACGGGCACGATCTCGAACCCGAGTTCCTTGCCGAGTGCGAGCGCCTTGACCGCGTCCGAGGCCAGTGGGCAGTAGACGAAAGCCTTGAGCTTGCCGTCGATCAGGTCGAGCGCCGACTGCTTCAGCGGGTCGATCGCCTCGTCGAACGGCTTCTTGGCCGCCTCCGCATCGGCCTTGCGCAGGTTGTACTGCTCGCGGTACTCGCGGAGGGCGGCGAAGTAGTCTCGGAGCCGCGCGATCTGGGCCATCCGGCTGGTGTCGGCCCGGGGCTGGAGCGAGATCTTCATGCCCACATAGGGCCGCACGGTCATCTCGGCGACGGTCCGCCCGGAGGGCTTGATGACCACCCCCGTGCCGCCGATCACGCAGTCGTTGCCCGGCAGCACCAGGAGCGTCGTCACCCCACCCCGGAGCGTGTCCTCGATGTACCAGCTCACCGGGTCGACCCCGTCGGCCGCGTTGACGAACGGCGTCTCGCGGACCTGCTCGTTCGGCGTGCTGAGGTTCTCCGAGGTGTGGGCCTCGACGTACCCCGGCATGACGACCTTGTCGGAGGCGTCGATCACGTTGGCGTCCCACGGCGTCTCGAGGCCCGCGCCGATCGCCGTGATCCGCCCCTCCTCGATAAGGATGACCCCGTTCTCGATCTCCGGGCCGCTGATCGGGATGATCCGTCCCGCCTTCACCGCGACCTTCTGGCGCACCGGCGTCTGCCCGTAGGCCATCGCCGCGCACACCGCCAACAGAGCCGCTCCAACCAGAACCAGGCGCCTATCCATCGGCGTCCGCTCCCATCTCCGTATCGAGGACCATCCGCCCGCCGACCAGCACCTTCTCGATGCGCGTCGTCGCCGCGAGCGGCGGCCCGTTGAGGATGACCAGATCGGCGTCCTTGCCCGCCTCGAGCGTTCCCACGCGGTCGGCGAGACCCAGGATCTCGCTCGGCCACCGCGTCACCGCCATCAGCGCCTCGTCGGGGGGCATCCCGTTGCGCGCCGCCAACGAGGCCGCCTCGAGCAGCGAGCGCGCCACCCCCTGGGTGTTGGAGGCGATCGCGACCTTCACCCCCGCGCGAGCCAGCAGCCCTGGGCCGCTCCAGCTCTCCTTGCCCTGGGTCCGCTCCCACCAGCTCATCCGCGTGGGCCCGTACATCGGGCCCACGATGACGGGGATCGCCCGCTGCGCGAGCGGCTCCGCCATCTTGTAGGCCTCGACGCAGTCCTCGAAGACCAGGTCGCTGAGCCCGAACTCATCGGCCACGGCGAACGTGGTCTCGATATCGACCGCCGATCGGACCAGCACATGCACCGTCTGCGTACCGGCCAACGCCCGCCCCAGCGGAGACTGCGCGGCGGCAGGGCCCTCCGCGTGCCGGACTCGGTCGAGTGCCTGCCGGAGCAGCCACACCACGCCCATCCGCGTCGTCGGTTGCCGGTAGTAGAAGCTGTTCGGCTTCACGTTCCGCGGCGCGCTGTTGCCCCAGCCGGGGTCGTCGCCCACGACGACCTTCACCTCACGGCTCGGGCCAAGCAACACCGCGCCCAGCGGCCCCCCAGCCGTCTTGACGAGCGCGCCCGAGCCGCAGACGACGTTCTGCGTGCCCGGCGCGACACGGATCGTCGTCACGCCAAGCTGCGCGGCCTGCTGCATCGTGAGGCTCGCGAGGTCGATACACGGCGCGATGGAGAACTCGGGCGTGATCTCCTCCGACTGCTCGTTCTCGTCGCCCAGGATCCCGAACCGCGCGTTCGCGTCGACCATGCCGGGCATGACCACGGACGAGGAGGCGTCAATCACCCGTGCCCCCTCCGGCGCGTCGAGACCCGCCGTGACCGAGACGATCTTGCCGTCGCGGATGACGACGACACCACCCTCGATCGGGTCGCCGGCCATCGTGAGGATCCGGCCGGCGCGGATCGCGAGGGTCTCGCCCTGCGGCCAGCCCGGCGCCCCGAGCGCCGCGGCCAGCACGGCCAGGAGTGGAAGGCTGATGCGCGTGGTTCTCACCGCTTCCCCCGCTCGTAGACGACGACGCCGTCACTCACGACGACGTCGATCGAGGCCGAGAGGTCGGTCGGATGGCCGCTCACGATGAGCAGGTCGCCGTCCTTGCCCTCGGCCAGACTGCCGACCCGGTCGGCGATCCCGAGCGTCTCCGCCGCGCCCCCCGTGAGCGCCCGCAGGGCCTCCTCGCGAGGGAGCCCCGCGGCCACCGCGAGGCCGGCGCTGGTCCGGACGTCCGCGATCTCGTCGCCCACCGCCATCGAGGCGAACGCGAGGGGCACGCCGGCCTCGGCGAGCCGGCTCGGCCTCTGCTGGAAGCGCTCCTCGGGCATCTCGGCGAGCGGCGGCACCAGTGCGGTCACCCCCGCCCCCCGGAGCAGCTCGGGCAGCGCGCGCGGCATCCGGGGCACGAGGATCGAGCCGTGCAGGCCGAACTCCCTCATCAGCGCGAGCGCCTGGAGGACCGACGACGGGCCGTCGCAGACAACCTGGACGGGCAGCCCGCCCTGGAGCGCGCGAGCCAGCGGTGAGGTTGCGCCCGGCTGAGCCGCCGCGGCCAGCGCCGCGCGGAGCATCGAGAGCATCACGGACATCGAGGTCGGCTTGCGGTCGGCATGCAGAGCGCTCGTCGAGAGGGACAGGCTGACAGTGGCCGCCGGCCCAAGGGGGCGGCAGTCGGCGAGCTTGACCGCCACCCCGGGTCCCGCGAGGGGGTTCGCCGCGCCGGGCGCGAGCAGGGCGGTGGTGACACCCGCCTCGAGCGAGGCGCGGAGCGCCGGGCACGAGGGATCGAGCGCGGCCAGGGGCGAGACCTCGTCCGAGAACGGCAGCACGGTCTCGTCGAGTTCGGCGCGGCGGATCCCCACGTGGCTGTGAGCGTCGAGGAAGCCGGGGCAGACGAACCGGCCCGCCGCGTCGATCACGCGGGTGCCCGCCCCGGCCGAGAGATCACGGCCGACGGCCCTGACCTTGCCGTCCACGATCAGCACCGCGCCGCCCTCGATCGTCTCTCCGGCACCCGTGAGCACGGTGCCGCCGCGCACCAGGAGGTCCTGCGCGCAGGCGGCGGCGGCGAGAGCGAGCAGCGTGAGGAGGCCGAAGCACAGGCTGAGGGCTCTCACCGGCCGCCCCCCTTCGCCGCGACGAACTCGCCCTTGGTGAGTACCCAGGAAGCGGGCGCGGCGAGGTCGAGCGGGTCGCCGGCGATCGCGAGGAGGTCGGCGTCGCGCCCCTCCGCGATCTGCCCGACCCGGCTCTCCAGCCCGAGAACGCGTGCGGCGGTCGCGGTCACGGCGGCCAGCGCGCGGTCGCGGTCCATCCCGCCCGAGGCGGCCAGGGCGGCGGCGGCGCGAGTGAACTTCGCGTGCAGCCCGCTCGGCCCTCCCGTCGCCAGCGCCACACGGATCCCCGCGCGGTCGAGGAGCGCGGCGTTATCCGGCCGGCTCTCCCCCAACGTCAGGCGCGTGGGCGAGCCGAACACGCCCGCGCCGGGCATCAGCACGACGGCCACGTCGCGCCGAGCGATCTCGTCGGCGACCTTCCATCCCTCCGTGCATCCGAGCAGGACCAGCCGGAGGCCGAACTCGTCCTTGAGTCGCAGCGCATTGAGGATCTCCGGTACTCGGTGGGCCTCGATCCACAGTGGCAGCTCGCCCCGAAGCACCCGGCCCAGCGCCTCGCTATCGGGGTCGACGCCGGGCCGCGCGGGCCGGTCGGGCCGGGGCGGCGGCTTGCCTCCGCCCTCGGGCGGGGTCTCCGAGGCCGCGAGCTTCCGCTCGAACGTCGCCATCGCCCGCTCGAAGGCACGCTGGCGCAGTAGGTAGTCCTGTGCGGAGAGCAGCGCCTCGCGGATCGCGACGTAGTCGCCCAGGCGGGCGAGCGAGGCGCTGGTGTCGCCCGCGGGCACACCGATCTGCCCGCGCACCGCGACGGTCGGCGCGAGGACCTCGATGGCGCCGGTGGCATCGGCCACGCGCACCGCGCAGGTCACCCCGCCCACCCGGCCACGGTTGCCGGGGGCGACATGGACCGTCGTGACGCCCGCCCGCAGCACCTCGTCGGCATGCTCCGTGAAGAGGTCGAGCCCGTCGGTCGCGCGGAGCGAGGCGGCGATCGCCGTCCCGTCCGCGAGATCCTCCGGGTGGAGGTAGAGCGGGGAGAGGCAGTCGATCAGACCGGGGAGGATCGTGAGGCCCGCCGCATCGACGCGCGCCGCCCCCTCGGGGATGGCCACATCCGGGCCGACCGCCGAGACCTTGCCGTCAACGACGACGATCGTCGCGTTCGCCGCCGGCTCTCCGGTCATCGTGAGCACGCGCCCGCCGACCAGGGCCGTGACCACCGGCGCGGCCGTCGGCTGGGACGGCGGTTCCTGTGCCGCTCCCGCTGCCGCCAGGGCGAGCAGCAGGGCAAGTGCGAGAGGCATCTGCGACCTCCATCCGGGTACAGTGGACCTCACGGTTCGCCGAGGCTCCGCAGTGACCTGCCGCCTCCGGCGCCTCGGCGTCGGCCCCCGGCGGGTCATCCCGAGCGCGCGCCCCCAGGGAGGGCGCATCGGGCCGCGGTCACGGAGGCCCGACCGCACCGGCGGCGAATGCGGCGCCATCAGACAGGAGTTGAGCCTCGACCGATGATCGCCCCCGCCCTCATGCTCGCGTTCCTGGCCCTCGCGGCCCCGCAAGCCCCCCTCCCCGCCCTCTCGCCCTCGATCGAGGCGGACGCGGAGTACCTCCTCACGACCGAGGAGCTGTCCTCGGCCCAGTTCGGGATGGCGGTGGAGCAGGTCTCGGCGTCCGACGGCCGGGTGACGATCCGCACGACCGGCGCGACGTTCGTCCTCGAACCCGCGGCCAACCGACTGACCCTCGCCCAACGGATCGGCGCCCGCCGGGAGATCGCCGAGGTAGCGTTCCCGGCGGGCCGCCTCCGTGGCCTGGCCGTGACGCGCAGGTCGCCCGGGTCCGTGCTTCTCTCGGCCGACGGCGGCAGGCTGACCATCCGCGTCAACGGCGACTCACTGCTCATGCTGCGGGACGAGAGCCCGCTCAAGCTCCGGTGGCGGATCGGGTTCAGCCCGAAGTCGGTACGGGCCTCACAGGGCAACATGCTGCTCCTCGACGAGTACGGCGCGTTCGGCGCCTACCTCGCCACACCCGGCGGCGCCGGCTGCGTCGACGGACCCCGGGGCACGGTGGCGTGCGGCCTCGACGGCGGGCAGATCCTCTGGCTGGCGGTCGGGCCGCCTCGTGCCTTCCGCTGGCAGCAGTCGCTCGACGACCGGGTGCTGTGGCACTGGTCGATGGAGACGGGTTACCCCACCGATGCCGAGATCGAGAAGTGGAGCCCCTACGGCAACATCCTGCTCCAGCAGTCGGAGGTCATGCTGTGGAAGGACTGGAGCCTGCGGTTCCTCCCCCGCAACGGAATCGAGGAGTTCGAGCGCGTCAACCGCACCTGCGAGCGGCTCGGGCTTCGCAACATCGTCTACACCTCGCCCCTGTACTTCCTGACCGGCACGGGGCTCGAGAGCAAGGCGATGAACAGCTTCGAGCACTTCGCCGAGACCGGCTTCTCGCCCGGCGACGGCCGGGGCCTCAACTGGCCCATCTTCGTCGCCGAGATCGCCAAGGTCGTACGCGAGTACCGGCCCGACGGCCTCTACTTCGACGGGATCTACGACAGCGTCGTCCGGACCTACATCGTCGCCCGGAAGGCCCGCGAGATCGTCGGCGACCACGGCCTGCTCGAGTACCACGCGACCGCGAGCCCGCCCGGCGGAGGCGTCTACCTGCCGCAGATCGACACCTACTTCGACTTCCTCCTCCGAGGCGAGGGCTGCGAGGCCCACTACGCGAGCCCCGACTACCTCCGCTACTTCGTCTCGACCTACAACATCAGCAACTCGATCGGCGTGCTGTGCAACAACAACCCCTACCCGCTCGACGAGGCCTTCGTGGCCACACTGCTCGACGACAACATCCGCCTCCACTACAGCCTCGGCGGCCCCGACGACCAGCGTACGATCGGCATGGAGCGCTCCTACTGGCCGAAGCTGAACGGCGCGTTGCGCGGTCGGGTCGAGCGTGCCGCGGCGGCGCGCCAGGCCGAGTGGCCCTCTGTCTGGGAGGCGATGCGCGAAGCGCGGGAATCGACGGGCGCGGGGCAGCCGGTCCTCTACCGCGCCTCGCTCGACCAGCCGGGCCTCACCGTCAGTGCGCCGACGGACGCCACCGAACTCCCCGACGGCTGGACGGCCTGTGTCGGCCCGCGGAGCGGGGGCAGGATCGCCCCGCGGGACGGCGCGCTCCGCATCGAGGCGCTCGGCAACTCGTTCGCGTTCCTCGAGCGCGCGCTCCCGGCCGAGACCGCGACCATCGCCTGCAGGGTGCGGGGCGAGGGCGAGTGCGGCATGTCGTGGGGCCCGGCGATCGCGCTGCGGGCAGGCGGACGGGCCTTCCGGCTCGGGGTTCGCTCCGACGGCCGCGCCCAGATCGACCGCACCGGGGGGCAGGAGCTGTTCGACGGCTTCGCCGTGGGCGAGTGGCACTGGCTTCGGATGCGCTTCGTGGCGGGCTGCCTGGCATACGAGGCCTCGGACGACGGCACGCACTGGCGCCTCCTTGCGATCGACCACGTGGGCAGCCTGGAGGGCCCGCTCACGCTGCTCGTGGGGAAGGTGCCGTACAACGTCTCCAAGACCGAGTACACCGAGATCGGCGGCCCGGGCGTCTGCGAGCTGGCGGACGTTCAGGTCCTCGGACCGGCCACGGCGCGCTGACGCCAATCCGGTGGAGGCCCCGGACCGGTCGAGGCCGAACGCCATAGGTCGGAGCGCGCTCCCTGCCCGCTCCCACATCCCAGCATCCAAGGAGAACCCGATGAGCGAAGCAGCACAGGGCGCCCTCACGCCCGAGCAGATCGCCGAGTTACGCGCCGGCTTCGAGGCCGAGCCGCGCTACCTGCAGGCCATGAACGCGGTCTGCGCCAACCCGATCGACAAGGTCGCCGCGAGCCGCGCCGCCACGATCGCCCTCGACCACACCTACAGCCATGTCCTGCCGCGCGAGGGCAAGGCGACCAACCAGAAGGGCACGGGCCGCTGTTGGATGTTCGCGGCGCTCAACACCTTCCGCCTGCGCGTGATGGAGAACCTGGGCCTTCCCGAGGAGTTCGAGCTGAGCCAGAACTACCTCATGTTCCACGACAAGCTCGAGAAGGCGAACTACTTCCTCGAGTCCGTGCTCAAGACGCTCGATGAGCCGATGGGCAGCCGGCTGTTCTGCTGGGTCATGCAGAGCCCGATGGACGACGCCGGCCAGTGGGACATGCTGATCAGCCTCGTCGAGAAGTACGGCGTCGTGCCCAAGGCCGTCATGCCGGAGACCGAGAGCAGCTCCTCGAGCGGCAAGATGAACGAGCACCTCACCTACATCCTCCGCGAGGACGCGTGCCTCCTGCGCAAGGCGGCCGCCGAGGGCAAGAGCCTCGACGAGCTGCGCGCGATGAAGCGTGAGATGCTCGCCGTTGTCCACCGCGTGCTCTCGATCCACCTCGGCGAGCCGCCCGTGACCTTCTCGTGGCACTACCGCGACAAGGACAAGGGCTTCCACCGCGAGGGGCCGCTCACGCCGAAGGAGTTCTTCGCCCGCCACGTCGGCGTCGACCTCGACGACCAGGTCTGCCTGATCCACTGCCCGCAGGAGAGCAAGCAGTACAACACCCACTACACCGTCCGATTCCTCGGCAACGTCGTGGGCGGGCGGCCGATCCGCTACCTGAACGTCGACCTGAGCGTGATGAAGCGGGCCGCCGTCCAGCAGCTTCTCGCCAACCAGCCGGTCTGGTTCGGCTGCGACGTGGGCAAGCACCTCGAGGGCGGCCGCGGCGCGATGGACCTCGACGCATTCGACTACGAGCTGGTCTACGGGACCTACCCGCGGCTCACGAAGGCCGAGCGACTCGACTACGGCCACTCGCAGATGACCCATGCCATGGTCTTCACCGGCGTCGATCTCGACGACCAGGAGAACCCGCGCAAGTGGCGCGTCGAGAACTCCTGGGGCGACGGCAACGGCGACAAGGGCTACTACGTGATGACCGACCCGTGGTTCGACGAGTTCAACTACGAGGTCGTCGTCAGCAAGCGGTTCATCCCCGAGGAGATCCTCGCCGCGCTCGACAAGCCCGCAGTCGAGCTGGACCCGTGGGACCCCATGGGCGCGCTGGCCTGCTGAGACCGAGGCCGCGCGAGAGTGCCGACGCGCAAAGGGGCCCGGCGAGATCACCGTCTCGCCGGGCCCCTCCTTGTGCGTCTCCCGCGCGCCCTACCGCACCTTCTCGTAGAGCACGATCGCCGCTCCGGGCGCGCCGCCGACGGCCACGCGCAGGCCCTCGTCCATCAGTTCGCTGCCACCGACGACCGTCGTCCCCTCGCGGTCAAGGTCGGTGAGCGCGTAGCGCGCGGCGGGGTCGAGGCCCGACAGGCGGAAGGTCACATCGCCCTCGGCGCACTCCGGCCGGCGGAAGGCCTGCACGACGCCGTCGCCCTTCTCGGGCCGGTTGAACTGCCACGCGATCCAGCGGTCGACCGCGCGGCTGTACGGAGTGAGCGGGTAGAAGTCGCCCAAGAGCATCAGGGGCGCGACCATCCGGCACTCGGCGTAGGCCTGTTGCTGGGCCGCCCGGTTCTCCTCCGTCAGCCCGCCCATGCCGAACGAGGCCATGTAGAAGCTGCGGAACGCGTAGGGCTCCAGCTCGTAGACGCCCGTCCCCTGGTAGGGCAGCCACTGCGAGAGACCGTAGGTCTGGCCCTGGTTGCCCTCGTTCAGCTCGGGCGAGCCCGGCCACTGGAAGTCGCTCCGCAGAAGTGGCACCGCGCGCCGCATGGTCTCGAGGTCGTTGCGACGCCCACCCGAGGCGCAGGAGTCGATCCGCAGGTGGGGATGGCGGGCGCGGAGCGCGTCCCAGTACGCGAGGTGGCCCTGCACGTACAGGTTCTCGGTGATCCCCTGGCGGTCTTCCGCGTCGGCGGCACGCCAGGCTGGGCACGGTCCGCCACCGTTCATGTCCTCGCGGTACCAGTCGAGCCCCTCGGTCTCGATGATCCCGCTCACGTGGTCGGTGAGCCACTGGCGCGCCTCGGGGTTGCCCTCGTTGAGGATCGCGCCGCCCCAGTTGTTGGGGAGCAGCCACTCGGGGTGGTTCTTGCCGAGCCACGACTCAGGGTCTCCCACCCGCTCCGGCTCGAACCACAGCATGTACTGCATCCCGCGGGCGCGGACCCAATCCGAGAACGGCCGCATCCCGTTGGGGTACTTCGTCTTGTCGACATCCCACGTGCCGGAGTTGAGCCATGCCGGATCCGGAGCCTTGAACGGCCCGTCGTTCACCGGGAACCAGACCGTGTCGGGGCCTCCGCCCGCGTCCCGCCAGCACAGATCCACGTGGATCCCCGCGTCGAGGAACGACTGGACGTAGGGGATCTCCTTCTCCCAGCCGCCGACCTGGATCTGGGCCATCGGTTTGGGCGGCTCGCCGTTCACGCGCGGGATGTTGTGCACATGGTACCAGCGCCGCCACAGGTTCTGGGCCCGGACCCGGTCCTCGCCCGACCAGAACAGCAGCGCGATCAGCGGGGTGCGGATCTCCTCCCCCGGCCGCAGTGTGAGATGGGTCAGCTCCTGCCCGGCGCGGACCCGCAGGCCGGTCGCCGCGTCGCGGACGAATGAGCTGGCCCACTGCCCCGGCCAGCCGATCGCGATGATGGCCCCGCCGCCGGGGTACTGGAGGTTGTGGTACGGCCAGCCGTCGGGGCCGTCACTCGACTTGCCGGAGCCCGGCGGCGCGAACCGCGCCTCGGCGCCGGGCCCGAGCGGCCGCTCGTACGGCTCGAAGCTGTCAGCCGTGCAGAAGTCGCCCCTGATGCCATGGAGGGCGAACTCGCCCTCGGTCCCGCGCTCGAAGCGCGTGTCGAGGCCCTGGATGCTCTCCAGGATCGGCGTATCGGCCGTCCCCGTGTTGCGCAGGTAGACCGTCCACTCGACCACCGGGAAGTCGCTGTAGCCGACCGCCACGCAGCGCACCTCGAGGCCCGAGGCACGGTCTCGCCACGTGAGCGTGTAGCCGGTGCGAACCGAGTCGAGCCTGTTCACCTGTCGCTCGACCGGCCAGCCCTGCAGAAGCGCCGCCGACTCCTGGCCCCCGTAGAGGAATGAGAACGGAACGGGGGCGTCGTGCCGAAGGAGGTTCTCCGTGAGCCACCGGTTCGCGCCGGCGATCTCGTCCGTGCTCGGCAGCACCTGTGCGCTGGCGTGAATCCCCATCAGCATGACCCCCAAGACGATGGCGTGCGCCCTGCTCCCGCGTCGTGCCCTGCACCGTAAGCCAGACATCAGTCCCTTTCCTCCTCTGCCCTCACGTGGTCGCCGTCTCCCCTCCCACCGCCACCATGGCCGGACGGTACCACCGGCGGGGCCGGGTGTCCAGGTGCTCTGTGCCGGCCGGGGCGCGCGGCGTGGCGGGCAGCCCCGCGGCGGGGTATGATGGGGACGGAGCGCGACCGGTCGAGTTGCGGCAGAGGGGAGCGCGAGCGATGGTTGCCGAGTGCGTGATCCAGGCCGTGACCGAGCGTCTCAGCCGCGCAGCCCCGGACGCGACGATCATCCTTTTCGGCTCCCATGCTCGGGGCGATGCCCACGAGCAGAGCGACCTCGACATCCTCGTCGTCGAGCCGATCGTCACCTCGCGGCATGCCGAACTCGTCCGCCTCGGAGCGCAGCTGGATGACCTCGACGTGGAGGTCGACCTCCTCGTGGCCAGCCGCGCCACGTTCGACAGGTGGTCGGAGGTGCAGTCGTCGGTGCTGCACGAAGCAGCCAAGGAGGGGAGGGTGCTCTACGGCCCAGCGTGAGCAGGTTGACCTGCTGCTCCGCAAGGCGTCACAGGACGAGTTCGCCCTGGACGCCCTGCTCGCGTGCCCAGATGCGCCAGTCGAGGTGGTCGGATTCCAGGCAGCCGAGAAGCTGCTCAAGGCGGCCCTTGCGGCGCTCGGGGTGGCGTACCCGTTCACGCACCGGCTGGGACGCCTCCTCGTGCTACTCCGTGACGCAGGGAGCCCCGTGCCCGAGCGCCTCTCTGCCCTTACCGAACTGACCCCGTTCGCGGGCGAGCTGCGGTACGAGGTCGTCGACGACGACGGTTCGCTCAGACTCGGTACCGAGCAGGCACGCGCCCTTCTCAGCGACCTTCGGACATGGGTAGCGGACCTCGTGGGGCGCCAGGACTGGACCGAGACGCCGAGTTAGCCCGTACGTAGGCTGGCGCCTCGCCACGGACGGCCCTGCCCCCTACCGCCAGCAGAACTCCTCCAGCGCCGCGCAGATCGCCTCGATGTTCGCGAGCGGGACGTCGGCGCCCCAGACGCCGGCGCTGAGCATCAGCCCGCCGCACGGGTCACCCATCGAATCGACCACCCGGGCGATCTGGTCCCGGAGCTGCGCCGGCGTATCGAAGGGGAAGCTCTGGCGGTCGAGATCGACCATCGTGCACATCCGGCCCCGGTAGTGGCGGACGATCCCCTCGAGCGTGTTGGCCCGCAGTTGCGGATCGTGCATCGATACCCCGCACTCCAGCAGGTCGTCGACGATCTCGAGCAGGTGGCCGTCGGAGGAGAGCACGACATGGGCCCCCCCCCGCCGGCAGCGCTCGAACAGCGTGCGGAACATGGGCTTCACGTAGCGACGGAACTGCGCGGGGCTGATCATCAGCGCGTTCTGGGTCCCGATGTCGGTGTGGAAGGAGACGAAGTCCACGCCGATCTCGAGCCACTGGTCGATCAGCGACAGCTCGTACTCCGTCAGCATCTCGATCAGCGCCGGCAGCCGCGGCTCCTCCGTCGCGAAGTCCATCATCAGGTTGTCGAAGCCACGCAGGAAGTAGAGGCGGTCGAAGAGCCGCTCGCCCCACCCCCCGGTGAGATGGCCTGCCGCCCGCGCGGCCTCGATGTGCCGGCGCTCGGCCTCCCAGTCGCGATCGCCTCGCTCCGTCTTGGTCAACACGTCGGGCGGGCGGTAGCGGTCGAAGGCCGCCCAGTCGGCCAGCGGGTGCTCGACGACCATCCCCTCGAGGCCCTCCTGCACATTCCGCCAGACGCAGCCCCAGTTGTCGCGGAAGTCCTCGCCCTCAC
>CAZRDB010000110.1:12684-17247 GCA_964598695.1 uncultured Armatimonadia bacterium
GTAAACCGGGGGGGGGGGGTGGGCCCCAACAAGTGTGCGGGGGCATTGGCCCTTCAAGGGTTAGGGGCGAAGCCCGCGCTGCACGGGATCCACTCCGGGCCCCGGAACTCGATCGCGCGCAGCCAGTTCTCCCGGTGCGACATCATCGCGCGGTCATCCCTCTCTCGGGCTCTCGTGCGCGCCCAGCCGGAGCAGTTCGGCCCGCAGGAGCCGCGCCCCGCGCGGCACCGCCTCCCCCGGCTCGAGACGCACGAGCGTCTCCGGTCCGGACTGCCACGCGAGCCGGACCGTCGGGCGCCGCCGCGGCGCCTCGGCCGCGCCCGGTCCGGGCGCTCGGATCACGACCAGATGGTCCTCCCAGACCGCAGCGAAGACCGCGTCCTCGCACAGCGCCGCCGCGACGAAGGCGGGCGCCGCCGAGGCCGAGACGCTCAAAACGGCGTCGATGCTCAGCTCGCGCTGGAGCTTCTCTGCCAGCACGCCGTCGAACACGCGGGCGACCGTCCGGATCCCCGGGTTGAGCTTGCGCGCCTGCAGCGCCACGCTCAGGTTCGCCACGTCGTCCTCGTGGACCGCGATCAGCGCCTGTGCCCTCCCCACGCCCGCGAGCCGCAGATCGGCGTCGCCTCGCCCGTCGCCCGCGATCACCTGGACGCGCGGCTCGTCGGCGGCCTCCGCGCCCTCGGCATCGGTGCGGAGCGCAACCAGCTCGTGGCCGTCACGCGCGAGTGCCTCCGCGATGCGGCCGCCGATGTGGCCGCCGCCCACCACGACGATGTGGTTCTCCTTGCGCGAGGGCTGGCGCCGCAGGAGGTCGCGCAGGCGGTATGAGACGAGCGCGTCGGTCACCGTACCCACCAGCGCCGCGAGCAGCGCCGCGCCCGAGAGCATCAGCAGGCAGCCGAAGAGCTTCACCGCGAGCGGGCAGTCGTGGAAGCTGAAGTCGCCGTAGCCGACCGTCGTCACCGTAGTGACCGCGAAGTACAGCGCAACGCCGTACGGCAGACCCATCGCGTGGTGGATCACCACGACGCCCAGCGCGAGAATCGCGAGCAGCGCGACCGCCAGCGTCCGCGCGATCCGCGGCGTCTGCCGCAGAAGGGCCGAGGCGAGCCCGAGCCGCCCCACGGACCGTCGGCGGCGCGGCTGCCCCCGCTCCTGGGGCAGCGGACGGACGCTCAGCAGCGACGATCCCGCCGCACCTCGCCGCAGCCGGAACAGCGCCAGACCGTCCGGCGGGGCGGCGGAGGGCTCGGTGCAGACTGCCTCGAAGCCGTGGCCGTCGATGGTGAAGTAGCCGATGTCCTCCTGTGCGAGCGCCGCCGAGATGAAGGCCGGGGCCGCGAGCGCCGAGGTGCTCAGCACCTGACGAGCGCCGAGCCCCTCCTCGACGTGGCGGGCCAGGCCCCGATCGTGCAGCCGGATGACCGTCACGATGCCCGGGTTGAGGCGCTTCGCGTCGAGCGCAACCGAGAGGTTCGCGAGGTCCTGGTCGGTCACGGCCAGCACCACCCGAGCACGGCGAACGCCGGCCCGCTCGAGCGCGCGACTGTCCCGTGCGTCGCCCTCGATGCACTCCACCCCGGCGGCGCGCATCTCCCGAAGCCACTCCGCCGAGGCCTGGTTGTAGATCACGTGGACGGCCGCCCCCAGCCGCCGGAGGAGCACGGCCACGCGGTAGCCGACGTGGCCGAGGCCGCAGACGATGTGCAGCCCCTCCGCCCTAGCCTCCACAGCCGCCGCACCCCCCGCCACAGCCCCCGCCCCCGCCGCAGCTCGAGCTGCTCCCGCCGCTGCACCCCGAGCCGCTGCAGCCGGAGGAGGCGCCGGAGCTGTCCCCCTGCTGGGCCTTCGGGAAGAGCTGCTGGGCGTAGGGGAACGTCACCGCCGGGATCATGCCGATCCCGAACACGGCGGCGAGCAACGACAGCTCGTTCGTGGCCCCCCCCGGCGCGATCGTCGAGACACGGGCGCGTAGGCTCGCGAACTGCTCCTTCGCCCGGGCGAGCGCGAGATCGCCCATCCGCGTCCTCCGTGCCCCCAGAGGCGCCATGACGAGGAGACAGCCCACGAGGGTCAGGACGACCAGGAAGCCGATGTTGTGATGGCCGCGGGCGAGCGCCACCGCGAGCTTCGCGAGTGACATCCCGAGGAGCACGCCCAGCCCGAGCGAGACGGCCACGAGATCGGGCAAGATCGTCGCGCCGGTCTTCAGCAGCCCCATCGACTTCAGTTCCTCGGCGATGGCGTCGCAGCTCATGTCGAGATCGCGCGAGAACCGGGGGGCGAGGGCGCGCCACGCCGGACCCGGCGCGCGGAAGGCGTCGAGGAGCGCGATCTCGACCGGGCGGCGCGCGAGACCCCGGGCCTCCTCGCTCGCCGTCGCGACCTCCTCGGCCGAGGTCTGCACGAGCAGCCCCCGATCCATCAGCGAGATGGCCGCCACGCGGATCACCTCGGCCTGCCCGCCGCGCAGGTGGGCGATGAGATACGGGTCGTCCAACTCGGGCGGGACGTCACAGGGACGCACCCGGCTCCAGAGCCGTAGTGCGACGTTCACCGCGATGACGAGCACCAGGTAGAAGGCGAGGAACTGTGGGCCGGGCAGGTCGAGGGGGTTGGGCATGGCCGCCGCTCACCCCAGCCTCTCGGCGCGGTCGAGCAGGAGCCCGGTCAGGTCCATCAGGTCGAAGACCAGCGGGCCGGCCACCCCGACGGCGAGCGCGCCCTTCTCGCGGGCCTCGGAGATCCGCCCGAGCGCCTCCGCGAAGCGCGGCTCGCCGAGGTCGGCGACCAGCGCCTCCAGCGCCGCCTTCGGCGACTCGCTCGCCGTGCCCTCGAGCCCCAACAGGGTCGCTGCGCACGAGCGCAGCGGGCCGGAGATCTCACTCACGACCGTCGCGAGCTGCTCCTCCCGCAGACTGACCAGCGCGTAGCGCTCCCGCAGCCGCAGACGGAGGTTGAGCAGCACCTGGCGGAGCCGCGAGATCGCCGCCGACCGCGGGACCTCCAGACCGGCGAACGGGTCGGCGCCGTAGAGCACGCGGTGGCGCGAGAGGATGTCCTCGAACTTGACCGCGAACGCCTCAACAACGGCCGGCAGCTCCTCGGGCAGCACGAACATCGCCCCGAGGCGGATCGCCGCCCGAGCGGTCCGCAGCGGCTCGCGGAGCGCGTCGGCCTGCTCCCGCGAGAACCGACGGAGCACGAGCAGGACGTTGACATCCGAGGTGGCGCGGAGGCGACCCTCGGCCGCCGAGCCGAACAGCACCACCGCCGAGAGATCGTCGCCCCAGGCCGACTGGGCCGCCTTCACGAAGGCGCCGAGGCCGCGCTGCACCTCGACCGGCAGACCCTCGAGCTTGTCCATGCGCTCTCCTCCACTCTCTCGCTCTCTCAGCCGTGCGGCCGAGCCATCCAGCATCCCGGATCGGCCACGAAGGGATCGCCGTGGACCGCGGCGGCGAGGCACCGAAGCCCGCCCGCGCAGGTCCGCGCGTAGAAACACGACTCGCAACCGGCCGGCGGCTCGTGCCGGCGCCGGAGCGACTGCAGCACCGTGCTGTCGAAGTACAGGCTCGCGAGGCTCTCCGCACGAAGGTCCCCGACGATCGTGGGCATCCGCCGGCACGGGGAGACCTCGCCATTTGACAGAACCGTAACAAGAGACCGGCCCGCCTCGCAGCGGTACGGCCGGCCACCCCCTGCCGCGAACTGCAGCGCCCGGTGGGCCGCGATCTCGGTCCTCCGTCTGCCCCCGTGCGTCCGCTCCTGGGCGAGGAGCCCCACGAACTCGAGGGTCTGCGCGGGAGTGAGCACCTGGTCGAGGTCGCCCCGCCCGAGCGGCACCATCCGGTCGGCCCAGACCCGGCCGACCCCGAGCCGGCGGCCGAGTCGGGCGACCTCGGGGAACTCGCGGTAGTTGTCGGGGCGCGCCGTGAACGAGAGCAGGGCGGAGACACCATGCTCCACAAGTCGCCGCACGCCGGCGACGGCGGCCTCGTAGCTGCCCGCGCCCCGGATCCGCTCGTGGGTCTCGCGCCCGCCGTCGATGCTCACCTGGACGAAGCCGACGCCCAGCCGGCCGAGACGCCGGGCCAGGGCGGCGTCGATCGTCGTGCCGTTCGTGAGGACGGCGAGCGACCAGCCGGGGCAGTCCCGCCGCACGGTCTCGAGCAGCCGGAGGAAGTCGGGCCGAACGAAGGGCTCACCGCCCGTCAGCGTAAGGTGGACGGTGGGGCCGCGACCGCGGCGCGCCCCGATGGCCCGGGCCAGATCCCCCATCGCCGCGAGCGCCGCGAGAAGGCCGTCCCAGGGGAGTTCCTCGGGCGGCGTCGCTTCCTGGTAGCAGTGCGCGCAGCGAAGGTTGCAGCGCTCCGTGACGTGCCACTGGAAGAGCAAGTGTCCCGGGAGACGCTCCCGGTCGACCGACCCGAGGCACTCGTCACGCGCGACCGCGCACTCCATCGCCGCTCCCAGGACTCCCTGGCACGCAGCCTCCCACGCCCACACCAGCAGCCATCTTCCGGGCCGCCCGCCGGCAGTCCTTCGCGGGCGGGTGGC
>CAZRDB010000111.1:0-17222 GCA_964598695.1 uncultured Armatimonadia bacterium
GACCTCGGCCGCGGCCTGGAGGATGAACTCGACCTGCTGGGGGATCACGCGGAAGCCGAAGATGAGGTCGTACAGGTCGGGGTTCTGGTAGAACGACCCGCTCACATGCTCCGGCTTGTCGGCCACCGTGCTCACCTCCCTCGCGCTAGGGGTACAGCTTCTCCATCATCCGGGGGAAGCAGCAAGCCTCGCGGATGTGGCGCAGGCCGCAGACGTACTTGACCAGCCTCTCGAGACCCAGGCCGAAGCCGGCGTGGGGGACGGTGCCGTAGCGGCGGAGGTCGAGGAACCACTCGTAGGGCTCGCGCGGCAACTGGAGCGCGTCGATCCGCTCGAGCAGCAGCGCGAGGTCGTCCTCGCGGGCCGAGCCGCCGATGACCTCGCCGTGGTCCTCGGTCGCGATGAGGTCGGCGCACAGCACGGTCTCGGGGTCGTCGGGGTTGCGCTTCATGTAGAAGGCCTTGCACGCGCGGGGGTAGCACGTGACGAAGGTCGGCCGATCGAATGCGTCGCCGATGATCGTCTCGTCGGGCGCTCCGAGGTCCTGGCCGAACTCGATCGACGAGCCCTTCGACCGCAGCAACTCGACCGCCTCGCGGTAGGGCAGGCGGACGAACGAGCCCTGGGCCGCGCGCTCGAGCGGCTCGAGCGCCCGCTCGAGTTCGTTGAGGTCGGCCGCGCACTTGTCGAGCACCCACCGCAGCACGTAGACGATCATGTCCTCCTGGAGCTGGAGCGATCCCGCGTGGTCGCAGTAGGCCATCTCGGCCTCGAGCATCCAGAACTCCGTGAGGTGCTTGCGGGTCTTCGACTTCTCGGCGCGGAAGGTCGGGCCGAAGCAGTAGGTGTTGCGGTGGGCCATGGTCGCGGCCTCTTGGTAGAGCTGGCCGGTCTGGCTGAGGAAGGCCTTGCCGAGGTCGAAGTACTCGATCTCGAACAGCTCGCCCGCGCTCTCGCCGATCGCGCCGGTCAGGATCGGGGAGTCGAACGTGAGGAAGCCGCGCTCGTAGAAGAAGGTCCGGAGCGCGAAGATGATCTCGTTGCGGATCCGCTGGATGTGCCACTGGCGCTGGCTGCGGAGCCACAGGTGGCGGTGGCGCATCAGGAAGTCCGGTCCGTGCTCCTTGGGGGTGATCGGGAACTCCTCCGCCGGGACCTGGATCACCTCGACGGTGCGGATCGCCATCTCGACGCCGCCCGGGGCGTGATGGCCCTCGCCGATCTCCTTCACGCTGCCGGTGACGCGAAGCGAACTCTCCTGGGTCAGGGGGGCGATTCGCTCCCAGTTGTCCTCCCCGACGTCGGGCCGGTAGGCGACCGCCTGCAGGAGGCCGGTGCCGTCGCGCAGCATGAGGAAGCTGACCTTCTTGTGGTCGCGCCGGTTGTGGAGCCAGCCGCTGACGGTCACCTCCTCGCCGATGTGTTGGCGCAGGTCCCTGATCACTACGTCCACGGCGAACGCCCTCTCCCGAGCCCCCACCCCCGACCCGCAGTGCATTGCCTTCGGCCGGGTGCGGGGAGGTCCTTCCTCGGTGCGCCCCCGCCGCTCACGTGCCCCTCCCCCCCGGCCTTGTCGCCCTCTCCCTGGGGGGGAGGGTTGGGTGGGGGATCGACCGGCCCAACGGATCCCGCGTCCGCCGCCGCGCATCCCAGCCCTTGGCGGCAGGTGCAACGCGCTGGCGGCCTCGCGGCCGTGCTACTGATCGGCCTCGGCACAGCGATCGTCATCCGACGCAGGCGACGGGCCGCGTAGCGCGTACAGGTCCGCGGGCGTGATCGAGGCCGCCCTTCGTGACTCGCCCTGCGGGCGACCTCAGGGCTCTCCGGGGGGAGCGACCCCTACGGCGTCGCCTCCCGGAACGCGTACAGGTGGTTGTCGTGCGAGCCGACGTAGACCGTGCCGTCGGCGGCGATCGCGGGGCTGCTCTCGATCCGGTTGCCCGTCGCGTAGCGCCACTTCTCCGTGCCGTCGGCGCCGAGCGCGTAGAACGTGCCGTCCCAGGCGCCCACGTAGACGTCGCCGTTGGCGTCGACCGCCGGGCTGCTGTCGACCCGAACGCCGGCGGCGAAGCTCCACCGCTGCGTGCCGTCCGGCCGGACGGCGTGGACCTTGCCGTCGCCCGAGCCCACGATGATGGTCCCATCGGGCGCGATCGCGGGGCTGGAGCGGATCTCGCCATCGGTGCGGTAGACCCAGCGGCGCGTGCCGTTCGGGTAGACCGCGTGGAGGCAGTGGTCGTTCGAGCCGACGTAGATCGTGCCGTCGTCGCCCACTGCCGGGGTGCTGTAGCTGTCGCCGCCCATCGTGTACGCCCACCGCTGCGTGCCGTCCGGCTTGAGCGCGTAGAGGCGGTCGTCCCACGAGCTGACGTAGACGCTGCCGTCGACCCCCAGCGCGGGGCTGCTCTGGCTCCAGTTGCCGGCCCGGAACTGCCACGCGGCGGCGCCGTCGGGATCGATCGCGTGGGTGAGCAGGTTCATCCCGCCGAGGTAGACGCGCCCGTCGGGCCCGACGAGCGGGCTGCAGCGACCGGGGTTCGCGTTCATCGGATAGACCCATTTCTCGCTCCCGTCGCCGCGAACCGCGAACAGGGCGTAGGCGGTGCCCTTGCCGCCGCCGACGTAGACCGTGCCGTCCTCGGCCAAGGCCGGGCTAGAGTTCACCACGTTGTCGACGGCGAACTCCCACGCGAGCGAGCCGTCGGGGTTGAGCGCGAGCAGCTTGTTGGCGACGGTTCCGACGTAGATCCGGCCGTTCGGACCGACCGCGGGGCTGGAGACCACCCAGTCGCCGGCATCGTAGCGCCAGGCGAGGACCCCGTTGTCGGGGCCGTCAGCCGGGCAGCGGCCCGTGCGGCGCGGCTCGCAGCGGAACATCGCCCACTGTCCCTGGGCCGGTCCGCCCGCGGGAGGTCCGGTGACCACGCGGACCGAGGCCGAGGCGCTGACGGGGCCGATGACGGCGGTCACGCTCCCGGAGACCGGCTGCGTGCCGGCGGTGAACGCGCCCTGCGGGGTGATCGCGCCGAGCCGTGGCGGGCAGTGCCAGGTCGGGGCCAGGCTCAGCTCCTGGTGGGCGGCATCGTAGGCGCGCGCCTCGAACGTCCGGGTCGTGCCGGCGGCGACGACGGCGCCCGGAGGGGTGATCTCGATCGAGCGCACGGCGTCGTTCGATGCCGTGGGGAGGACGGTGATCCGGATCGCGACGGCTGTGCCGGCCTCGAGATCGAGCGTGACCCGGATCGTCGCGAAGCCGCTGGGCGGCTCGACGACGACCGTCTGGGCTCCCGCGGGGACGCCGGTCAGGGTGTAGGTTCCATCGGCGCCGCTGTAGGTCTCGGCCAGGCGTCCACCGCTCTGGCGGCTGCTGGCGCCCGGCACGGGAACATAGACGTAGGCGTTGGAGATCGGTTGTCCGGGGTTGGCGGCGTCGACCAGTTGGCCGGAGATGGTGGTGCCGGTCTCGGTGGGCCCGGAGCCGCCGCCACAGCCGGCCAGGCACGCGAGGGCGGCGACGACGATCGCGCACACCGCACCGGTACGGACGCTTGCTGCCATGCGCGTCACCTCTTCCATGCCGCCCCAACCACAGGGAGTAGATGCTGTCGGGGCACGGGATGTTCCTTCGCGGGCGAGTCGGGAATGCGGAGGGGGCAACGGCCTTCCGATGGAGCCGGGCCGTGGTATACTGACCCTTTCACCACGCCCAGCGCCGCTGGGACAGAAAGGGATACGCACATGGCGACCATGTACTACGACGACGACGCGAGCCTCGATGCCCTGCAGGGCAAGACGGTCGGGATCATCGGATTCGGGATCCAGGGCGAGGGCCAGGCGCTCAACCTACGAGACTCCGGCGTGAAAGTGCTGGTTGCCGAGGTCACGCCGGAGCGGGCGCAGCGGGCCAAGGACGAGGGGCTCACGGTCAAGTCGGCCACCGAGGTCGCGCAGGAGGCCGACATCATCGTGATCCTCACCCAGGACCACGTCCAGGCGAAGGTCTACCGCGAGTTCATCGCCCCGCAGATGAAGGCGGGCAAGGCGCTGCTCTTCGCGCACGGCTTCAACATCCACTACGGCCAGATCCTGCCGCCGAAGGAGATCGACGTCCTGATGGTGGCGCCGAAGGGTCCGGGCGCGCTGGTCCGCGAGATGTACGTGAACGGCGGCGGCGTTCCGGCGCTGCTGGCGATCCACCAGGACGCTTCGGGCAAGGCCAAGGAGATCGGCCTCGCCTACGCCAAGGCGATCGGCGGGACCAAGGGCGGCGTGATCGAGACGACCTTCCGGGAGGAGACCGAGACCGATCTCTTCGGCGAGCAGGCCGTGCTCTGTGGCGGCGTCTCGGCGCTGATCCGGGCCTCGTTCGATACCCTCGTCGAGGCCGGGTACCAGCCGGAGATGGCCTACTTCGAGTGCTGCCACGAGCTGAAGCTGATCTGCGACCTGATCTTCAAGCACGGGATCTCCGGCATGCGCCGCCGCGTGAGCGACACGGCGGAGTTCGGCGACATGACCCGGGGCCCGCGCATCGTCGACGAGTACGTCCGCGGCACCTTGAAGGAGGTCCTCGAGGAGGTCCAGGACGGCCGCTTCGCGCGGGAGTGGATCCTCGAGAACCAGGCCGGCCGCCCCGTGTACCACCGCCTGCGCGCGCAGGACGACGCGCACGCGATCGAGGAGGTGGGGGAGCAGCTCAGGGCTCAGATGCCGTGGCTGCAGGGCCTATAGGTTCCCGGTGACCAGGTTTGGTGGCGGCGACTCGCCGCCATTCCGAGGACCACTGAGGGAACCAGGAGGTTCGCCCCCCATGGACGAGAGCAGCAAGCCGAACGTCATCGTGTTCGACACCACCCTCCGCGATGGCGAGCAGTCGCCTGGCGCCAGCATGACGGCGGAGGAGAAGTACCAGGTCGCCCTGCAGCTCGCGCGGATGAACGTCGACGTGATCGAAGCCGGCTTCCCGATCAGCTCGCAGGGCGATTTCGAGAGCGTCCAGCTCATCGCGCGTGAGGTCAAGGGCCCGCAGGTCTGCGGGCTCTGCCGCGCGCTCGAGAAGGACATCGATCGCTGCTGGGAGGCCGTCGCGGTCGCGGAGAAGCCGCGCATCCACACCTTCCTCGCCACGAGCGACATCCACATGGAGCGCAAGCTCAAGATGACGCCGGAGAAGGTTCGGGAGACGGCGGTCGCGGCGGTCCGTCACGCGGTCCAGTACACCCCGAATGTCGAGTTCTCGGCCGAGGACGCGGTGCGCTCGCGCCTCGACTTCCTGGCCGAAGTCATCAAGGCCGTCATCGACGCCGGCGCCACCACGGTCAACATCCCCGACACGGTCGGCTACGCGCTGCCCTGGCAGTACGGGCCGATGATCGGCGAGCTGATCCGACGGGTCGGCGCGCCGGAGGGTGTCGTCTTCTCGGTCCACTGCCACAACGATCTCGGTCTCGCGGTCGCCAACAGCCTCGCCGCCGTCGCCCACGGGGCGCGCCAGGTGGAGTGTACGATCAACGGGATCGGCGAGCGGGCCGGCAACGCCTCGCTCGAAGAGGTCGTGATGTCGATCCGCACCCGTCACGCCGACTTCCCGGTGGCGACGGCGATCGAGACCCGCGAGATCATCCATGCCAGCCGTCTCGTGCAAGACGTGACCGGCATGCACGTCCAGGCCAACAAGCCGGTCGTGGGCGCGAACGCCTTCGCCCACGAGGCGGGGATCCACGTCCACGGCGTGCTGGCCGACGCCGAGACCTACGAGATCATGGATCCCCAGTCGATCGGCCTCGCCGAATCGACGATCGTCCTCGGCAAGCACTCGGGGATGCACGCCTTCCGGGCGAAGGTCGAGGAGCTGGGCTTCCGTCCCGACGAGATCGACTTGCAGGGCGCCTTCCACACGTTCAAGGAGGTCGCCGACAAGCGCAAGACGCTCTCGGATGACGAACTGCGGGCGATCCTCTCCGAGGAGAGCCAGCACGTCCCGGCCGACGCCTATCAACTCGAGTACCTCCACGTGGTCGGCGGCGCGGGGATCCGGCCCTCGGCCACGATCGTGCTCTCGCGCGAGGGGCAGGTGCTCACACAGGCGGGCATCGGCGTCGGCTCGGTCGACGCGATCTACGCGACGATCGCGCGGATGGTCCCGGTCGAGCACCAGTTGGTCGACTACTCGGTCAAGTCGGTAACAGGCGGCACCGACGCCCTCGGCGAGGTGACCGTCAAGCTGGGCGCCCGCCACAAGGTCTTCACGGGCCGCTCGGCCAACATGGACATCCTCGAGGCGAGCGCCCGGGCCTACGTCCAGGCGCTCAACAAGCTGCTCTACTACGTCGAGCACCGTGGCGGAGAGGGGGAGTAGACGATGCCGCGACCCATGACACTCACCGAGAAGCTGCTCGCGCGCGGCGCGGGCAGGGACGAGGTGGCGGCCGGCCAGTTCGTGAACGTCAAGCTCAGCCTGGTGATGGCGAATGACATCACCGCTCCCCTCGCGATCGAAGCGTTCGAGGCGAGCGGGGCCGAGCGGGTCTTCGACCGCGATCGGGTGGCACTGGTTCCGAGCCACTCGGCTCCGGCGCGAGACATCAAGTCGGCCGAGCTGATCCAGCGGATGCGCGAGTTCGCCCGCCGGCAGGAGATCACGCACTTCTTCGAGACCGGCCGAGGCGGCGTCGAGCACGTGATTCTGCCGGAGGAGGGGCTCGTCGTCCCGGGCGACGTCGTGCTGGGGGCCGACTCGCACACCTGCACCTATGGTGCGGTGGGCGCCTTCTCCACGGGCGTCGGCTCGACCGATCTCGGCTGCGCGATGGCGCTCGGCGAGACGTGGCTGCGCGTGCCGGAGACCATGCGCTTCGTCTTCCAGGGGACGCGTGGCCGGTATGTCACCGGCAAGGACCTGATCCTGTACACGATCGGGCAGATCGGCTGCGACGGCGCGCGCTACCGGGCGATGGAGTTCGCGGGCGAGGTCATCTCGGCGCTGCCGATGCACGATCGACTGACGATGTGCAACATGGCGATCGAGGCCGGCGGCAAGAACGGCGTCGTCCCGCCCGACGCGATCACCCGGGCCTACGAGGCCGGGCGCGCGCAGCGGGAGCCGGTCTACCTCGAGCCCGACGCCGACGCGACCTACGTCTCGGTCCACGAGTGGGACATCAGCGCGATGGAGCCCCAGGTGGCCTTCCCCTCGAACCCGGAGAACGCCAAGCCGCTCTCCGAGGCGAAGGGGGTGGAGATCGACCAGGTCTTCATCGGCTCGTGCACCAACGGGCGGCTCGAGGATCTGCGGATCGCGGCCGAGGTCCTCCGGGGCCGGAAGGTCCATCCGCGGATCCGGACGATCGTCCTGCCCGGCTCCGACCGCGTGTACCGGGAGGCGCTGGCCGAGGGCCTGATCGAGGTCTTCGTCGATGCCGGGGCTGCGGTCGGTCCCGCGACCTGCGGACCTTGCCTGGGCGGCCACATGGGCGTTCTGGGGCCGGGAGAGCGCTGCGCGGCGACGAGCAACCGCAACTTCATCGGCCGGATGGGCCACAAGAACAGCCAGGCCTATCTGGTCAACCCGTACGTCGCCGCCGCGGCGGCGGTGACCGGCGCGTTGTGCGGGCCGGACGATCTCGACTAGGGAGGCACGGCATGGGACGCGCATACCTCGTGGGCGATCACGTCGACACCGACCTGATCATCCCCGCGTGTTACCTGAACACGATCGACCCGGCGGCCCTTGCGGCGCACTGCCTCGAGCCGGTCGATCCGGAGTTCCCGAAGGCCGTGGCGCCGGGCGACGTGTTGGTCGCGGGGGTCAACTTCGGCTGCGGCAGCTCGCGCGAGCACGCCCCGATCGCGATCAAGGGCTGCGGCATGGGCGCGGTGGTGGCGAAGAGCTTCGCGCGGATCTTCTTCCGCAACGCGATCAACATCGGGTTGCCGATTCTCGAGTGCCCGGAGTTCGTGGAGATCACCGAGGCCGGCGACGCGGTGACGTTCGATCTCGCGCAGGGCACGGTGACCAACGTGACGAAGGGCCGCTCGTTCCAGGCCGAGCCGTTCCCCGGCTTCATGCTGGAGATCGTCAAGGCCGGCGGCTTGGTCGCCTACACGCGGGCCAAGCTGGCGTGAGCGCCGTGCGAGGCGAGGAGGACACCGCCTTGCCCGAGGAGACGAGCACAACCTACAGCGTAGCAGGGGGCGTGGTCATCCAGGATGGCCGCGCCCTTCTGCTGGAGATCCGGAGTCGCGGCGAGTTCCGGCTGCCCAAGGGCCACGTGCGCCCCGGGGAGAGCCGGGAGCACGGCGCCCTCCGCGAGGTGATCGAGGAGACCGGCTACGCCCTGCCCGTAACCGTCGACTGTCTGGGCACGATCTGGAACCGGTTCGTGCTCGATGGACGTCTGGTCCACCGCCGGGAGACGTACTTCCTGATGGCCCTGGAGGGCCCGAAGCAGACGCGGCGCGACCCCGAGGATGCGGAGCAGTTCGACGTCCGCTGGGTTGAGCTGACCGAGGCGGTCGGGCTGCTGACCTACGAGAGCGAGAAGGAGTTCATGCGGCGAGCAATCGCGTACGTGCGGCTCGCGCCGGAACCGCGCGGAGAGGGGAGGGGAGTCGAGCCATGAGCGCCGGTGCACAGGGCCGCGAGGTCGAACGCATCCCTCCCCACAGTCTCGAGGCCGAGCAGTCGATCCTCGGCGCGATGCTGCTCGACCGCGAGGCCGTCGCTGTCGGATGCGAGGTCCTGCAGCCGGGCGACTTCTACCGTGACGCCCACGGCGCCCTCTTCGACGCGATGCGCGGGCTGTTCCAGCGGCTCGAGCCGATCGATCTGGTGACGATCTCGGCCGAGTTGATGCGCCAAGGCGCCTACGACCGCGTCGGCGGCGGCGAGTACCTCGCGACGCTCGCGGCCTCGGTCCCGACGGCGCGCAACGCGCAGCACTACGCCGAGATCGTCCGCGACACCTCGCATCTGCGGCGTCTTCTGAGCGCGGCGACGCGGATCGCCAACCTCGCCTACGAGGCCCGCGACGATGCGCGCACCGTGCTGGACCGTGCCGAGTCGGAGCTGCTGTCGGTCACGCAGCTCCGCATCGCCGGCGAGCTGGTCGCCGTGCGCGATCTGCTCTACGGCGTACAGAAGGAGATGGAGGCCCGCCAGACCCACCGCGGCACGACGGGGCTGCGGACCGGCCTCAAGGCGCTCGACGATGTCATCATCGGCCTGCAGCCCGGCGATCTGGTGATCCTGGCGGCCCGCCCCTCGATGGGCAAGACCTCGCTGGCGATGAACATCGCGACCCACATCGCCGTCCACACGCGGCTGCCGGAGCGCGACAACCCGGACCAGCTCACCCGCCAGCCGGTCGTCGCCGTCTTCTCGCTCGAGATGTCCAAGGAGTCGCTGGTGGAGTCGATGCTCTGCGCCGAGGCGCACGTCGACGCCAACCGGGTGCGCAAGGGCAACTTCCCGCGCGAGCTGTGGGAGCGGATCGGGTTCGCCTCGGGCAACCTGTACGATGCCCAGCTCCAGATCGACGACACCCCCGGCCTGTCGCCGCTCGAGATGCGCGCCAAGGCCCGGCGGCTCCATGCGACCCGGGGGCTCGATGCGGTCTTCGTCGACTACCTGCAGCGGATGACGCCCCACCGCAACTACGACAGCGAGAACCTCGCGGTGGGCGCGATGGCGCGCGAGATGAAGACCCTCGCCCGCGAACTCAGTGTGCCGGTCGTCTGCCTCTCGCAGCTCTCGCGCCGGGTCGAGCAGCGCACGACCAACCCGGACGAGATGCGGCCGATGCTCAGCGACCTGCTCGCCAGCGGCATGATCGAGGCCGAGGCCGATGTCATCGCCTTCCTCTACCGGCCCGAGTACTACCGGCAGCTCGCCCGCAAGGACAAGGGCGACGAGGAGGAGGCGCCGCAGGCGCGGAGCGACGTCGAGGGAGCCGCCGAGGAGGCGGAGATCATCATCGGCAAGCACCGCAACGGCCCGACGGGAACGGCGCGGGTCGCGTTCCGGCGCCACTTTCGACGGTTCGAGGACTGGGCGCCCTCGCAGTACCGCGGCGACTAGGAGGCCACCGTGCGCGGGATCGCCAAGCTGCTGAACGTCGTCTCCCAGGATTGGGGCGTCGCCCTCTGGGCGATCGTCGGCCTCTGCTTCGTCCTCGCGCAGCTCTTCGTGCTCCGCAAGCGCTACCTCTACATCGGCCTCCTGGGCGTCGGTTGCCTCGCGACCGCGGTGCGACGCGCTCTGGGCGACGACCCCGCCGGGTGGTGGCCGCTGGTGGTACAGGTGCTCGGCTTCGGCAACGGGGCCGTCCTGATGGTGATGCACTCGCGCGACAACTACGTGCGAACCCGGCGCGAGCTGGAGGCGCAGCGGGCGCGGCTCCTGCGGGAGATGCAGGAGCTGGTCGACCGGGCCGGGCAGCCGGGAGCCACCGACGAGGGAGCGCCCCCCGCGGAGTCGTCCGCGAGCGGCGCGACCGACGACGCCGGGGCCCCGCGATCCGAGGGAGAGGATTCGAGATGAGGGTACTCATCGTGGGCGGAGGCGGCCGCGAGCACGCGCTCGCGTGGCGGATCGCGCGCGACGGCGACCACAAGTTGTTCTCCGCGCCCGGCAACGCCGGTCTCGCGGAGCTGGGCGAGGTGGTCCCGATCGAGGGCACGCAGGTCACCGAGCTGGCCGACTTCGCGGCGGAGCACCGGATCGACTACACGATCGTCGGTCCCGAAGCGCCGCTCGTGGCGGGCCTGGTCGACGAGTTCGTCGGCCGTGGCCTCTCGATCTCGGGCCCGAAGCGCGGCGCCGCGCGCATCGAGGGCAGCAAGGTGTTCGCGAAGAACCTGATGCGCCGGCACCGGATCCCGACGGCCGAGTTCGAGGTCTTCGACGACCCGCAGGCCG
This sequence comes from uncultured Armatimonadia bacterium, assembly GCA_964598695.1. GTDB lineage: Bacteria > Armatimonadota > Zipacnadia > UBA1398 > UBA1398 > CAZRDB01. The sequence continues at coordinate 10,919 of CAZRDB010000111.1, forward strand.
CGCGCCGGTACGTCGAGGCCCAGGGCGGCCCGATCGTCGTCAAGGCCGATGGCCTCGCGGCGGGCAAGGGCGTCGTGGTCTCCCGCGACACCCGCGAGGCGCTGCAGGCGATCGAGGACATCATGGAGGCCCGGGTCTACGGCGATGCCGGCAGCCGCGTGGTTGTCGAGCAGTGCCTCGTCGGCCAGGAGATCTCCGTGCTGGTCTTCACCGATGGCGAGGTGGTCGTGCCGCTGGTACCGGCTCGCGACCACAAGCCGGCCTACGACGGCGACCGGGGCCCGAACACGGGCGGCATGGGCTGCTTCAGCCCCGTCCCCCTGGTCGACGAGGGCGTGCTCGCCGAGGCGCTGGAGCGCGCCGCGCGGCCCACGGTCGCCGGGCTGCGCTCCGAGGGGATCCGCTACCGGGGCGTGCTGTACATCGGCATGATCCTCACGAGCGAGGGCCTGAAGGTGCTCGAGTACAACGCGCGCTTCGGCGATCCGGAGACCCAGGTCCAGATGCCGCGGCTCGATACGCCGCTCATCGAGATCCTCCAGGCATGCTCGGAGGGTCGGCTGCACGAGTTGCCCGTATACTGGAGGAACAACGCCGCCGTCGCGGTGGTCCTCGCAGCCGAGGGCTACCCCGGCGGCTACGAGAAGGGCAAGCCCATCCGCGGCCTCGAGGAGGCCGGCGCGGACGAGGACACCGTGGTGTTCCATGCGGGCACGGCGCTCCGCGATGGCGAGGTTGTGACCACCGGAGGCCGCGTGCTCGCGGTGACCGGCGTGGGCGACGATCTGGCGCAGGCCCGGGCGCGTGCTTACGCCGGCGTCGCCCGGATCGAGTTCGACGGGGCCTGGTACCGGACGGATATCGCGGGGAGCGTGGCCGGCGCGTAGCGGCCGCGGGCCCCGCACCGATGTGAGGAGACCGAGAGCGATGGCACGGAGAGTGCTCATTCTGATGGGGAGCCAGTCCGACGCGGCGGTGATGGCGGAGGCGGCGAAGGCCCTGGAAGGCTTCGGCATCGGCTACCACATGACCGTCGCCTCGGCCCACCGGACGCCCGACCGCGTGGATCGGCTGGTCTCGGGTGCGCGGGCGGAGGGCTACGGCGTCGTGATCGCCGGGGCCGGGATGGCCGCCCATCTCGCGGGTGTCTGCGCCTCGCGGACGACCCTGCCCGTGATCGGCGTGCCGCTCTCGGGCAGCCGCTTGGTGGGCGTGGACGCGCTGCTGGCCACGGTGCAGATGCCGCCGGGGATCCCGGTGGCGACGGTGGCCGTCGATGGCGCGAAGAACGCCGCGATCCTGGCCGCGCAGATCCTGGCCCTCTCCGACGAGGCGTTGGCCGCCGCGCTGGAGGACGACCGTGCCGGCATGGCGAAGCGCGTGGAGGAGATGGCGGCGGGAGTGGAACGGGATGCGGACGGTACGCGTGACTGACCACGGCCACTCACCTCGCCCTCTGGGCGTGCACGCATCCTCCGGACCGACGGGGAGGACAGCTCGCTGATGCGCCCGCTCGGCAGTGACGAAGGTCCCCATGAGGCCTGCGGCATCGTCGGCATCTGCCGACGGCCGTCCACGGCGCCCGCGCCCGATTCCGGGGTTGCCCGCACCTGCTTCTTCTCCCTCTTCACCCTGCAGCACCGCGGCCAGGAGTCCGCGGGGATCTGCGTGGGCGACGGTCGGTCGCTCCGGTGCCACAGGGCGCTCGGATTGGTCTCCCAGGTCTTCACCGAGGAGCACATCCAGGGCCTGACCGGCCACCTCGGCATCGGCCACGTGCGCTACTCGACCACCGGCGCCAACGTGATGCGCAACTCCCAGCCCATCGAGGGCGTCTTCCGCGGCCAGCCCTTCGCGCTGGGCCACAACGGCAACCTCATCAACACCGTGGAGCTGCGCCACGAGCTGGAGGCGCAGGGGGTCGAGTTCGGCACATCGGTCGACAGCGAGGTCATCGTCCGGCTGATCGAGTCGACCGAGGCGCCCGACCTCGAGTCGGCCTGCTACGCAGCGCTGCCCCGTCTGCGCGGCGCCTACTGCCTGGTGATCGGCAGCCCCGACCGCGTGATCGTCGCCCGCGACCCATGGGGGATCCGCCCCATGAGCGTCGCGCAGTTCGACGACGGCGACGGCTTCATCGCGGCCTCGGAGACCTGCGTCTACCCGACTGTCGGCGCGGGCTTCGTGCGCGAGCTGGAGCCGGGCGAGGTGCTCGTACTCACCCCGGAGGGCATTCGGGAGCGGCAGGCCGTCGAGCGGCAGTCGAACGCGATCTGCGTCTTCGAGTTCATCTACTTCGCCCGGCCCGACAGCCACGTCTACGGCCGCCACCTTTGGGGGGTGCGCCGCAGCATGGGACATCTGCTGGCCAAGGAGCACCCGATTGAGGCCGATATCGTGATCCCGGTGCCCGACACCGCGATCCCGGGCGCGATCGGCTACGCCGAGGCCAGCCGGATTCCCTTCACCGAGGGCCTCATCAAGAACCGCTACATCCAGCGCACCTTCATCCAGCCCGAGCAGCGCATGCGCACCCTCGGTGTGCGGATGAAGCTCGCGCCGCTGCGCGAGAACCTCGTCGGCAAGCGCGTGGTCGTCGTCGACGACTCGATCGTGCGCGGCACGACGACCACCCAGCTCGTGCGCCTGCTGCGCAACGCCGGCGCCGCCCAGGTCCACGTCCGGATCACCTCGCCCCCGATCCGCTATCCGTGCTTCTACGGGATCGACATGGCCAGTCAGCAGGAGCTGATCGGCCACCGCATGAGCGTGCCGGAGATCCGCGACTACCTCGGCGCCGACTCGCTCGGCTACCTGTCGCTCTCGAACACCGTGCGGGCGACGGGGTGCGGCAAGTCGAGCTTCTGCCGGGCCTGTTTCGACGGAAAGTATCCGTGCCCGCTGCCGCACGACGTGCGGCTCGAGAAGCACGTGCTCGAGTGCGATGGGAAGGACGAGGACGTATGACGGAGCCGGGAGCCAACACCCCGCTCACCTATGCCGCCGCGGGGGTCGACATCGAAGCCGGCGACGAGGCGGTACAGCGGAGAAGCCATATGGTCCCGCGCACCCACGGGCCGGAGGTGCTGGGCGGCATCGGCTCCTTCGGGGGGCTGTACTCGATCGCCGCCGCGGTGGGGATGGCCGACCCGGTTCTCGTCTCGGGCACCGACGGCGTGGGCACCAAGCTCCGGGTCGCCTTCCTCGCCGGGAAGCACGACACCGTTGGCATCGACTGTGTCGCCATGTCGGTCAACGACATCCTGTGCCAGGGCGCCCGACCGCTGTTCTTCCTCGACTACATCGGCACAAGCCGCCTCGCGCCGGGGCTGATGGAGCAGATCGTGCGCGGCGTGGCGGCCGGCTGCGAGCAGGCGGGCTGCGCCCTGGTGGGCGGCGAGATGGCCGAGCTGCCGAGCATCTACGCGCCCGATGAGTACGACCTGGTCGGCTTCGCGGTCGGTCTGGTCGACCGGGCGCGGATGCTGGACGCGACGGCGGCCCGCCCGGGCGATGCGCTGATCGGCCTGCTCTCCTCGGGGCTCCACTCGAACGGCTACAGCCTGGCGCGCAAGGTCGTCTTCGAGGTGGCCGGTCTCTCGACCGGTGATCCCTTCCCGGGCACGGAGCGGACGGTCGCCGAAGTGCTCCTCGAGCCCACGCGGATCTACGTCCGACCGGTGCTCGACCTCCTCGCGCAGTGTGAGGTCCACGGGCTCGCGCACATCACGGGCGGGGGGCTTCCCGGCAACGTCAACCGCGCCTTGCCCGCCGGCGCCGAGGCCGTCATCGACCGCTCGACCTGGGAGCCGCCCGCGGTCTTCCGATTCCTGATGGAGCGGGGCCCCGTGGCGCCCGAGGAGATGTTCCGCACCTTCAACATGGGGATTGGCATGGTCGCGGTGGTGCCGGCGAGCCAGGCCGACGAGGCGCTGGCGCTGCTCGCGGAGCGGCAGGTCGCGGCGGTACGGATCGGCGAGATCCGCGCGGGCAGCGGGCCGGCCCGCGTGACCATCGAAGGGTAGGGGATCCTGTGGGCGGAGAGCGCGAGGGCGCCCTGCGGCTCGCCGTGCTGCTCTCGGGCGGCGGCCGCACCCTGGGCAATCTGCTCGAGCGGATCGACGAGGGCTCCCTGCCCGGCCAGGTGGTCGTGGTCGTCTCCAGCAGGCCGGGGGTGCGCGGGCTGACGATCGCCTCGGAGGCCGGGATCCCCGCCTACACGGTCGACCGCAAGGAGCACGATGGGTTCGAGAGCTTCAGCGCGGCGATCACCGACCGGATCCTGCCCCACCGGCCGGATCTGGTCGTGTGCGCCGGCTTCCTCTCCCTCTACCTGCCCCCCCCGGAGCTACGGGACCGGGTCATGAACATCCACCCCGCCCTGATCCCCGCCTTCTGCGGCAAGGGCTTCTACGGCGGCCGGGTCCATCGCGCCGCGATCGAAGCGGGCGTGCGCGTTTCCGGCTGCACGGTCCACTTCGCCGACCTGGAGTACGACCACGGCCCGATCATCGTGCAGCGGACGGTGCCCGTGCTCGAGGACGACACGCCGGAGGCGTTGGCCGAGCGCGTGTTCCAGGAGGAGTGCATCGCCTACCCCGAGGCGATCCGGCTCTACGCGGAGGGGCGCTTGCGGGTCGAGGGGCGGCGCGTGCGGATCCTGCCGCCCAAGTAGCCTGGGCCTGTTGTCGCCTCGTACAAGGAAACGGCTCGGAGGAGACTCCGAGCCGTTTCCTTGTTGGTAGTGTGGTGGAGCGGCCGACCTAGTAGGGCGGGTCCGGCGGTCCGGTATCGCCGCCGCCGTCGCCGCCGTCGTCGCTCGTGGCGATCTGGCCCTCGAATGTGCCCTTGTAGGTCCGGAACAACGGAGCGACCGCCGGGTTGGCCGTGGTCAGCTCGAACGAGCCCTCGACCATCTGGAAGCCGTCGGCGTCGGTGTAGAAGTTGGCGCGAACGTTGCCGGACTGCGCCAGCGCGGCGCCGGTGGCCTCGTAGCCGACGACCCCACGGAACTGGGCGGCCGACGCGAAGTCGGTGGACTCGATGTTGACCAGGACGCTACGGCCTCGGATCACGGGAACGGTCCCGGGGGACCGCGCCGTGGAGACCTCGACGGCGCCGACGGTCTCGAGCGAGCCGACCGGCCGGAGCGCCAGGTCGAAGTCGTGGCCGCCCTGTGCGGTCGGGGCGACGATCGACAGACGGTGCTCGGCGGGAAGCGGAGCATCGTAGCCGTCGGGAGTGATCTGTACCAGGTACGTGGCCGGGAACGGCACTCCGGGGATCAGCTCGTAAGCCGAACCGCCACCGCCGCCACATCCCGCTAGGAAGACCGCCGCGGCGCAGGCCACGATCGCCAGGCTAACCCGCTTCATGCCTCTCACCTTTCCGTCTGGCCCGCTGGGGTCACAGCAACACTGACCCCACGCCGGGTCCATCCCCGCGCGCGTATTCTATCAACCAGGACTTCGCGTCGCCAAGGAAAGTCTCCGCCATATTCACCGCACCCCCACCTTGTCCCTCCCCACTGCGAGAGAACGTTTCTGCGGCGGCTGCGCGCCTCGGGTCGCGCTCCCCCGGGGCTCTGGCAGGTCGGCTGCCGATCCGCTACCATGCCCTCCCATGCCGTGCTCCCCGACGAGGTCACGATCGGCCGGACCCGGACCCCGCTCCGGGAGGACCCTCGCCGGCTGGGGCCTGGTCGCGGTTGGGGCCATCCTCGCCGCACTCCCGATCCGGGGACCGTACTGGATCCTCGGCTCGCTGTGTCTCTCGGCCGGAGCCGCGATCCTCGCGTGGACCGGGGCCGGTCGCCGACCTCGGACCGGCATCTGCATCGTCCCCGCCGTGCTCGCGCTGCTCCCACTCGTCGGCCTGCGCGCATCGGGCGGCGCACTGGCCTCGGGGGCCTGGATCGTCGCGGGAGGGGCCCTCGCGCTGGCCGCCTGTCACGCCGAGGAGTCGGTTCGCCGTGGCCTCGCGTGGGCCTTCGCTCTGGTGGCCGTCGTGAGCCTCCTGGGCGTCGCCTTGGTCGACGCCCTCAGCACTCGTGTGGGATCGGTCTTCTTCCTCGAGATCTGGTGCGCCCTCGATGTGGGGCTTCTGAGCCCCCTCCGCTGGAGTGAGCTGGCCGGCCCGCTCGGGGCGATGGCGCTGCCCTTGGTCGGCGGCCTGGTCCATGGAAGCCGGACCCGGCGTGAGCGGGTGCTGGCCGTGGCGCTCGGGTGGCTTGTCGCGCTGGGCCTTGCGCTCGGCGCCCACGCGACCTCGTGGGTGCTCGCGTTCGCCGGCGTGACCTGGCTCG
>CAZRDB010000112.1:0-17150 GCA_964598695.1 uncultured Armatimonadia bacterium
GCCCACGCGCCGGAGGGCCCGCCCGCGCCGGTAGAGGCCGCCCACCCGGAGACCAGCCCCCCCGCGGGGCCCGAGCTGGCCGGTCCGCAGGAGTCGGACGGCGAGTGGCGGCCACTGGATGCCGACCCACCGGTGGCGGACACCTCCGCCCCGCTCGTGCCGCTGGGGCCCACCGAGCCCGAGGGCCGCGCACCGGCCGAGGCAGCGACCGAGCCGGTTCTGCCGCTGCTGGCTGGGCCGACGGTCCCCACGCTGCCCGATCTGCCACCGACGGTCGGGATCGCCACCGGCGCCGCGCGGCCCGTCGAAGCGGCCCCGGGGACGATCCGGATCGAGATCGACGGAACCCCGATGGCGTTGTCGGGCGCGCCCGTCCTCAGCCCTTCGAACACCGTCCTGGTCCCGCTGCGCGACTTCGCGGCGCGCGAGGGGGTCGTGACCAAGTGGGACCCCACGGCGAAGCGCGTCTCGGGGTACCGCGGCCTCCAGCTCGTCTTCTCGGTGCAGGCGGGCAACGGCGAGGCCACGATCCTCGGCCAGGTGCTCCGCTTCCCGTCGGCGCCGGCGATCGTCGGGGAGACGCTGTACGTCCCGCTCGGATTCCTCGGCGAGGCGTTCGGCTACCGGTTCGAACTCGACGAGGCCGCCTCCACCGTTCGAGTGACGGCGCCGGGAGGGGCCCCAGTCGAGCTGTAGGGCCCTGCCGGCCGGGGCTTCGCGCGCAGGGAAAGCCCGTCTGGTGTAGAATGTTGGATCTTCCGTCGTCTCTCGGGCATGCCCGGGAGACGACTTGCGTATCCGGGACCTGTGTTCCGGTTCACCGGTTGCCCGCCGCGGGCGGGAGGATTCGGAGGAGCTGAGGTGCTTCTAGGAACGCAAGCCGTCCGTCCGGACGGGGCGCTCGAGATCGGTGGCTGCTCGACCGTCGAGCTGGCGGAACGGTTCGGCACGCCGCTGTACGTGATCGACGAGGCTGAGGTGCGAATGCGTTGCCGCGCCTACCGGGAGGCCTGCACGAAACACTACCCCGGTCCCTCTTCGGTCGCCTACGCCGCCAAAGCGTTCCAGACCCTCGCGATGTGCCGGATCGCCGACGAGGAAGGCATGTGGATGGACGTCGCCTCGGGCGGCGAGCTGGCCTGCGCGCTGCGGGCGGGGTTCCCGGCCGAGCGGATCCTGTTCCACGGCAACAACAAGTCCTCACAGGAGCTGCGCGAGGCGATCGAGGCGGGGGTCGGCCACATCGTGGTCGACTGCCTCGACGAGCTGGGCCGGATCGAGGCGCTCGCCCCGGCGAGCCCGGTACCCGTGCTGCTGCGGGTCACGCCGGGGGTCTCGGTCCACACGCACGAGAAGATGCGCGTCGCGATCGAGGACACGAAGTTCGGCTTCAGCCTCGCGAGCGGCGCGGCGTTCGAGGCGGCGCGCCGTGCGCTCGAGAGCAGAGCGGTCGAGCTGCGGGGCCTGCACGCCCACATCGGCTCCCAGATCCTGACGACCGAGGGCCATCGGGAGGCGGCCGCGCTTCTCGTCGACCTCTGCCGGCGGCTGCGCGACGAGCTGACGTACGAGACCGACGTGCTCAACCTCGGCGGCGGTCTGGGCGTCCGTCACGTCGATGAGGACGACCCGCCCTCGATCGACAGCCTCGTGGGCGACCTGGCCGGCGCGCTCGTGGCCGCGCTCCACGCGGCAGAACTGCCGCTGCCGCGGCTCGTTCTCGAGCCGGGCCGTTCGATCGTTGGCGAGGCGGGGACGATCCTCTACCGGGTGGGGGTCGTGAAGGAGCTGCCCGGCATCCGCACCTACGTGGCCGTCGACGGCGGCCTGAGCGACAACCCGCGGCCGGCGCTGTACGGCGCCCGCTACCGCGTGCTCGCGGCCAACCGGATGCACGACGCCGCAGCCGGCGCGGTGACCGTGGCCGGAAAGCACTGCGAGACCGATCTGCTGTTCGAGGACGTGGAGCTTCCGGCCGTTCGCGCGGGCGACCTGCTCGCGGTGCCCGCCTGCGGCGCGTACACCTTCGCGATGGCGTCGAACTACAACCGTTTCCCACGGCCGGCCGCGGTGCTGGTGCAGGGTGGCACGGCCGAGCTGATCGCCCGCCGTCAGACCTACGACGACCTGCTGGCCTGCGAGGCGATCCCGGAGCGGCTGCACCCAGGCGCCTGAGGCCGGGCGAAGAGGAGGTCCACCGGCGAGGCCATGGAGATCATCACCGGCCACTACGGAACCGACTTCGACTGCCTCGGCGCGATGATCGGGGCGAAGCGGCTCTACCCGCGCGCGGTCTGCGTGCTGCCGGGGCGGGTGGACCGCAACGTTCGCGAGTTCCTCGATCTGTACGAGGACGCGTTCAGCATCCACTCGATGAAGGACGTGGTTCTCAACAACGTGGAGCGGATGGTGATCGTCGACACCCGTCGGCCCCACCGCCTCGGCAAGGTCCTGGGTGACCTGGCGCTCCAGGGCAAGGCCGAGATCATCGTCTACGATCACCATCCGCCGTTCGAGGACGACATCCAGTCCGATGAGGTCCACTGGGCCGACGTGGGCGCGACCACGACGCTGATCGCGCACGAGATCCGCGATCGCGAGCTTCGGCTGACGCCGGTCGAGGCGACGGCGTTGGCGCTGGGGATCTACGAGGACACCGGCAGCCTCACGTTCACGAGCACGACGGTCCAGGACGTTCTGGCGGTCGCCTTCCTGCTCGAGTGTGGCGCCGACCTCGACGTGATCTCGCGCTACACGCGCTACTCGCTCAACGAGGAGCAGCGCGAGGTGCTCAACCAGTTCGTCATGACGATCCGCCACCACATCCTCTCCAGCGTCCGTGTCGCCACCGCGGTGGCCGAGGTCGAGGAGTACGTCGGCGATATCGCGGTGCTCACGCAGAAGCTGGCCGTGATGGAGGGCGTCGACGCGCTGTTCACGATCACCCACGCCCGCCGCAATGTCTACGTCGTCGGACGCAGCCGGAGCGAGACACTCGACATCTCGGCCGTTCTCGCGCCGATGGGCGGCGGCGGCCACCACCGCGCGGGCTCGGCGGTCCTGCTCGACCGCGACATCGACAGCGTCCGGGAGGACCTGCTGGCCGAGATCGCCCGGCACGTGCGGCCCTCGCTCGCGGCGCGCGACCTGATGTCGTACCCGGTCCGCATGATCGACGCCTCGACCTCGGTCGAGGACGCGAAGAAGGTGCTCCTCCGCTACGGCTACAGCGGGATCCTCGTCACCGAGGATTCGCGGATCTCGGGCCAGGTGACGCTCAAGGAGCTGGATCGCGCCCTCCACCACAACCTCGGCCACGCGCCGGTGAAGTCGTGCATGCAGAGCCGCGTCGTGTTCGCGCGGCCCGACACCCCGGCGCCCGAGATCCAGGAGATGCTGATCACCCACCGGGTCGGCCGCGTGCCGATCATCGACGAGCAGGGCAACCTGGTCGGCATCGTCACCCGCTCCGACCTCCGGCACGGCACGCGCCTGCCCTCCGAAGGCGATCACCGTGTCTACGTGGGCGAGTTCGGCGGGGTGCAGGACGTCTCGGACGTGCTCCGCGCGCGCAAGCACGACGGCCTGACGCAGCTCCTCGAGCGGCTGGGCCGGATCGCCGACGAGATGGGCCGACCCGCGTTTCTCGTGGGCGGCGGCGTGCGCGATCTCCTGCTCGGCGCTCCCAGCGTCGACGCCGACATCCTCGTGGAGGGCAACGGCATCGAGTTCGCCCAGCGGGCGGCGCCGGAGCTGGGGGCGCGGATCCTCACACACGGCCGATTCGGCACCGCGGTGCTCGCGCTGCCCGACCGCACCAAGATCGACGTCGCGAGCGCCCGCACGGAGTTCTACGAAGCCCCGGGCGCCCTGCCGACGGTCGAAGTGGAGCACTCCTCGGTCAAGGAAGACCTCTACCGGCGGGACTTCACGATCAACGCGATGGCCGTGCAGATCAACGCCGAGCGCTTCGGCCGGCTCCACGACTTCTTCGGCGGCCGGGTCGACCTCGAGCGCGGCGTGATCCGCGTACTGCACACGCTGAGCTTCGTGGAGGACCCGACCCGGATCCTCCGGGCGGTACGCTTCGAGCAGCGGCTGGGTTTCCGGCTCGACGACCAGACGGAGGCGCTCCTCGGCTACGCGCTCGAAGGCGAGCTGTTCGAAGCGCTCACCGGCGAACGGATCCGGACCGAGCTGGTGCTGATCCTCTCCGAGCCCGACCCGATCCCGGCGATCCACCGGCTCTCCCACCTCTCGGTGTGGGAGCACATCCACTCGAAGCTCGTGTTCGACAACCGCGCGCTCGATGAACTGCGGCGCACGGCCGAGGTGCTGGCGTGGCTCGCCTCGCTCGATCCTCCAGTCCTCCCGCAGCGCTGGCTCGCGTTCCTCTGCCCCCTGCTGCGGGAGATGTCGGGCACCGGGGTGCGCGACCTGGCCCGTCGGCTGCGGTTCACCCGCGACGACATGGACGAGCTGTCGATCGCCGTCGAGTCGCCCGAGTTCGTGCTCAGCGCGCTCGAGAGCGAAGCCCCGGTGCGTCCGAGCCACGTCTACCAGCTCCTGCAGCCGCTGCCTCCGGTGCTGCTGGCTCGGGCGCTCGTGATGGCGCAGCCGGAGGGGCCGGCCGAGCAGCGGGTGGCGGAGTACCTGACTCAGATGCGCCGCACCCAGCTCACGGTCCGCGGCGAGGACCTGCGGCGGCTCGGCTACCGTCCCGGCCCGCGATATGGCAAGATACTCCGCCGGCTGCTCGAGGAGCGGCTGGACGGGGGGCTCACCGCGGAGCAGGAGCCGGCTCGGCTTGCCGAACTGGCCCAGGAAGTCTACGCTCAGGCGGAGTGAGGAGGCTCCGGCGTGCTGATCCGAACGCTCTCCAACCCCTCGCCGATCGCGCTCAAGCTGCTGGCGGCGTACCTGATCAGTCTGCTGTTCGCGATCGGCCTGCACGAGTACGCCCACGCGCGGGTCGCGGCCGCCTGCGGGGACACGACGCCCGAGAAGCAGGGCCGTCTCTCGCTCAACCCACTTGCCCACCTCGACGTGGTCGGGACGCTGTGCATCCTCCTGGCCGGGTTCGGCTGGGGTAAGGCCGTGCAGATCAACCCGCAGAACTTCCGCAACCTCCGCCGCGACCTGATGCTGACCTCGGTTGCGGGCCCGGCGACCAACCTGCTGCTCGCCGGGCTGGGCATCGGGCTCTCGTGGGCGCTGTGGAGCCTGCTGCGGACCGGGTCGATCGTCCTCGGGGAGGACAGCTTCATCTCCCTGTTCGTCCTGCTCCACGTGTTCGTGATGCTCAATCTCACCCTCATGGTCTTCAACCTGCTGCCGATCGGCCCCCTCGACGGGGTCAAGATCGTGCAGTGGTTCCTCCCACAGCGGGCCGCCGAGCGGTTCTACGCGGTCAGCATGCAGCTTGGCATGCCGCTGCTGCTGGTGGTTCTGCTCGTACCCCAGATCGGCGGGGCCGTTCTGCTGCCGGTCGACCTGATCTACAGGTTCCTGATGCCCGATCTCGGGGCGGCGTTGCTCCGGTGAGCCAGGCCCCACACCAGCCCGAACCCCAGATCGTCCTCAGCGGCATGCGGCCGGCCGCGCGCCTCCACCTCGGCAACCTGGAGGGCGCGCTCCGGACCTGGCTGACGCTCCAGGAGCAGGTCGAGTGCCGCTTCGTGATCGCCGACTGGCACGCGCTGACCACGGGCTACGAGCAGACGGACGACCTCCGCGGCCTGATCCGCGAGATGGTCCTCGACTGGTACGCCGTCGGGCTCGACCCCGAGAAGTGCTGCCTCTTCGTGCAGTCGGACGTCCCCGAGCACGCCGAGCTGGCACTGCTGCTCGGGATGATGACGCCGGTGCCGTGGCTCGAGCGAAGCGTCACCTACAAGGAGTGGATGGCCGAGAGCGCGGTTGCGCGCTCGGCCGGCCTGGGCCTGCTCAGCTACCCGGTGCTGCAGGCGGCCGACATTCTGGTCCACCGCGCGACCGCCGTCCCGGTCGGGAAGGACCAGACCCAGCACATCGAGATGACCCGCGACATCGCGCGGCGCTTCAACCAGCTCTACGGGCCCGTCTTCCCCCTGCCGGAGCCGCTGTTCTCCGACTTCCCGGCACTGCCGGGGACCGACGGCCGCAAGATGAGTAAGAACTACGGCAACGTGATCCTGATCAGCGATCCGCCGGCGATCCTCGGCCGCAAGGTCGAGACGATGTTCACCGATCCGGCGAAGGTCTTCCGCGGCGACGCGGGCCACCCGGAGCGCTGCCCCGTCTTCACCTACCACCGCTGCTACAACGTCCCCGGCGAGGCCGAGACCCGGGCGGGCTGCGAGAGCGGCGCGCTGGGCTGCGTCGACTGCAAGCACGCACTGGCCCACGCGATGGCCGAAGCCGTCGCGCCGATCCAGGCGCGGCGGGCTGAGCTGGCGCACGACCCCTCGGGCCTTGTGGAGATGCTCGCCGAGGGAGCCCGGAAGGCGCGGGCCGCGGCCGGGGAGACGCTCGCCCTGGTTCGGGAGGCGATGGGTCTGTGGACACGGACGCTCCGCTAGCCCCCGACGAGGAGACAGTCGAACCCGAGACGGACGGCGCGACCGAACCCGCTGAGACGCCGCCGGCCCGGTCTCCGGGCGAGGGCGCGCTGTTCGATCGAGGCGTGCTCGACGACCTGAAGCGCGAGGTGGCGGGACTCCGCCCCTACCGGGTCCGCATCCCCCTCTACGAGGGACCGATGGACCTGCTGCTCTTCCTCGTGCGCCGGCGCGAGGTGAGCATCTACGATGTGCCGCTCGCCGAGATCACCGAGGAGTACTTCGAGTATCTCGTGTTGATGGAGATGCTCGACATCGAGGTCGCGGGCGAGTTCCTCGTGATGGCCACCATGTTGATGGCGATCAAGGCCAAGATGCTGCTTCCGGCCTCGAGCCTCGACGATCTCGACGACGACCTCCTCGATGACGTCGCGCGCAAGGAGCGGACCGACCCCAAGAGCGAGCTGCAGCGCAAGCTCGCGGAGTACCAACGCTTCCGGCAGAGCGTCGAGGTGTTGCGGAAGCAGATCGAGAACCACGCGCAGGTACACCCGCGCGGCGGCGACGAGGCGCAGGAGTTCACGCCCGACACGATCCCGCTCGAGTCGGTCTCGGTCTTCGATCTGCTCAGTGTCTTCAAGCAGCTCCTGTTGCGCGCGGTCGACGACCAGCCGGCGGTGCTGGAGAAGCGGCGGTGGTCGGTCGGGGAGCGCATGGGCGAGCTGCTCGAGGCGGTGCGGCTGTGCCCCGACGGCCTGAGCTTCCTGCAGACGGTGGGCGAGCGCCCCACGAAGATCGAGGTCGTGGTAACCTTCCTTGCCGTGCTGGAGCTGATCCGCAGGCGCAACGTGACGGTGCACCAGCACTCCCCGCTCGGGGAGATCCGAATCTATCCGGGACCGGGATTGGCCAACCATGCACACTGAGGAGACCAAGCTCGCGATCGAGTGCCTGCTGTTTGTCGGCAACGAGCCGCTGCCGGTCCCGCGCCTGATCGACATCCTCGAGGTCGACCAGGAGACCTTCGAGGCGGCGCTGGCGGCCCTGCGCGAGGACCTGGCGTCGCGCAGCCTGCAGATCGTGGAGGTCGCCGGCGGACTCCGCATGATGACCCAGCCGCGCTTCCACCGGTACGTCGAGCGCTACTTCGAGCCCCGGCCGGAGCGGATCAGCCGGGCCGGCCTCGAGGTTCTGGCGCTGATCGCCTACCGCCAGCCGATCACACGACCCGAGATCGACCTGCTGCGCGGCGTGAACTCGCAAGGCGCCCTCGAGAGCCTGCTCCGCAAGGGCCTCATCAAGGAGGTCGGGCGGAAGGACGTACCCGGCCGGCCCCTGCTCTATGCGACGACCCCCACCTTCCTCGAGGTCGCGGGCCTCGCCGATCTCGGCGCCCTTCCCAAGGCCGAGTCCGAGGGCATCCCGGCCCACCTGCTTGGGATCCCCATGGAGGACGAAGGAGAGCGCCAGCTTCCGTTTGCCGAAGGAGACAGCGCCCCGCCGACCGTAGACAACGCCGAGGAGCCCGAACTGACGGACCTCGACGTGGCTCTCGGGCTCGACGGCCCCCCCCCGGAGGACGACGCGGGCGAGGCCCTCGAGCCGACCGAACCGACCCAGCCGGATGAAGAGGAGACGAACGACGGTGCATGACGGCAAGACACCCCGCCGCGCTGGGGCCTCGTGGGCGATCGCGGCGGTGCTCACACTGGGCCTGGCGCGCGGCGCGGTCGCGGGGCCGCCCCCGGAGCTGACGGCGCGCGCGGCGATCCTGATCGATGGCTGGACCGGCGAGGTGCTCTACGAGAAGAGCGCGCGCCAACCGACCGCGATCGCCAGCATCACCAAGATCATGACCGGCGTGGTCGTGCTCGAGAACGCCGACCTCGCCGACGTGGTGACGGTGCAGAAGCAGGCCGCCGAGACCGGGGAGTCGAGCTGCAATCTCAAGGAGGGCGAGCGGCTCACGGTCGAGACCCTGCTCGAGATGGCGCTCATGCGCTCGGGCAACGATGCGGCCGTGGCGCTCGCGCAGCACGTGGGCGGGAGTGTCGAGGGCTTCGCGCAGCTCATGAACGGCAAGGCGCGCGAACTCGGCCTCGGACAGAGCCGCTTCGTGACGCCGCACGGGCTGGACGCCGAGGGCCACTACCAGAGCCCGTTCGACGTCGCGCAACTCTCCCGGTACGCGCTGCTCAACCCGAAGTTCGCGGCGATCGTGGCGACGCCGGAGAAGACGGTTCCCCGAGAGGGCTATGCCGACGGCTACCGGATCGTGAACACGAACAAGCTGCTCGAGATGCGGCCCGACTGCATCGGCGTCAAGACGGGCTGGACCAACGACTCGGGCTTCTCGCTGTGCTCGGCGGCGCAACAGGGCGGCCGCCGCTTCATCGCGGTCGTCATCGGGTCGAAGGAGCGCTTCTGGGAGAGCAGCGCGCTCTTCTCCTGGGCCTTCGAGACCTACGTGGAGCGCTCGGTCGTGCGGGCCGGCGTCCCGCTCGAGCAGATTCGGCTCCGAGGCTGCGGCGAACCGGTCTGGGTGGCCGCGGGCGAGACGCTCGCGACGACTATGCGCGCTGACGCCGAGCTGCCGCCCGTGCGGTTCACGCAGGCGGTGTTCGACGCTCCGGTCGTGGCCGGTCAGGTGGTCGGTCACCTCGAGTTCGAGCACGGAGGCAAGACCTTCCAGGTGCCGGCGATCGCGACCCGCTCGGCCCAGATCTCGTTCGTCACCTACCTCGGCCGATGGCCCAACCCGGGCCTGCTCGCCGGCTGCGTGCTCACCAGCCTTGCCGGCGCGACCACCCTCCGGCGCCGGACCCGGTGACCGGCGCTCCCCACTGCTCCCGCTGACAGCCGCGTTCCGCTCGCGTGCGCCAGCACGCCTCGGTGTATCGCATTCCCCGCGCGTCGGGCGGGATCCCGGGGGCACGCCTCCGTCGCTCTCGCTGATGGGCGGGGCTCACGCCTCCACGCCACACCCCAGGCAGGACTCCCCCGGGTGTATGAAGAATGAGGTCGCGATTACCGCTCTACCGTTTTGGACGCAGGAGGACAATCGAACAGCCTGAGGTGTCGCATGGACGCATCGTGTGAGGCAGTGGTAGGCCCGATCTGCGAGCGGTTCCTGTGTGATCCCGGCCGGATGATGGACATCGTCCGGCATGTCCAGGCCGAGTTGGGGCACGTCCCGGCGGAGGCGATCGACCAGATCGCGCGCCGCTGTGGGGTGCACCGCGTCGAGGTTGAAGCAGTCGTCTCCTTCTATGCGTTCTACTCCAAACGGCCCAGGGGGAAGATCGTCATCCGCCTGTGCGATGACATCATCGATGAGATGCACGGCTCACGGCGTGTGGCCGAGGCTCTCAGCGATGAACTGGGGATCCCATTCGGCGAGACCACGCCCGACGGGCTGATCTCGCTCGAGTACACGCCGTGCATCGGGATGTGCGATCAGGCGCCGGCGGCCCTGGTCAACGACGTCGTGGTCAACCAGCTCTCGAGCGACCGCGCCCGCGAGATCGTGCGCGGCCTGCGCCAGGAGCCCGACCCTCGCTCTCTCGTCACACAGCTCGGCCATGGCCAGAACGCCAACCCGCTTGTGCACTCCATGGTGCACAACAACATCCGCATGAGGGGCCCGGTGATCTTCGACGACTTCGAGTCGGGTTCGGCGATCTTCAAGGCGATCGCGATGAGCCCGGTCGAGGTGATCCGTGACGTCAACGCGGCGCGGCTGCGGGGACGGGGCGGGGCCGGTTTCCCGACCGGCATGAAGTGGAAGTTCACCCGCGATGCACCGGGGGACGAGAAGTACATCCTCTGCAACGCCGACGAGGGCGAGCCCGGCACGTTCAAGGACCGCGTGGTTCTCACGGAGTGCCCCGATCTGCTGTTCGAGGGGATGACCATCGCGGGCTACGCGGTGGGGGCCGAGAAGGGCATCCTCTACCTCCGTGGGGAGTACGCCTACCTGCTGCCGTATCTGGAGCACGTCCTCGAGGAGCGACGGAAGCGCGGGTTGCTGGGGGCGCGCTTCTGCGGCAACAAGAACTGCATGGCCTTCGACATCACGATCCAGCTCGGCGCGGGATCCTACATCTGCGGCGAGGAGACGGCGCTCATCAGCTCGTGTGAGGGCCAGCGGGGCGACCCGAAGAACCGCCCGCCCTTCCCCGCCCAGAAGGGCTACCGCGGCTGCCCGTCGGTCGTCAACAACGTCGAGACCTTCTGTTGCGTTGCGCGGATCCTCGACCGCGGACCCGGCTGGTTCGCCCAGCTCGGTTCGAAAGGCAGCCCGGGCACGAAGCTCCTCAGCATCTCGGGCGACTGCAAGAGCCCGGGGGTCTACGAGGTGCCGTTCGGGATCCGTCTGTCGAAGGTGCTCGAGATGGCCGGCGCGAGCGACGCGATCGCGGTGCAGATCGGGGGGCCCAGCGGCCAGCTCGTGGGGCCCGAGGCGTTCGAGCGGACGATCTGCTACGACGACCTCGCCACGGGCGGCTCGGTGATGGTCTTCGGCCCGAAGCGCGATCTGCTGCACGTGGTGGAGCGCTTCCTCGAGTTCTTCATCGACGAGAGCTGCGGCTACTGCACGCCCTGCCGGGTTGGCAACGTGCTGCTGCTGGAGCGGCTCCGCAAGATCCGCGCCCGCCAGGCCGAGCCCGCCGATCTGGAGTATCTCGAGGCGCTCGGGGCCACGATCAAGGACGCGGCTCGCTGCGGCCTCGGCCAGACCTCCCCGAACCCGGTCCTCACCTCGCTCGCCAACTTCCGACGGGTCTACGAGGCCAACGTGGAGGAGCGGTCGGACGGCTATCAGCCGACGTTCGACCTCGCCGCGGCCACGACCGAAGCGGCGACCATCGCGGGCCACGGGCCGGCCGAGCACTAGCCTCGCGCCGCACGCCAGGCCGCAAGGCCGGAACAGGATCGTGAGATGAGCAGCGCGATCAGCCTGACCATCGACGGCGTGGAGATCGGGGCGGAGCCGGGCCAGTCGATCCTCCAGGCGGCGGAGGCGGCCGGGATCTACATCCCGCGCCTGTGCCACCACAAGGAACTCGTGCCCTACGGCTCGTGCCGCATCTGCACCGTCTATGCCAACGGTCGCCCCGTCGCCTCGTGCACGCAGCCGGCGGTCCCGGGGATGATCATCGACAACAGCTCCGAGAAGGTCACGCGGCTGCGCCGCGACCTCCTCGAGATGCTGCTCGTGGAAGGCAACCACTTCTGCATGTTCTGCGAGAAGAGCGGCAACTGCGAGCTGCAGGCCCTCGCCTACCGCTTCGGCATCACCGCTCCGAAGTACCCGTACCTCTTCCCCAAGCGCGACGTGGACGCGTCCCATCCCGGGGTCTTCATCGACCGCAACCGCTGCGTGCTCTGCGGCCGCTGCGTTCGCGCCTCGCGCGATCTCGATGGCAAGCACGTCTTCGACTTCGTCGGCCGCGGCCCCGACCGTCGGATCGCGGTCAATGCCGAGTTCTGCCTCGCCGACACCGACCTCGCCGCCACCGACCGCGCCGCCGAGGTCTGCCCGGTCGGCGCCATCCTGGTCAAGCGGGTGGGCTACCGGGTTCCTGTCGGCCAGCGGCAGTACGACCACCAGCCCATCGGCTCCGACCTGGGAGCAGGCGGCGGCTCGAGTGAGGGACAGGTGCCATGAGCAAGCCAAAGGTAGCGTCGACCTCGCTCGCGGGGTGTTTCGGGTGCCACATGTCACTGCTCGACATCGATGAGCGCATCCTGAAGCTGGTCGAGCTGGTCGACTTCGACAAGTCGCCGATCGACGACTTCAAGACCTTCACCGGCCCCTGCCTCGTCGGGCTGATCGAGGGTGGCTGCGCCAACGAGGAGAATGTGCGGGTCCTGCGAGAGTTTCGGGACCACTGCCGGATCCTCGTCGCGGTCGGCGACTGCGCAACGATGGGCGGGATCCCCGCCATGCGCAACACCATTCCGCTACAGGAGTGCCTCGACGAGGCCTACCTCAATGGGCCCACCGTCTACAACCCGGGCGGCTCGATCCCGAACGACCCGGAGATCCCGCTGCTCCTCAACCGCGTCTACCCCGTGCAGGAGGTGGTCAAGATCGACTACTTCCTGCCCGGGTGTCCACCCCCGGCCGACACGCTCTGGGAGGCGCTCGTCGCGCTCCTGGAGGGCCGGCCCCTCGATCTCCCCTACGCGCTGCTGAAGTACGACTAAGAGGACCGGGTGAGTCACTGTGAGCCAGAGCCATGACGCGACCAAGCGCATCGTGATCGAGCCCGTGACGCGGGTGGAGGGCCACGGCAAGGTCACGCTCCTGCTCAACGCCGAGAACAAGGTCGAGCAGGCGCGGCTCCACATCGTGGAGTTCCGCGGCTTCGAGCGGTTCATCCAGGGGCGGCCCTTCTGGGAGCTGCCCGTGCTCGTCCAGCGGCTGTGCGGGATCTGCCCCGTCTCCCACCACCTCGCGGCCGCCAAGGCCGTCGACCGCATCGTGGGTGGCGAGAACCTCACGCCCACGGCCGAGAAGATGCGCCGCCTGATGCACTACGGCCAGTTCTTCCAGTCCCACGCGCTCCACTTCTTCCATCTGTGCTCGCCCGACCTGCTGTTCGGGTTCGACGCCGACCCGGCGATCCGCAACGTGATCGGCGTCGCGGCGAGGTTCCCCGAGCTGGCCGTGCAGGCCGTGATGATGCGGCGGTACGGCCAAGAGGTCATCCGCGCCACCTCGGGCAAGAAGGTCCATGGCACAGGCGCGATCCCGGGCGGGATCAACAAGAACCTCACGCTCGCCGAGCGCGACGCCCTGCTCGCCGAGATCGACCAGCAGATGGAGTGGGCGCGCGGGGCGGTCAAGATCGCCCGCGACTACACCGTCGAGAACCTCGAGCGGCTCGCGCCCTTCGGCTCGTTCCTCTCGAACCACCTCTCCATTGTCCGCGCAGACGGCGCCCTCGACATCTACGACGGCAACCTCCGCGCGATCGACGCCGACGGCAACACGCTGCTCGACCAGGCCGACTGCCAGGGCTACACCGAGCACATCGCCGAGGAAGTGCGGAACTGGTCGTACATGAAGTTCCCCTTCCTCCGTGCCCTCGGGCCCGAGAAGGGCTGGTATCGCGTCGGGCCGCTGGCGCGGCTCAACACCTGCTCCTTCATCGACAGTCCCGAGGCCGAGGCCGCGCGGCAGGAGTTCGCGGCCGTGACCGGCGGCAAGCCGAACAACCTGACCATGGCCTACCACTGGACCCGGATGATCGAGCTGCTCCACTCCTGCGAGAAGATGCGGGACCTGCTCCACGACCCCGATCTCCAGGGCGAGGACCTCGTCACGACCGGAGAACGCCGCCACGAGGCCGTCGGGATCATCGAGGCGCCGCGCGGTACGCTGATCCACCACTACGAGGTCAACGACGACGATCAGGTGACGCGGGCCAACCTCATCGTCTCGACCACGCACAACAACGAGCCGATGAACCAGGCGGTCCGCAAGGTCGCGGCCGACCACTTCACCGGGTGCGAGGTGACGGAGGGCCTCCTCAACCACATCGAGGTCGCGATCCGGGCCTACGACCCCTGCCTCTCCTGCGCGACCCACGCGCTCGGCCAGATGCCGCTCATCGTGGAGCTGGTCGACGCGGAGGGGCGCGTGGTCGATGTGAGGACCAAGGAATGACCGACGCGGCGCCCCGCACTCTGGTGCTCGGCTACGGCAATCCCGCCCGACAGGACGACGGGCTGGGGCCGGAGGCGGCGCGCCGCATCGAACAGCTCGGTCTTCCCGGGGTGACCGTCGAGACCGGGTACCAGCTCACGGTGGAGGATTCCGAGACGGTCGCCCACTACGATGTGGTGGTGTTCGTCGACGCTTCGGTCGAGGGTGAGGAGCCGTTCCGGCTCGCGCCCGTCTCGCCCCGCGCCGACGTGAGCTTCTCGACCCACAGCGTCGGGCCCGATCAGGTGCTCGGCCTGGCGGAGCGTCTCTTCCGCGCCGCGCCCCGGGGCTACACGCTCGGGATCCGCGGCCTCGAGTTCGGCGACTTCGGCGAGACGTTGAGCGAAGCCGCCCAGGCCAACCTGGAGGCCGCGTTGCGCTACCTGGCTTCCAGGCTTCAGGAGGGAACGTTGGCTGCCGCTCCGGACCGCGCGCCGCTCGGCGCCGGTCCGACGGCACGCGGGTGAGGGTGAGAGCATGGCGGACGGAAAGCGCGTGGTGCTGTGTGTGGACGACGACCAGGACATCCTCGACGGGATGAAGCTGTTCCTCGAGGCCCAGGGCTACGAGCCGGTGCTGGCCACTTCGGCCGAGGCCGGCCTCGTGCTGTACAAGCAGCAGACGCCCGACATCGTCTTCGTCGATCTCATGATGGAGGAGGTCGACGCCGGGACGGGGCTTGCGAAGGAACTGCGTGCGCTGGGCAACTCGGCGCCGATCTACATGCTCAGCTCGGTGGGCAACACCCTGAGCACGACCGCCAACTACGCCGAGCTCGGCCTCAGCGGCGTGCTCCAGAAGCCGGTGGACTTCGACACGCTTCTGGCGATCCTCAAGCAGAAGGTCGGGTAGGTCTCCGAGAGGCTCGGGAGGAACGCGGTACCCGCCGGTCGGCGCCGGCGGGTACCGGACCTGTTGTCGGGGACGGCTCCATCGAACGAAGGGGAACACCGAGATGCACCGGATCGCCGCTGTCGCCTGCCTGGTCTGCGCGGGCGTCCCCGCCGCCGCCCAAGAGTCGGTCGGGGCGCCCCCCGCCCGGCCCGGCCTTCAGCTCTTCTTCGACGGCCAGGGCGTCGAGGCGCTCACGGGCGATGCCCGGCGGGTGCTCCACTCGCCCACCCCGCGCGAAGTTGCACTCTCGTTCGATGCGCCCTGGGAGGGCCCCGCCTCAGCTTACGTGACGGTGCTCACGACGCCGGAGAGCCGGTTCCGCCTGTACTATCGTGGCCTGCGCTCGGGCGAGGCCGAGCAGTACGCCTGTGTCGCGGAGAGCGCCGACGGGATCCACTTCGAGCGGCCGACGGTCGGGGCGGTCGAGTACGAGGGCTCCACGGAGAACAACATCCTCCTCGCTGGGGGGGACGCCCACAACCTCGCGCCCTTCGTCGACACCAACCCGGCTTGCGAGCCGTCGGAGCGCTACAAGGCGATCGGTGGCGCACCGCCCCGCGCCTACGCCTCGGCCGACGGCCTCTCGTGGCGTCTCCTACAGCAGGAGCCGGTGCTCACGGACGGGGCGTTCGACTCCCAGAACACGCCGCGCTACGACGAGGTGCTCGGCTGCTACGTCTGCTACTACCGAGACTTCCGCGAGGGGGTCCGCACGATCCGGCGGATGACCTCCCCGGACTTCCTCCACTGGTCGGGCGGCGAGTGGCTCGCCTTCCCGGGCGTGCCGCCGGAGCACCTCTATACGAACGCCATCGTCCGCTACTGGCGCAACCCGGAGATCCTCGTCGGCTTCCCGAAGCGGTTCGTCCCCGAGCGCAAGAAGCACGCCGGCTACGCCGAGCCGGGTGTCTCCGACGGCGTCTTCATGTCGAGCCGCGACGGTCTCACGTGGGAGCGTTGGCCCGAGGCGTTCCTCCGGCCCGGGCCCGACCCCGAGAACTGGACCGACCGCACGAACATGATCGCCTGGGGCCTCCTGCCCGCCTCCCCAACGGAGATGGCCCTGTACTGGAGCGAGCACTACCAGCACGAGACGAGCCGGGTTCGGCGCGGAACCATCCGGATCGACGGCTTCGCATCGATCCACGCCGGGGCGGTGGGCGGGGAGCTGCTGACCGCGCCGGTCGGGGTCTCGGGCGGGCGGCTGTTGGTCAACTACGCCACCTCGGCGGCCGGCTCGCTCCGCTTCGAACTGCGGGACGAGGCGGGGCAGCCGATCCCCGGCTTCACGCTGGCCGAGTCCGAGGAGCTGTTCGGCGATGAGATCGAGCACGCCGTCTCGTGGGGCGGGAGCGACCTCGGCAGCCTCCGCGGGACGACGGTCCGCCTCCGGGTGAGCCTGAGCGACGCCGATCTCTACTCGTTCGTCTTCGTGGACTGAGGTCGCGGGCGCTACAGGGCAGGGCCCTCCGCGCGCGCCTCGGCCATCGGCCGGGCCTCGAGGGTCACCGAGTGGCTCCCCTCGGGCACGCGAAGCTCCCAGCCCGACCCTCGGCGTTGCACCGTCACGGTTGCGCCGTCGACGGTGGCGAGGCAGCAAGGGGCGCCCGGAACCGGCCAGTGGAGCACGAGTCTGCAGGCGGGCCCGGACGTCCGGAGCGCGTAGCTCACGAACACCGGCATCGCCTCGTTGCGGGCCACGGCGGTCACGGTGACCTCGCCGGAGTCCGGCACCACCTCCAGCTCCGTTCGACGGAAGAGCTGGAAGCTGCCCTCGGGAGCCGCGGCGCCGAGGCCCACGACCGTCGCCCCGCCCATCCGCTGGAAGGCGGGACGCCGTCCCGCGGCAGGCACGAGCAGGGACCGCCCGCCGACCGCGATCTCGAGCGGGTCACCATCCTTGCGGTATACGAGCACGTTGCCCGCGACATCGGCCAACTCCGACCGCGCGGTCTGAGCGTTGGGGGGGTACGCGTGGGCCTCTCCGAGGTTCGCGAGGA
>CAZRDB010000113.1:0-17120 GCA_964598695.1 uncultured Armatimonadia bacterium
TACGTTTATTATAACGGTTTGGCCCGGGGTTTGGGGTTCCCCCCCTAGTCGTTGTTATTCAGGAACTTGTCGAGGATGCGCGGGTGGGCCTTCTCGATCTCGTCGAACAGGAGCACCGAGAACGGGCGCTCGCGGACGGCGTTGGTGAGCATCCCGCCCCGCTCGAACCCGACGTAGCCCGGGGGGGATCCGATCAGCTTCGAGACAGTGTGATCCTCCTTGAACTCGCTCATGTCAAAGCGGAGGAACGCGTCCTCGGTGCCGAAGAGGAACTTCGCGAGCTTCTTGGCGAGGAAGGTCTTGCCGACGCCGGTGGGGCCGGCGAAGAAGAGGGCGCCGCGGGGCTTCGCGGCGACACCGCTCGCGACGCCGGTGAGCCCGGCGCGGGCGAGGCACAGCAGGTCGATCACACGCCGCACGGGCTCGTCCTGGCCCTGGAGGCCCTCCTCCTCGGTGAACCAGCGGAAGGCGCCCCCGAGGCGCTCGATGGAGAGCGCGGCCCAGTGGTCCTCCCGCTCGCCGAGCCGGTAGTGGTTCACGATCCGTCGCGCGTCGCGGGCGCCGGCCTCGGGCTGCTCGCGTAGGTCGGCGGCGATGTGCTCGAGGTCGCGAAGGAAGAGACCGTCGGTGAGGTCGGCGACCAGCCCGCGCTGGGGATGCTCTCCCACCGCGTGGGCGAGGTAGGCGTCGCGGTCGGAACGGTCGGGCAGGGGGATCGCGATCAGCCGCACCTTCGGCGCGTTCGCGTACAGCTCGAGGGGCACCATCGCGTCCTGCAGCGCCACCAGCACGAGGCGGTTGTTGGGGGTGATGTTCTCGATCAGCTTCTCGAGGCGCAGCAGCCGCTCCATCTCCTCCGCGCTGTAGCCGGGGCGGTAGGCGACGAGCTTGTCGAGGTAGTGGAGGACGGCGAGGCGGCTGCCCTCGGGCGTGCTGAGTGGCTCGAGCCACGAGGCGAGCACACGCTCGGGCGTGGCATGTGGGGCGGGACCTCCCCGCGGGCCGGTCGCCTCGAGTTCGTCGCCCGACTCCGCCGGCTCGGGGGCGGGCGCTCCGCCACGGCGCCGTTCGCGGCCCACGGGATCGTAGTAGGCGCGTTCCGAGAGCGGGAGGGGGCACTCGGCGGCGAGGGTCTCGAGCAGATCGGTCAGGTTCTCGTGGAGGCGCCCGTCGGCGTCGAGGTACCGGTCGCGGACATTGCCGTGCAGCAGGAGAACGGGGTGGTTGCGGAGCGCGCTCCGTAGGTTGCTCTGCCAGACCGACATGGGGCTACCTCTCGGGGGCCTGCTCGCGGGCGTCGTCCGTGGGCTCGTCCTTCTCGCCCTGTTGGCGGGAGATCGGCGTCTGCCCCTCGTCGCGCACGAACGCGGCGCGCACGCCGAACTCGTCGGCGAGGTGGTCGGCGAGGAGGGCGAACTCCTCGTAGCACTCCTCGGCTTCGAGCCCGGCGCGGGCGTGGATCTCTCCGAGCGTCAGGCGGAAGTCGATCTGCCCGCGATCGAGGGTGTCGAGCCGGATCTGCACGTCGCTGGCGCGGTCGCGCGGGTCGGCCTGGCGCGGGGGACCGAGTTCCACGAAGCCCATGTCGGCACAGACCTGCCGGAGCGAGCGGAGGACGTAGAGGCGCTGCTGGTGGCGCGCCTCGTGCGCCTCGGCGCGTTCGACGACCTGGGCAACGAGCCGCTCGAGCGCGGGTAGGTCGCGGGCCACTTCGGCCAGCCTGTCGGCAGCCATCCGCGCGCGGGCTCGGGTCAGTCGCTCGGTGATGCTGCCGGCCTCGCGGGCGCACCACAGAGCGACGACGTCGCGGCCGGCGGCCCAGCGATCCTCGAGCGCGTCGAGCCGCTCGTCGAGCGCCGCCGCCTGCTCGGAGCGCGCCGGCCCGAGCGCTGCGGCCAGCGCGCGCAGCAGGGGCTCGCCCTCCTCGAGCGCCCGCTCCCGCTCCGCGAGCGCCAGCTCCAGCTCCTGCCGCGAGCACGCGGGCGAGAGGGTGGCGTCCGGCGTGGTGGGCTCGAACGCGAGCCAGGCGCGCGCCCGGCCGGCCTGGGCGGCGTGCTCGTCGAGGGCGGCCCCTGTGGCATGTTCGAGCAGCGAGGCGAGCCGTTCCGCGACGGCCTCTCGCCGGCCGCGGAGCCGCCCGCACTGGCGGAGCACATCGAGCTTGTGCAGTCGGTCGCGGGTCAGCTCGAACCGCGAGTACTTGTGGCCGCTCAAGCGCGTCGCACCCTTCCGCCTGCCGCAGGATGGTAAGGCTCTTCGGGCGGGGTGCGCGGGCTCCTGCTCGCTAGTCGCGCCATGGTCGGCGCGCGCCGGCAAGGAGCCACAACAAGGGGTCGAGGACGCGGCGCGGGGTGACCTCGACGGAGAGCGAGCCGTCGGCGGGCCGTGAGCCGAGGCTGGAGACGATCGAGAACCGCACGGCCCGGAAGTGGCTCTCGGCGAGGCCGAGGAAGCTGCGGGCGCCCAGGCGCTCGTCGGTGAGGGCGCGCAGGCTGCGGGAGATCGGCGCGAGAGCGGCGGCGTAGGCCCGTGGGTCGGCGAGCCCGTCGAGCGTTCCGCCGCGGAGGTACTCGCCCAGTGCGGGCTGCCCGGAGAGCAGCTCGCCCAGCTCATCGGCCTTGGTGTAGACGACGAGCAGGTTCTGGGCGCGCGGGCTGGCGCCCAGGTGCGCGAGGCCGAGGACGTAGGTGTTGAGCAGCTCGTGCATCTCGCGCGCCGGGGCGGCGAGGTCGGCCGGGCTCAGCAACAGCATCGCCGTGCGCGCGCGACTGACGAAGCGGGCGTAGCGGCCGATCTCGCGGGCCTCCGCGAAGACCTCGCCGGCCGCGTCGTAGCACAGCAGGGTCGCCCGGCGGAGCAGCGGGCAGCCTTCCATCCGCAGCAGCGTGGGCCGGGGGAAGTTCTTGGGGGTGGAGTAGGGGAGGCGGCCGCCCTCGAGCAGCGCGACGTTCTCGCGGACGGTCCGGACACTCTCGTCGTCGAGGGACATCGTGTAGAAGCCCGGCCAGTAGCCCATCGTGGCGAGACGCTCGAGAGCGTGGAGCAGCGAGGCGAAGTAGACGGTCTTGCCGTGGCCCCGAAAGCCGATCGCGCTGACGACGACGGGCGGCGCCTTGCGGTAGTCCCAGACGTACCGCGGCGGGATGGCATCGCCCAGCTCCGGGCAGCGGAAGGCGCCGCCGGCCGAGGCGGCGGCGCGGTCGGCGCGGAAGCGGTGATCGCCCAGGCAGACGGGGCAGAGCATCGGGGCCTCCCTTGTCGCGCGGTGGTTCCCGCGCCGGGCCCGCCGCACCTGCGCGGCGCGAGGCAGGTATCGCGCCGCGCGAGGGAGCATACGGCCCTCGGGGGATCTTCGAAGAGGAGCGATCGCCGTGACCCACAAGGAGCGTGTCGCCGCCAGCCTGCGGCACGAGCAGCCCGACCGGACCCCGTACCAGATCGGCTTCACCGAGAAGGCACTGGCGAGCCTCACGCGCCACTGCGGCGGGACCGATTTCCTGGCGCGGATCGACAACAGCATGGTCGACGTCCGCGTGGCCTCGGGCCCGCTCGAGCGGCAGATCGACGAGGACATCTGGCAGGACCAGTTCGGGGTGCAGTGGGATCGCAGCATCGACCGCGACATCGGCAACGTCTGCAACCAGGTGCTCTCCGAGCCCGACCTCGACCTGCTCAGTTTCCCCGACCCGGACGCGCCCGAGCGGTTCGCCGGGTTCGGTGAGCGGTGCGCCGCGCATTCCGACCGGTTCGTGCAGTTCGCGATCGGCTTCTCGCTGTTCGAGCGCGCCTGGACCCTTCGGGGGATGGAGCAGCTCATGCTCGACATGCTCGAGCGGCCGGACTTCGTGCACGCGTTGCTCGACGCGATCTGCGACTGGAACGTGGCCTGCGTGGAGCGCGCGGTGCGCCACCCCATCGACGCGGTGCACTTCGGCGACGACTGGGGCTCGCAGCGGGGTCTGCTGGTCAGCGCCGAGATGTGGCGCACCTTCCTCAAGCCGCGGCTCGCGCGCCAGTACAGCGCCGCGAAGGCCGCGGGCAAGTTCGTCACGATCCACTCGTGCGGGATGGTGCAGGAGGTCTTCGACGATCTGATCGAGATCGGCCTCGACTGCTTCAACCCGTTCCAGCCCGAGGTCGTGCCGGTCTACGAGATGAAGCGGAAGTACCGTGGGCGGCTCGCGTTCTGGGGCGGGGTGAGCACACAGAAGCTGCTGCCGTACGGCACCACCGACGAGGTGCGGGCCGAAGTGCGGAGGCTGATGCGCGAGGTGGGCGAGGGCGGCGGCTACATCCTCGCGCCGGCCCACGCGATCCCCGGCGACGCGCGCCCCGAGAACATCCTGGCGATGATCGAGACCGCCAACGAGGCGTAACGCGCGAAGAAAGTCGCGGCACCTCCTTCGCAGAGGGAACGAACCTGGCGCTGCCAGCGTCCGTTCTGTTACGGGAGCCGAAGGAGGTGCCGCACATGACTCGAGAGAGCAAGAAGGAAGTCACCGGTTGTGCTTGGTGCGGACGCATCCGCCGGCGCAATGGACACTGGACCTTCGTGCGATCGTTGACCAGTCCTGACGCCGGTAGCGCGCTCGGCCAGACCCCCACCACACACGGGATCTGCCCCGAGTGCTACGACAGAGAGCGGGCCAAGATGCGCGCCCAGCTTCTCGGTCAGGTGTCGGCTTAGGGGACCTCCCCGAACCCTCCCGCCCCTCACGCCCTCTCCCGCGACAACCTCGCGAGCGCTGCCTCTCGCGCAAGCTGGTCGGCGCGCTCGTTGCAGGGGTCTCCGGAGTGGGCGAGCACCTTCCGCCAGCGCGCGCGGACGGGGCTCCGGCGGACACTCTCCCGGTAGCCGATCGTGAACTCCGTCCGCGCCTGCCAGGCGCCCGTCGCCCACGACGAGAGCCCGGCGTAGTCGTAGTGGATGACGACCTCGCCGACCCCCTCGCGCTCGCACCACTCGAGCAGCCGCAGCACCGCGACCACCTCCCCCGCGATGTTGCGGTGCTTGTACGCCTCTCGCGGGATGTCGGAGCCGCCCGCCTCCAGCAGAAGCCGCTCACCCTTCCGGACGACGAGACCCCAGCCGGCCGCGGCACTCTTGCCTTGCTGGATGTAGGAGCCATCGACCCAGGCGAGGACGGCCTCACCGAGGTCGGCCTCAGGCGTGGCCTCCTCCGCGCCGATGCCGGACAGCGCGGGCGAGCCGCCCAGGGCGACCAGCGCGCGCGCCGCGGCCCGCTCGACAGCCGCGGTCTGGTCGAGTGAGCACGAGAGACCGCTCGTGACGACCCGCGGCCCCTTCTTGCCCCAGTAGGCCGAGAGCGTGCCGAACTGGGCGCCCGTGCGGGGGTCGGCGACGGAGAGGTTCCGGCCGTAGGCCGAGCGGGTGGTCGGCCTCGCCAGGAGACCGGCCTCGCCGAGTTCGTGACACAGCCGCTCGACGAGATCGTTGAGGGTGCCTGCTGCCAAGCGCTGCTCCTTACGGTGCCGGCGGCCGCCGGCAGGGGGATGCCCAGCACGTTCACGCGCTCGGGAGACTCTCCTGCCTCTCCGGTCAGCGCTCGGCCGCGATGCTCCCGATCTCGAGGTCGGCCTCGGGTGGCCCGTGGACCGGGTCGAGCCGGATGCGCGTGATCGTCTGGCCGTTCCAGCCGGGGTGGTCGCCGAGCGCGATGCGGATCTCCTCGAACTCCGCGCCCGGGTGGAGCGGGAACCGCGCGCAGCGCTCCTCCGACCAGCCCGGGGCGGCCTCGGTCGCCCAGTAGAGCTGGCCCATCTCGCCCGTCGAGGCGCGGATCCGCAGCACGACGGTGGGCGCCGAGGCGGCGTCGATCCGCAGTGGCGGGCTCAGGAGCTGCGGGTCCTCCGTCACGGTGTGGAGCCGCAGCACGCCGTCCCGCGCCTCCATCCGCAACAGCCCGGCCATGGGGCGCCAACCCGCGAGGCCGCTCCCGAACTCGAAGTCGAGGCGGGTGAGCGGGGCGGGCTCGGGGAGCGAGAGCGCGAGGTCGCCCGCCGCGCAACGGAGCATCCCGGCCGCTTCGTCGAGCCGGAGCCACGGCTCCCCGTTCCGGAAGAGGGTGGGCGCCGTGACGCCGTGCGAGGCCACGCCACGCGGGTCGATGTACTGCACGCCCGCGTCGGCGTCCTCGAGCCAGTCGATGCGCGTGCCGGTTGCGGGATCGAGCGCGGAGGACGCGAGGAACGAGCTGTCGGGCTGCCATGCCACCCAGCCCGAGCGGGGGAGGGTGATCGTCCGCCCGTGGGCTTCGACCTCGAGCGCCTCCTCGGCTCGGTTGGCGACCACGCGGAGGCCGTTGCCGTAGGTGACCCGGGTTCGCCGCAGCCAGGCGGGTGGCTCCACACCAGGGGCGATCGGGTAGGTCCGCCCCTCGCGGATGAGTTGCTCGAGCGACTTCCACCGCGCCCCCTCGAGGTACTCGACCCCGACGACCGGCACTGCGGCGTACTGCTGCTGGAGTCGGCCCACCAGCAGGACCTCGGTGAGGATCCAGCTCCAGGGGACGCCGGGATCCCAGTAGAGGTAGCCGCCGTTGCCGTACAGCACGGCCATGCAGCGGTAGTCGTCCTGCTGCGCTCGATCCTGCCAGAAGCGGCACCGGCCGGCGTGGAACTCCGGGTAGGGGGCGTTCTCGACGAAGCGGTAGACGAGTCCCATGCCGTGGAAGGCGGTCCAGTTCCGCATCACCCGCAGGTGGTACTCGGGGCACGGTGCGCGGTGCAGGCCGTCCATGATCCCGAAGTCGCCGTAGTCGACGAACGCGCCAAGCAGGTGCTGGTCCATGAGGCTCTCGGAGCCGAGCGGGCCGTCGTGGGCGGTCCGGATCGTCCGCGCGAACTCCTGCTGCGCGCGGAGCGTCTCGCCGAGGGTACCGGCGAGGGGGCCGGCCGAGGCGTCGAAGTCGAGCCAGCTCCCGGGCCAGGCGCCCGAGGTGAGCTGGTCGGTGAAGCCGGCGCTCGGTCCGAAGAGATCCCGGATCTCCCCCTCCTGCCGCGCCGCGAGCCCGGCCCACTCCGTCGGCTTGGTGTGCCACGAGGCCGACCCGTCCAGCGCCCGGGCCCGGTGGGCGAGGCCCTCGCGGAGGCTGGGGCTGACATCGCGCGCGAGCAGGTAGTTGGTGCGGAAGGCGAACCGCCCGAGGCTCCTCCCGCGATCGCAGAGGAGACGGAGTTCCTCGACGCTCCCCACGCCCGGGTCGGGCGGGTAGTCCGGCATGCGCACGGAGTCGGGCAGGAGCGCGTCCCACCCGGCACACTCCCACGGCTGAAGGACGGTGATCAGGGGCTGCTCCCCGCGGGTCGCGTGGCCGAGGACCTCGAGCAGGTGGGCGCACTCCCGAGCCGTGCCGCCCCAGAGATCGACGAAGACGGAGCGGGCCAGCTCCTCGCGGTAGGGGCTCGGGGCCTGGGTCGGGAGCGGCATCGCGTCGACGAGGCGGTCGCCGTACCGCAGGACGAGCACCTCCGAGAGGGGGGCGTAGCTGCCGTCGCTGCGGGCGAGGTAGTGGACATCGGGTGCGAGCGGGAGCGGCCCGTCGCCCGAGGCGGCCGGATCGACCTCCCCCCAGGCGGAGCCGTGGCTGCCCTCGAGCTGCCAGCCGGCGGAGAGGAACAGGTCGTGCCGGGCCAGGTAGTTGGTCCGGGGCCACCAGTGCTGTCCGTAGGCCTCCTGGAGCCGGGAGAGGTCGTACCGTTGCCAGGGACCGGCATCGGTGAGCGCGCCGGCCGCGAGCCCGCGGACGAGGGGGCTGTCGCTGCGGACGGCGATCCGGGCGGCGCCGGGTTCCCACGCAATGGCGATCTCGTACTCCAGGCTGCCGACCGGCAGGTCGGCGGCCAGCCGCAACGTGACGGAGTCCTGGGCCTGGTCGCGCCGGAGGATACGGACGGGGTACTCGCCGGGTCGCAGGGTGCGGCCGTCGTGGGCGAGGAGCGGGCCGAGGCCGACGAGGGGGCGGATCGCCTCGTGATCGCGGGCGAGCCGGACCTCGCCTTCGTCGGTGGCGCGGGTCTCCCAGTGGGCGGGCGCTCCGGTGGTGGCGATGCACAGACAGACAAGGGTGAGCAACGCGGCTCCTCTCGCGCCCCCGGGTGGGAGGAGGCATTCGCTGTCGCCGGTCGGCGCCCTGCACGGGGCCTTGACAGCCCGGGGGCTGTCTCGGTATACCGGAAAGAACTTGCCGGAATGCTAATGCCGGTCAAGGGAAGTCCCTAGGGAGCCGAGAGGAGCTTGCACGATGGTGAAGGTGGAGGCGGTGATCCGCCCCGAGCGTTTCGAACAGGTGCGCGACGCACTGCAGGGCCTCGGGGTGAAGGGGATGAGCCTGACCGAGATCCGGGGCTGCGGAAGGCAGCAGGGCTTCACGGAGCGCTATCGGGGGACCGAGTACGTGATGAACCTGCTGCCGAAGCTCCGGATCGAGGCCGTGGTCTCGGAGGACCAACTGGATGGCATCGTCCAGGCGATCGGCGACGCGGCCCGCACGGGGGAGGTCGGCGACGGCAAGATCTTCATCCTGCCCGTTCTCGACGTTGTGCGGATCCGTACGGGCGAGCGCGGAATCGAGGCCCTGTAGGCCCGCGACCCGGCAGGCTGTGCCGGTGCAGAAAGGACTCACCGATGGACACGCTACGGGCGGACACGGCTTTCATGATCCTGTGCTCCGCGCTCGTGCTCTTCATGACCCCCGGACTGGCCCTGTTCTACGGCGGGATGGTACGGGCCAAGAACGTTCTCAGCACCGTCCTCCAGAGCTTCGTGCTGATGGGCCTGGCGACCGTGGTCTGGGCCGTGCTCGGCTACTCGCTCGCCTTCGGCAAGGACATCGGCGGCCTGGTCGGCGGCCTCGAGTTCCTGTGCATGGCGGGTGTCGGGGTCGAGCCCAACGCCGACCTGACCCCCAACATCCCCCATCTCGTGTTCATGGTCTTCCAGTGCATGTTCGCCATCATCACCCCCGCGCTGGTCACCGGCACCTTCGCCGAGCGGACGCGCCTGCAGGGCTTCCTCGTCTTCTTCCCGCTGTGGATGCTGCTCGTCTACGCGCCGCTGGCCCACTGGGTCTGGGCGCCCGGCGGCTGGCTGCGCACGATGGGCGCACTCGACTTCGCCGGCGGCACCGTCGTCCACATCTGCTCGGCCGCGACCGCGCTGGCGATGCTGGTGGTCATCGGCCCGCGCATCGGCTACGGCGCGCAGCCCATGCCGCCCAACAACCTGCCTCTCACCGCGCTCGGCGCCGGGATCCTGTGGTTCGGCTGGTTCGGCTTCAACGCCGGCAGCGCCCTCGCGGCCGACGGCGTGGCGGCCGGGGCCTTTGTCGCGACCCACTTCGCCGCAGCCGCCGCGACGCTGACCTGGCTCCTGGCGGAGTGGCTCCACCGCGGCAAGCCCACCCTCCTGGGCGGCGTCTCGGGCGGGGTGGCCGGTCTCGTCGCGGTGACCCCGGCTGCCGGCTTCGTGACGCCCATGTCGGGGCTGCTGATCGGCCTCCTGGCCGGCGCGGTCTGCTACGGCGCGGTCAGCCTGCGCGGCAAGGCCAAGCTCGATGACTCGCTCGACGTGCTCGGCATCCACGGCGCCGGCGGGATCCTCGGCGCGATCCTCACGGGCGTCTTCGCGACGAAGCTCGTGAACGAGGCGGGCGCCGACGGCCTGCTCGCGGGAAACGCGAAGCTCGTGGTCATCCAGCTCGTCGCCGTGGCCGCGACGGTCGCGTACTCCTTCCTCGCGAGCTGGCTCCTGGCGACGGTCACCCACAAGCTCGTCGGCCTTCGGGCGACCTCGTCGAGCGAGATCACCGGCCTCGATGCCGTCGAACACCAGGAGCGCGCCTACGCGCTCTACTGAGTTCCCTCGCTCTCCCCCCAACCCGTGGACAGGAGTCCGACGATGACCGCGCGCCCGCTCTCCCGCACGATCCTCGCCTTGCTCGCCCTACCCGCGATGGCCCTGGCTGCGCCCACGGCCCTGCTGCAGATCCCGACGAGTGACACGCTCGCCGAGGACACCGCCTACGTCGACACGGCTTTCCGTGCCTACGAGGGCCAGTCGCTGTCGGCCTCGACGATCTACCTCGAGACCCAGTACGCCCCGATCGACAACCTCGAGTTCGGCTACGACTTCCCGCTCAACGCGCCCGGGAGCGGGCTTGTGAACGTGAAGTGGCGCATGGACGGCAGGGGCCGCGACACGTGGGCCGTCGGGATCGCGAGCGTCGACCCGACGAGCTTCCGCACCGCCTCGGCCTACGTGGTGGGGCAGCGAGCCCTTGGCAAGTGGAGCTATGACTACGGCATCGACTGGACGACCTCCGGTCACGCCCGGGCGATCGCCGGGATCCACTACCGGGCGAACGACGACGTGACCTGGATGCTCGACTACGTCAGCGGGCCGCAGGGGGCGCTCACGGCCGGCGCCTGGATGCTCCTGGGCGACCGGGCCAAGTGGAACCTGGGGCTCGGGTTCGTCCGCGACAACCAGGGCGGCGGCCGCGCCGTCTACGTCAACCTCGGGCGGACTCTCGACCTCTAGCGCCTCACGGCGCCGGGGCCGCACGCACGGTGAACGCCCGGGCGGGGTTGCGGACGAGCAGGCGCTCGACCATCTCCTCGCCCGGGTGGCCGGCCGTCTCGAGCAGGTCCGGCAGCGCGCGGGGGAGCCATGACCAGGGCCGGATCTCGCCCCCGCCCGGCTCCCCGACATGGTACCAACCACGGTCCTGGCTGACGAGGAGCTGCCCCGGCCAGCGCTCGAGCGCCGCCGCGAGCAGGCCCGCGCGCGTCGG
Source organism: uncultured Armatimonadia bacterium (assembly GCA_964598695.1). Taxonomy (GTDB): domain Bacteria; phylum Armatimonadota; class Zipacnadia; order UBA1398; family UBA1398; genus CAZRDB01. The sequence continues at coordinate 10,815 of CAZRDB010000113.1, forward strand.
GGAGTTCGAGGGGTCCAGGACGTAGTTGGAAAGCCATGCGCCGCGCCGGGCGATCTCCGCATGGAGAGCGAGGTCGGGCTCCCGTTCGAGGTGGACGACGATCAGCCTCTCGGCCGGGCAGCCGGCCGCGGCCAGGAGGTCCAGCTCCTCGAGAGCGGACCTCCCTGTGCCCGTGTGCGCCGAGATCGGCAGTCCGGTGGCGAGCGAGGTGAGCGCGGCGGCACGGACGATGCGGCGCTGCACCTCCGACAGACCGTCCGGCTCAACGGCGATCTTGACGAAGCCGGGGCGGATGCCCGTGCCCTCGATCCCCTCGCGCGCCTCGCGGATCCACTCCTCCGCGAGCTGCTCCGTGGTCGCCTCGAGCGCTCGGGCGGGCAGGCAGGGGGCCTTGTAGAGGCCGGTGTTCGTGAGCAGGTGGACGCCGGAAGCCTCGCTGAGCCGCCTGAGGAACAGCGGGTCGCGGCCGAGATAGGCGGGCGTACACTCGACGAGGGCCCGGACCCCGCACTCGCGCAGGTCGAGGAGGCGCGGGAGCATCGTGCTGAAGACCTCGTCCGCATCGTACCGGTCGCGGCTCACGTGCTCCGCTCCGATGAAGTCCACGAGCACGTGCTCGTGCGTGAGCGTGGGGCCCAGCGCGTCGGGGTCGATCGGCCCGAGGACGGTCTCGACCATCCCGGGCGTCGGGGCGGCACAGGCGAGCAGCATCAGAGCGGAGCAGGTCAGCATCGAGCGCCTCCCGTTCGGGTCAGGTCGCGAGAACGAGCTGGGGCGGGTAGCAGGGCATGGCACGCTGCTCCAGAAGCCGGCGAGCGAGCGCGCCCAACTCGTGTCGGTCGTCCTCCGCGATCGCGCGCAGCAGCTCCGTCACGTAGGTCCCCTCGAACGCGTGGAGCTGGTGCAGGAGCACACGCCGCTCGTCGGGCTCCAGTTTCCCCAGCGCGGCGACAGCGGAGCCGACGATGTCGGCGAAGCGCTCGGAGCTGACCGTCGCCTGCGCCTCAGAACGCGGGCCGAACACCGCGGAGCCGTGTGGCGAGCGCCGGGGGGCCGGCGAGTGGAGTTCCGCGTGAAGCTGCAGCGCCGACAGCGCGTGGAAAGCGAGCAGGGGATCGGGATCATCGAGCAGCTCGGTGAGTGCCGGCACGACGTGTGGCCCGTCGACAGCCAGCAGGAGACCCGGCTCGCGGAGGGCGAGCAGCGCGGGGAGGCCCTCCTCGGGCCGCTCACCCAGCGCGCGAGGGACCTCGTAGACGAGCTCCGGGTCACCCGAGCGGTAGAGGGCGACCAGCTCCATCGGATCGCCTTCCCCCAGGAAGCGGAATGCGTGGATCGTCGCGAGGGCCTTGGCGATGTCGGGCGGGCAGCCGAGGACCTGCCGGACCCCCTTCACGACGTGCCCGGGATGGAACGGCTTCCGGATGAAGCCCTGCGCCAGCTCGCCGCAGATCGCGTTGGCGGGGTCGTCCGGGTCTGTGCCGGAGAGGATCAGCACCGGGAGACTCACGGTCGCCGCGTTGCTGCGCAGACGGCGGAGCACGCTGCGACCGTCGAGGAAGGGCATGAGGATGTCGAGGACCACGCAGGACGGCTTCTCACGAGCGATCAGCTCGAGCCCGGTCCTGCCGTCCGGGGCCGAGCAGGCACGGTAGCCGGCGGCCTCGAGGTAGTGCACCACGAGGTCCACGATGTGGGGCTCATCGTCCACAACGGCAACCAGAGGGGGGGCAGGCGTCTTCTTGGGCATGGCGGGGTGCTCCTCTCGGAGTGCGGCACGTGCGCGCTGGAGTCGGCCTTTCACCACTGCGGGGGCGAGTCCGAGCAGCTCGGCCGCCTCGGAGACCGGGTGGCCCTCGAGCGCGCACAGCTCGATGACCGTGCGGTGGCCCTGGCTGAGCCGCCCGAGGGCGGACTCCACGGCCAGCCGTGCCACGACGATCTCCTCGGGTGAGGGGAGGGGATCGGCGCGAGCGGCAAGCCAGGCCTCCTCAGCCGGACTGCTGGGCGGCCAGTGGCTGCGGAGTCTTCGGAGTGCGACCGTTCGCGCGATCCGGCAGGCCCAGGAGGCAACGGCCGCGGGATCCCGCAGCTCGCCGAGGCGGCGCCACACCTCGACGAGCGTGTCCTGGACTGCGTCGTCGCGCTCGCACCCCTCGCCGAGCAGACGCCGAACGACGTAGCCGACGGGGGAGCGGAGCCGCTCAGCGAGCGCGGCGAACGCGTCCGTATCGCCGCCGAGGGCTCTTTCGGTCAGCTCGCCGAGGCCCGGGTTGTGGTGGTTGCCGCCCGATTGCACCGGACTCACCTCACCCATGCGGAGCCTCGGCGAGGGGCGGGAGGAACGGTGATCCTCCGGCTCGTCGCCAGCCGGCCAGAGCCCTACCTCCCCAGTGTCCGGCCGCGGTCGATGAAGTGTCGCATGGTCGCGTAGTCGATCTGCGGCGGCTCGGAGTGATCGGAGTGGAGCACGTAGCCGCCTCCGCCCTGGACGACGGGGAGGATCTTCCTGTCCATCTCGGCGTCGAGGGCCGCGAGGTCGTTCGAGATCAGGCAGCGGACATCGACGCCGCCGTAGAAGGCGATCCGGTCGCCGAAGCGTCGGAAGAGCGTCGGCAGGTCCATCCCGGCCTTGACCTCCATCGCCTGGAGGCAGTCCATCCCGGCCTCGATCAGCCCCGGCACGAGCGGCTCGACGTACCCGCAGGAGTGGACGATCACCTTGCAGCCGAGCGAGTGCGCGTAGTCGAAGAGGCGCTTGTGGCCCGGGAAGATGATCTCCTGGTACATGGCGGGCGACATGAACGGCCGCTCCTTGAAGCCCATGTCCTCGTAGAAGAAGAGGCCGTCCGGCGCGCCCTCCTCCGCGAAGAGCTGCTCCAGGTGGTTGATCGTCAGATCGGTGTAGACGTGGACCATGTCGAGCACCCACTCGGGATCCTCGGCCATGCCGATCAACATCGACTCGTGGCCGCACAGGGGGTGCATCTGCTCGAACGGCGCGACGCCGCCCCAGCAGAAGAACCGCTCGCGCTCGGCGGCGAAGCGCTTGGCGTCCCGATAGCCCTCGAAGCCGATCCTGCGGCGGTCGAACTCGACCAGGCGCGGGCGGGCGAACTCCTCCCACGCGGCGCGGTCCTTGACGGTGAAGTCGACGTGCTCCGGGGTGCTGTCGTGGAGCTTGTGGCGACGGAGCGTCGCGCCGTTGCCGTCGAGTTGGAGGATCGTCTCTTCGGTCTCCTCGATGGTCACGGCCTGGAAGTCGAGGTCGACCACGCTGTTGAGCCAGCCGCCGCTGCGGAGATCCTGTTCGAAGTGCTCCGCGATGTCCTCCTCCGGGCCGATGTGCCCCTCCTCGCGCCACCGCACGATCGTCGGCCACCAGGGGCTGACGGCAACGGGGCTTCGATCGACGGGCTTGCGGTCGAGAGTGCGCTGCATGCGCTCGATGCTGGTCATCGCCACGGTGGCGTCTCCTGTTCCGGCGTCTCCACAACGCCGTGCGGGGTGCTACTACACGAGAGGGCTCGGCAGTGCGAGCCGCCTCCAGTTCGAGGTGAGACGGAGCAGTTCCTTCGGGAGCGGGCCGTCGTACGCCTGGATCCAGCCGACGAGGCGGCCCGATGTGTCGCGTCGGAGCGCGAGGTCGATCGGCTGTGGGAGGTCGATCCGTACGCCGCCGCCACGGAACGCCGAGAGCCCGCCGGCCGCGAGCGCCTCCAGCCGGCCTCGGGCGTCGAGGCGGACGGCGAGCAAGCCCTCGGCGCGGGCCGCGACCGGGTGGCCGCCGAAATCCTCCTCGAGGGAGAACGGATCGCCGGCCGGGTCGGTGCTCGCGCGGACGAAGACGCGGGTGCCGTCGAGCATCCGGCTGTGGCCGTCGAGGGCGGGCTCGGTCAGGTCGAGGCCCCACGACGCCACGCGGATCGCCGGGCTGTGACGCGGCACACCCAGGTCCTCGAGATGGCGGATCAGCGCATCGACGGTCTCCTCGGCCGAGAGCGCGCCGGCAGGCGCGGCGTCGGCGAGCGGGACACCGTCGAAGCCCCGGGTCCACGACCCGACGGTGCAGACGGTCGTGGGACCCTCGACTGAGCGTCGGAGGAAGCGCGTGAGGTCCTCGCCCTCAAACTCCGGGTTCGCCACGAGCAGCACGGTGTAGCGTTGGTCGCCGTACCGCACCCAGCCGTCGCGGTCGACGTCGAGGGCGCCGGAGAGCAGCTCGCTCGAGGGGATGAGGTCGGCCGGGTAGCCGGCCGACCAGAAGCGCTCGGCGAGGGCGACCCCTGAATCGGGGTAGCTCCCGCCGGCCCAGTTCATCGCCGACCAGTGGCCGAAGACAACGGCCGCGGGGCAGTCGAGCGGCGCACCGGTGATGAGGTTCAGTAGGCGGACCCGGCACTCGGCGCGGAGGAGCGGGGCGTGGAGGAGGCCACTCGGGTCGATCGGCCCCTCGACCGGCCACTGCGGGTGGTAGTTGACCCGCCCGCCCGCGAGGGCGGAGGCCCACACCTCGCGCTCGTACTCGGCCACAGCCGGCGCGTAGTACATGTTCCACCACGCCGGGCTCCGCCACTTCTTGGCGAGCGCCGTGCGGCAGCAGTAGGGGGTGATCTCGTCGGTCTGGGCGAGGGCGCGTCGGGCTCCCCACCACGAGAGACCGTTCTTCTTGATCTCCTGGATCCCCGGGTAGGGCCACCAGGTCGGGTGCGTCGCGGAGAGCGCATCGGGGCCGAACGTCTCCCGCACGGCGTCGTGGAAGTCGCACTCGAGCGCGACGTGTCGCTCCCAGCACATGCGCTGGAAGAGGTTCACGGCATGGGCTCGCTCGTTGTCGCGGCCCGCTTCGCCCTGGTACATCAGCAGCGCGTCGGCCACGAGGTCGCGGCCGTGCGAGACACGGCCGTACTCCTCGGCCATGGCGGGCGAGAACCAGACATCGTTGTGCGCGGGGTTGCCGTCGAAGCAGGGGGGGAAGCCCCACTCGTCCTTGCAGGCTCCCGCGAGCGGCAGCTCGCGGTAGAACCGGAGGATCTCCCGCTGGAACTCCATGAGGTGCGGGGCGAAGACGTCGGCCGCGAGATGGGTGAAGACCGCGAGCAGCGCGATGTGGCTGCGGCCCTGCAGCGCCCCGTCCGGCGCCGCCACGGCCACGGCCGCGGGCGTCGCCTCGGTCACGGTGCAGGCGGCCGTGATCTCGAGCAGGCTTCCCGCGGCGATCGCGTCCTCCGCGAGGTCGAACGCATAGACCCGTTCCACCCGCCCTGCGAGCGCGGTGTAGTGGGTTGTGCACACGGTGTAGTGGTCGTCGAGGTCCTGGCTCTCGACGCGGCACGCGGTGGTCTCGCCCGCGACGGGGTGGATCCGGATCGACAGCATCTCCTGGAGCTCGTGCGGGTGCGCGGCGCGGAACGCCTCGCGGGCGAGCCGCACGTCGAGGTCCATCACGATGCCGATGCCGTGCGCGCGCGCGGCCTCCGTCGCCCGGCCGATCTGCTCGCGCGTTGCCGCCTGGGTGACCTCGACCAGCGGCGCCCGAATGCTGGTCGTCAGGAGCCGGTAGGGCGAGTGGCCGGCCAGCAGCTCGAGCGACGGCCGCCATCCGTCGGGCTCGAACTCCGCGGGCGACCAGAACCAGCAACCGATCTGCGGCGCGACGCCGTCGGGTAGGTGCGGCGAGGACACGGCGACCTCCGGTCCGGAGTCTGCGCGGGCGATCCCGCCGGCGACCAGCCCGGCCGCGGCGCTGGCGATCCACGTGCGACGGTCCATGGGGGCCTCCCGTCCCGGTCGTGCGCTATGCGAAGAGCATCCGCTCGAGGATCTCGGCGGCATTGCGCACGAGCCCGGGGCAGATCGTACGGGTGAGGCCGCGATCGTGGATCTCGGCGGCTCCCTCGGCGGTTCCGTAGTCGTAGCCGAGCAGATCGCGGCAGGCCAGCGCGCCGTGGGCCGCGCGGAAGTCGTCCAGGAAGGCGCCGGCCATCGCGTAGATCCGGGCCTTGGAGTCGGGGGTGGTCTCGCTCTCTCCGAAGCGAAGGCCGATGGCCATCAGGGCGCCGGCGACGGCCCCGCAGGTGTCGCCCTGGCGGCCCATGCCTCCGCCGAGCGGCGCCGAGAGCCGGACGGCGGTGTCTCGGTCGAGCCCGAGGGCGACCGCGAACGGCACGAAGACGGACTGCGCGCAGTTGTGGCCGCGCTCAGTGAACAGCGCGACGGCTTCCTCGATTCGATCCACAGTCTCTCTCGCTCTCTAATGACCTTCCGTAAAACAGTGTAGCTCACAAAAAGGAGAAGTGCTGGGAG
>CAZRDB010000114.1:0-15872 GCA_964598695.1 uncultured Armatimonadia bacterium
CAGCATGTCGGTCAGAGTGTGGGCGACCAGCACGCCGGTGGCTGGGTCGATAGACGCCACGAAGCCGTCGGTGCTCCCCGTGAGCGCCCGGGCCGTGCGGAGCGTGGCGCGGGCGATGCCGGCGAGGTCGACCGAGGGGTCTGTCAGCGCGAGCGCGACCTCGCCGATGGTGTGGGCGGTCCGCAGATCTCCGAGCCCACCGACGGGCCCGGCACACCCAGTTGTCTCAGCATCCATCGGCGTCCCTCGCCCTTCGCGGCCTCCGCGCGGAGAAGTCCCTGGCGCACAGAGACAGCGCTTCCCGGTAGCATGCACCGTCCCGCCGGCGCTGATGGCTCGGCGGGCTCGTCGCGGAGGAAGCGGCGTCCAAAGGCCGGAAAGTGCGGCTGGATGGTGGGCCGGCGACGCGCGAACCGACCGGACGAGGGGTGACTCGATGCGTATGCACCGTCTGTTGTGTCTGACCGCCTCCCTCATCGCTGCCTGTGTGGTGGCGGGCCGGGCCGACGAGGCCCCCGAGGCAACCCCGATGGAGCGAGACACCCTGTACCAGACCTCGACGCTGAGCGCTCTCATGGTCGGACTGCTCGACGGCGCTCGCCCGGTGGGCGAACTTGCGGGCGAGGGAGACCTCGGGCTCGGGACGCTCGAGGGGCTCGATGGGGAGCTGCTGTGCGTGGACGGGGTGTTCTACCAGGTCTCGGTGGAGGGCGCCGTGCGCGAGGTGGCATCCGAGGAGCGTGTGCCGTTCGCCTGCATGACCCACTTCGAGCCGGAGATCGCCGTCGAGGCGCCCCCGGGCCTGGACCTGGCCGGTCTGACGGCGCTGCTCGACGCCGCGCGGCCGAGCCCCAACGCCTTCTACGCGATCCGGATGGACGGCACGTTCGGCACGATGAAGACACGCAGCGTGCCGCGCCAGGAGCCCTACGCCGGCCTCATGGAGGCGGTGGCGCACCAGAGCGTGTTCGAGCTGGGCGAGGTGGAGGGGACACTGGTCGGGTTCTGGATCCCGGCGTTCGCCGCGGGCGTGAACCTGCACGGCTACCACTTCCACTTCGTGACCGGCGACCGGTCGGCGGGGGGCCACGTGTTGGGCCTGACGACGGGGACCGTCGAGGCGGCGCTCGACCTGACGCCGGCTCTGAGCCTGTCGCTGCCGACGAGCCCGGAGTTCCTCGCGGCCGACCTCGGTGGCGCGGGCAGCGCGGAGAAGGCCGAGAAGTAGGCGCCTACACCGCGAGCGGCTCGAGCCCGAAGTGCTCGCGGTAGGCCGCGAGACAGGCGAGGTAGTTCTCGAGCCGAACGTCCTCGTGGACCACGTTGCTGGTCATGATGATGTGGCCGCCTCGGCCCCACCCGGCCTCGATGCAGGCGTGCATGTGGCGTCGGCAGTCCTCCGGGGCGCCGCGGGTCAGCGTGAACCGGATATCGAGGTTCCCGAGGAAGCAGATCCGCTCGCCGAAGCGGCGCTTCAGCTCGGTGAGGCCCATCCCGGCCGCGAAGTCGATCTCGCCGAAGCCGTCGACGTCGGTTGCGAGCAGGAAGTCGTCGATCACGGGCCACAGGCAGCCGTCCGAGGTGTTCGTCGCGTACGCGCCGAGTTCGTGCGCCAGCTCGGTCTGCCGGCGGATCTCGGGGACGACGAAGGCGCGGTAGTGTGCGGGCGAGATCACGGGCCCGGTGTCGGCCGCGAAGTCGCCGCCGAGCCCCACGATGTCGGCGCCGTGTTCGACGCACTGGCGGATCGCGTGGCAGGTCCAGTCGGAGCACCGCCCGTAGAACGCGTGCATCAGCTCGGGCCGAGTGTGGAGCCAGACGAGCTGGTTCTCGGTCAGGGTGCAGACGGGGATCGCGTAGCAGGAGGTGTAGAGCGCGAGGTCGCGCCCCTCCGCGCGCAGCAGGCGCTTCACCTCGCGATAGACGGCGAACGCATCGGGGCTCGGGGGGCTTGGCGCGTAGGGCTCGCGGAGAGCGCGCTCGAGTGCGGCGGCCTCGGCCTCCTCCGGTTCCGGCGGGGGCGGCGGGGCGAGCGGCTCGTGCCGCACCCAGCCGCTCTCGCTGATGGAGACCCGGTGGTCGCCGACGCGCCAGACGCCGGGTTCGAGCGGCTCGGGGGGGGTGGGCGGCGGGCCCGCGTTCTGGCCCACGGCGATCATGTCGTAGTCGAGTAGGGTCGCGAGATCGACCAGGTCGCGCGCCTCCTGGCGGCACAGCTCGGCCCAGGCCCCCTCGGCGAGATACGCCATGCGGACGGCGAAGTTCGTGGCGGCGCAGGGCCGTCCGAGCAGGCGGTCGGAGTGCGGGCTCTTGACGATCCGCTCGAACAGCGGCGTGCGGTCCGGTTCCCGGTGGGCCATCGCGGCCAGAACCCTCTCGCGACCTGTCAGCGGACTCACCCCTCGGTGTGTCTCCGCGATCCCCGTGGGGCCGCGGATGCGCTCGATGCCGCCAGGCGGTTCGCTGCCTCGGGGTCGTCTTCCTGTCGCCGCCTGTTCGGCGGTGCGGGGGGCTCCGTATACTGTCCCTGGGAGGGTGCGGCGGCCGAGGCGTGAGGGAGATGACGGCGATGCACACCGGGCTGCGGTTCGGGCAACTCGCGATCAGCGTGCTGCTGGGGCTTCTGGCGGGGCTCGGGCCCGCCCACGCCGAGTGGGTGAAGGGCAACACCCACGGACACAGCACGCTCAGTGACGGCAACCGGCCGCCGGAGGAGGCGCTGGCGTGGTACCGCGACCACGGCTACGGCTTCACCTTCCTGACCGACCACAACACCTGCGCGCCCGCGAGCGTCTTCGCGGCCGCAAGTACGGCGACATTCCTCGCCCTGCCGGGTGAGGAGCTGTCGTCAACCGCCGAGAAGGGCGTCTCCGCAACGCACGTCAACGCGCTCGGCCTGTGCCGTGCCGATTCGGGCGACGGCCCGGCGCTCGACCTCGCGCCGATCACGGCCCCGAAGGCGCGAGCGGTGCTCACCGATGCGCTGGCCATCATCGAGGGGGCCGGGGCGATCGCGCAGCTCAACCATCCCACCACGCTGCTGACCGATCCGACGGGAGTGGAGCTGCTGCCACACGGGTCTCTCGTGGAGGTGTACAACCACGGCGTGGGGCTGAGCGCGCTCGCGCCGATGGCGATCCCGCTGTTTGAGAAGACGTACGACGCGGCGTTGACCGCGGGCCGGCACGTCTGGTGCGTCGCCTCCGACGACACGCATCGGTACGAGGACCCGGCGCCGGGCATCCCTGACACCCCGGGCGGGGGGTGGGTGATGGTCCGCGTCGAGAGTCTCACACCCGAGAACGTGCTGGCGGCGCTGCGGTCGGGCGACTTCTACGGCTCGACCGGCGTGACGCTCGAGGACGTGGGGTTCTACGGGACCACGTACCGCCTCCGAATCGCGGAGCAGGCCGGGGTGACCTACGCGACCGACTTCATCGGCGCGGGGGGCACGGTGCTCGCGACGGTCGAGGGGCCCGCGCCGCGCTACACGCTCACCGGCGCGCCGGCGGAGACGTACGTGCGGGCGAAGGTCCGCGCGAGCGACGGAACGGCAGCCTGGGTCCAGCCGGTGTGGCCGGGGTAGGCCTTCAGGGCCCGGCCACCTCGCGCACGAGTTGTCGGCGGACGGCCTCGAGGCGCGCGGGATCGGTCTCGTAGTCGGTCATCGCCCGCACGAGCTGCCCCGCGATCTCGCGGCTGCGTGCCGAGGGGTCTGCGGCGCCGGCCGCCCGGTGCTTGTCCTCGAGCAGGGCGAGATACTCGCAGTCCTCGAGGCCCTCGCGCTGCGCTTCGTACCGGAGCGAGCTGTGAGGGCCGTTCTCGCCCGGCCAGATGATCCACTCGTCGCCCGGTGAGAAGTTGCCGAACTTGAGGTTCCACCAGTTGAGCCCCCAGTGGAGGTAGCCCGGCGCCTCGTAGAGGTAGTTCATCCAGTGGGCGATCCGGGCGTTGAGCGTGGGGACATCGATCAGCCGGTTGGGGAACGGCCATTGGGGCACCCACGCGATGTAGAACCAGACCTCGGCGACGCCGGCCCTCCGCTTCTCGGAAAGCGCTTCGTAGGCGTCGCGGAAGAAGTTGAGCTGGGGCACCCAGACCTCGAGGTCGCCGTCGAGGTCGGTGACATGGATCGCGTCGATCCGTCGGAGATCGGGCGCCGCCCCATGGACGGTGCGCGAGATCGCGCGCCACGAGTCCTCGTTGACGGGGATCGGCTCATCGGCGATGTGCTGCATCGAGCGCTCGAGCCAGCCGCGGGCCCGCAGGTGCTCCTGGAGCGCATGGGCGAACTCGGTGATCGGCGCGACCACGGGCTCGCCGGTGGAACGTCGCGTGCCCGGCCGATCGCCCAGCACGAACTCGGGGCACTCCCACTCCCCCGTCTTGCGCCCGCCGTAGTGGCCGATCTCGATGCGCGCGCCGAGCCCGGCCTCGTCGAACAGCTCGACCCAACGGTCGAAGCGGCTGTAGTCGTAGGTGAAGGCGCCGTCGTCCTCCTGCCAGACGCGGATGAGATCGGGCGAGGCCCAGGCGATGTTCTGGTGGTGGCGAGCCATCGTGCGCGCGTAGACGGCCAGCACGCGCCAGAACTCCTCGCTCCACTCCTCCACGCCGTGCTTCTCGGCGATCGGCGCCGTGCCGAACCAGTTGGTCACGAGGAGTCGGGTGCGGTCAGGGAATGTGAACGGGACCACCTCGAGGCGGATGGGGATCGCGTAGGAGGCATCGGGCCCGGTGATCCGGATCGTGCCGGTGTACAGGCCCGGCTCGGCATCGCGCGGCACGTCGACCCGTACGAAGAGCGGCTGCGCACGCCCTGCCTCGAGGGTGACCGTGGGCGTCTCGAGCAACTCGTCGGGGAACTCGGCCGGCGCCGCGCGCACCACGTGCTCCTTGGGCGTCGCCCGCGAGTTCTCGTCGACCTGGACGTAGCCCACCCAGTTGAGGTGGACGTTGTCGGGCGCGATCTCGGCCCCGGCTCCGGTGCGGAGGGGCGTGCACCAGGCGAAGAGGGCGAGCCGGTCCACCTCGGCGCGGAGGACGATCTGGGCCGACTCCGACTCGTTCCGGGCGGCGAGGAGGTCGACGGCGCCGGGCTCGGGCGGCGGCGCCGCGTCGCGGAAGACCTTGTCGAGGGCGCTGGCCGCCCAGGCCCGCGCTCCGGGGTCGTTGTCCGGCCGCAGGAGGAACTCGTGGCCGCCAGCGCCGTCCGCGGTCGCGAGCACGGCCGCCGACTGCGCGCAGCCGGGGGCCTCGGCGTGGATCCACTCGAGGTCCGGCCAGAGCGAGGGCGTCCTCTCGATCGTGGCTTCCACGGCGCCGCCGTCGGGCCCCACGGCAGTGAACCCCGGGGCAGGCAGGGCGAGCGTGGTCACCGGAGTCCAGCGGGGCTCCGAGCTGTTCTGGGCGGCATCGGTTGCCACGACGGCCACTTCGACGCCGGCGGCGGGCGGGAGGTCGCTGATGAGGATCGACACGCCCTCGATCTCCTGCGAGGCGTGGATGCCATCCGGCTGGCCGGCGGGACGCCAGAGCGCTTGGTAGGAGCGGATGTCACCGTCGACGATGCTGGGCTCCCACGTGACGAGCAGCGTCGGCGTGGCCGAGACGACGGGGCGAACGACGGGCGTGAGTGAGCGCGGGGGACGGCGGTCCACGGGGGCTAGCTCCTTGGGGGTGATCTCGGACACGGCGTTGCCGTCGTAGTCGACGGCCTGAACGGCGGCGTAGTAGGTGCGCCCGCAGGTGAGGTCGCGGACGAGGCTCGTGCGCGCGAAGCGGTTCTCCTGGCGCGCCGGCGCGAGCCCCGCGACGGTCGCGAAGGGCCTCTCGGAGATGAAGACGCGATAGCGGGCGACGTCCCGCGGGGCCTGCCAGGCGGACCAATCCAGCGCGAGCGCCCCGCTCTCGCCTTCAGGCGCCGAGAGTGTGAAGGCGACGGGACCCGGCGCCTCATCATCGGGTGGGGTGGTGTCGCGGACCTCGATGTCGTCGAACCAGGCGGTTCCCGAGTTCGGCGCGGAGGTGAGGCAGTCGACGCTCATCGTCAGCGCCTCGGACGGAGGCTCGAATGCCAACTCCACGCGGGTCCAGTCCGCTGTGCCGGTGACCGAGCCGACGGCCTGGCCACCGAGGTAGCTTCCGTCGGGGGCCTTCCACTCGAGGAGGATCGTCGCCTCGGCGCCCTCGAGCCCCTCGCAGCGGATCCAGCCGCTCGCGACGAACCGCCCGGGCCGGATCTCGCGCGTCCGGAGGGCAATGCCGCGGTTTCCGGCACCGGTGATGCGCAGGCTCTGGGCGCCCCCGCGCACGACGGCAGGGTCGAGGTCGGCGACGCTCAGCCCTTTCTCGCCCTGCGCGTACCAGGCGTTGACGGTGCTCCAGCCGCTGAGGCCGTCCTCGAAGCCGCCGTTGGGCACCAGGTTCTCGGCCCGTGCGGGGAGTAGACTGACTAGCGGGAGGAGCAGCGCTGCAACGATGATGCGCCCCACGGGCCACCTCCTACATGAGTCCCGGGCGGGCCTGATGGTTCGCCGGCCACTCCGCGATACCTGGCGCGAATGTGGGACGGCAATGCTGGTGCAGGCGTCCTCAGTTGGCATGCAGCGGACCGGGGACAGAGGCTTGGTCGAAGGGGGTACCACGGTGGCGAGACGATGCGTTGCGCGCCGTCGGCGCATGGCTATGGCCCGGACGGTCGGGATCCTGACACTCCTCTGGACGACGGCGGCCTGGGCCCAGGTGACCTCGCCCGAAGGAACCTGGGGCGTCGTGATGGGAGTCGTTGAGCTCCGTGGCGATGGCACGGGCTGGATCGGCATGCCCGGCTCGGAGGACGAGCGCGAGGCCCTGGCATGGCGGCGTGACGGCACGAACGTGAGCGTGACCACGTCTGCGGGCCTGTGTGTCTACTCGGTAGCGGCCGAGGGACGGTGCCTCGTGGCGCAGCTCCCGGGGGGCCCGCCCGAGTACGCAGTCGCGTACGTGCGCATGTCACCCGAGGTGCACGCGGTGTTCACCGACCCCGCGACGTTTGCCGCCGCGCGGGCGGCGAACGCCAAGCTTGGGTGCATCTCGAACGTGCGGCAACTCGCGATGGCGGTGCTCACCTATGCCGAGGACTTCGACGAGACGCTGCCGGCCGAGGACTGGGCCAAGACGGTCGCGCCTTACGTGAGGAACGACGCCATCTTCCGCTGCCCGGGCGATGGCGAGCTCCCCAGCTACGCGATGAACCCGGCGCTCTTTGGGAAGAAGCTGTCGGACATCCGGGAGCCCTCGGAGACCGTGATGCTGTTCGAGAGCGACAACGGCAAGGACATCGCTTACCGCCACGGTGGCGTGGCCGTCGTTGCCTACGCCGACGGTCATGCCGCCTACGTCATGGCGGAGCAGGCGCGGGACGCCCTACGGTGGGAGTCGGCACTACCCTCCCGCGTGACATTGTGCTCGATGGTGCAGGCCACTGAGGCGGAGCCTGCGGCCGACATCACGGGCGAGTGGCTCGCAGTCTGGTCCACCATGGAGCTGCGAGGCGACGGCACCGGAGTGATCAACGCAGCGGCAGAGGGTGATCAGCCGTTTGCGACCTGGTCAGTGACCGACGGCGCCAGGGTGACCATGCGGGCTGACGAGGAGGAGTATCCGTTCGAGCTGAAGGCCGACGGTGGGTGTCTCGTGCCCGCTCCCGACTGCGACGACGCGGAGATGGGTTTCGTCCGGCTGTCGGCGGAGGAAGCTGCACTTGTGAAGCCGGTATGCGCTGCCGCGATGCAGATGAACGTACGGCACGAGCGCTGCATGAGCAATGTGCGGATCCTCGTAGTCGCGGCGTGCGGCTACAGCGAAGACCACGGCGGCGTGCTCCCGTCCGAGGGTTGGCGCGAGGAGCTGGGGCCGTATCTCAATGATGCGGCGGTTCTCGCGTGCGGCGAGGCGCAGGGCGCATCGAGCTACGCGCTCAACCCGGCGCTCTACGGCGCCAAGCTCGCGGACATCGCCGACACCGCGCGAACGGTGCTGGTGTTCGAGACCGACGACGGCAAGACGCCCGCGTTCCGCCACCACGGGGGGAGCAACGTGGGCTTCGCCGACGGTCACGTCAAGTGGCTCAAGCCGGAGCAGCTCGCTGGAGACGACGTGCTCTGGGACCTCGGCCCGTAGCGCGAGCCGGGGCGGCCGACGGAGATCAGAGAGGGGGAACTCCATGCGCGTAGGGACGGTCGTCGCTGCTAGTGTCGCCGCAGTACTGGCGTCCATCGTGGGTGCGGGGTGTCGTGGTGGTCCGCCGCGGACACCGCCCGCCGCCGCGGTACCCGCCTCGGAGTCGGCGGGCGCTGCCGAGGCCGCCCTTCCCCCCGTGGGCACGTGGGTCGTCGCGTCGGCAACGCTGGTGCTCCGCGCGGATGGGACCGGGTCGGTCGTGCGCGGTCTCGCTTGGGGCCATGTGACGCACGGCCAGGGGGCACGGGCCACGTGGCGGCAATCCGGCTCCGACATCCGGATCGAGGTCGCGGGGAGCGGCGGCTACGTGGGCATGCTACAGGAGTCCGGCGGGTCCCTGTCCCTGCAGCGCGAGGGGGAGCGGACCAGCGTGCTGCTGCCTCGAGTCGACGACTGGATCGTCCGCATGGGGGCCGTCTCGGAGTCCCTAGGGGCCATTGAGGCCGCCTGGGACCGACCGGTTGTGGGGCACCTCGGGCAAGCCGACCCGGCTCCTCCGAAGGACACTCCCGTGGGGTGCTGGGCGTTCGTGTCCGAGGGCTACA
This sequence comes from uncultured Armatimonadia bacterium, assembly GCA_964598695.1. GTDB lineage: Bacteria > Armatimonadota > Zipacnadia > UBA1398 > UBA1398 > CAZRDB01. The sequence goes on from CAZRDB010000114.1 coordinate 8,772, forward strand.
CGCTGCATCGGGGCGGCGAGGGGGAGCTCACGCAGGCGCGCGAGCACGGGGCAGGGGAGGAGCGGCGCACGGTCACGTGGCGGCGGGTGGGCACCACGGCGCTCATCCAGACGTCCGACGGCGAGGTCCGAACGGCCCTGCTTGACCGCGGGGGCGGCGTCCTGGAGATCCGTGGCGCCGGCGGACGCCGCGCCGAGGCAGCCTGGGTCGACAACCGCTCGTGGACGCTCGCTGCCAGCCCGCCGGGCGGGTAGAGGCGCGCCGCGTGGGAGACGGCCATCACCGGCTCACCGCGCACGCCGCGTGCACCTGCTCGCGGACCCAGTTGCGCCACTTCACGTGGCCGTCGGTATGGGCGAGGTTGACTCCCTCGTTGTGGTTGCGGCACGGCCAGTCGCCCGCGGGGACATCGAAGTAGCCGTCGTTCGCCGTCCCGTGGTCATCCTCGGGGATCAGCAGCAGGGTCTCCGCGGGGGAGGTCACGACGGCCATGGGGCGCCACCGCAGGAACCCGTTCAGCTCGTAGCTCAGCCCGCTGCGGACGGGGTCGTCGGGGCAGGAGTAGACCTGCTCGTTCTTGACGTAGGGGAACAGCGAGCCGCGCGCGAGGTCGTAGTAGCCCTCGGTCGGCGTGCCGAACTGGGCGTACCAGACCCAGCCGCCGTAGGTCCCGGAGCCCGACATCCCGTTGGTGGCGCCGGGGTAGGTGTCGTCCCAGTCGACGAGGTACAACTCGAAGGCCGTTGCGAGCTGCCTCATGTTGCTCGTACAGGTGGCCTGGCGGGCGCGGGCGCGGGCCCGCGCGAGCACGGGGAAGAGCATCGCGGCGAGCAGCGCGATGATGCCGATGACGACCAGCATCTCGACCAGCGAGAAGCCCCGGGTCCTCATGCGCGCCTCCCTCGCGTGCGAGCGCCTGCTCACGAGCCGCCCCCAGTATACGCCGCGGTGGTAGCGGCAGGCGGCCCGGCGTGGGGGCGACAGGACTGCCGCTAACGTTCGGTTAGGGGGGAAGGTGGCACACGCGGCGGGTCCCTATACTCCCACGGAGCGGGGACCCGGTGAGCGATGGTGAGCGATGGTCTTCGGGTTGCGCCCTGCGGGGCCCGGTCTGTTGGCGGCAGTGTCGCGCTTCGCCTACGAGGCGCTCTGTACGCCGCTCGTGCTACGGCGGCCGAACTACGCGGTGACGGCCGTGGTGGGCGTGGCGCTGGTGCTCGGGCACGTGGTGACGATGTGGCTCGATTGGCGGATCGACGCGTGCCAGCGTCCCCTGCAAGCGGCCCTGGCGCGCGCCGATGGCGAGGTCACGCAGGTCTGTGTCGCCGTCGGCGAGATGGGAGCACGCTCGGGGCAAGCCCCGGCGCACGCACTTGAGAGCCTCGAGCGCGCCACTCGGGCGATGGAGGAGGTGGACGGTCTCTCCTCGGCGTGGGCCGTCGCCGGGCTGGGCTGGGAGAACGACCTGCCGGGTGATGTCACCGCGCTGCGGTTCCGCCTGCAGGAGCTGGATCGGGCCGTGACCGGCCTGGCGAGCGCGGTCGAGCCCGCGACCCGCGAGGCGTTGTGGCCGCGCGGTCTGGCGGCCGGCGCCGCGACCGCGAAGGCTCTGCAGGCGGTGCGGGTCAACGTGGACCGCGTGACCGGACGCGACCTGGCGGTGCGGTTGGCCCTGCGGGTCCCGATCCTGGCCGGTACGCTGCTGCTCTCGGCCTGGGCGTCGATCGCCCTCCGGCACTTCGTTCGCGCGGAGCGGCGGGCCCGGATGCGCGCCGAGTACCTCACCGAGGAGATGGAAACGCGTCTGGAGCCGGAGCTGCTGCGTCTCGGCAGTGCGGTGGAGCAGGCGACGGACGGGATCGCCATCCTGGACCGGGAGGGGCATGCGCTGTACGCGAACCCCGCGCTACTGCGGATGGTCGGGGTCGCTCCCGACGCTCTCGCGCGCGGCCGCGAAGCCATGGAGGCCGAGGCCGAGTGCGGCCCGCTGGCGCCGCTCCGGGAGGCAGCGCGCTCCGGGGAGCATTGGTCGGAGCGGGTGCGACTGGAGCGGGAGGGGGTCGAACCGGTCGATCTCGACGTCTCCGTCAGCCCGGTGGGAGACCCCTCCGGGCAGACAACGCACAGCGTGGCCGTCGTTCGCGACGTGACCGAGCTGGTGGCGCTCGAGGCATTGCTGCGCCAGGCTCAGAAGATGGAGGCTGTGGGGCGCCTCGCGGGCGGTGTCGCTCACGACTTCAACAACGTGCTCAACGCGATCAGCGGCCATGCCGAGCTGCTCGTACCCCGCGTTGCCTGCGACCGCGAGGCGGCGCGGAGCGCGGCGATCATCGCCCAGAGCGCGCGGCGCGCCAGCCAGCTGACCGGGCGTCTGCTGGCGTTCGCAAGGCGCACCCGCCCCTCCCGCGCCTCGGTCGATGCGCTCGATCTGGTCTCGAGCACGCTGTCGCTGGTCGAGCGCACGGTGGACCCGCGCGTGACCGTCGCGTGGGAGCCGCCGGCCGAGGCGCTGACGATTCTGGGTGACGCCGGCCAGCTCCAGACTGCCCTGCTCAACCTGGTGCTCAACGCCTGCGATGCCATGCCGGACGGCGGCCGCCTGACGTTGCGCGCGCGCATCGTCGCCGCTGGCGATGTGACCAGACGGAGCACGCTCAACGAGCCGGCCGCCGTCGACCACGTCGAACTGGTCGTGAGTGACACGGGCTGCGGGATTCCGGCCTCCGCGATGCCCCGGATCTTCGAGCCGTTCTACACCACCAAGCCACCGGGGCAGGGGACCGGCCTGGGCCTGTCGACCAGCTACGGCATCGTCCGCGATCACGGCGGCACGCTGGCCGTCAAGAGCCGGCCCGGTCGAGGTACGACGCTCTCCGTGTTCCTCCCGGTGTGCATGGAGTGCTGCGCCGCGGAGCCCATCCTCGAAGCCCGGCCTGCCGCCCCGCGGAGTGGGAGTATCTTGGTCGTCGATGACGACGACGTGAACCGCGACCTGGCCTCCGAGGTGCTGCGAGCGCTCGGCTATACCGTCGCGACGGCAGCGGACGGCCATGAGTGCGTGGAGCGCTTCCGGGACTCCGGGGGCGCGTTCGATCTGGTGCTGCTCGACCTCACCATGCCACGCCTCGGTGGTCGAGAGGCCTTCCACATCCTGCGCGGGATCCGACCCGACGCACGCGTCCTCATCTGCTCGGCGCTCGGTCTCGACTGTGACGTGCAGAGCCTCCTGGACGAGGGCGCGGCGGGTGTCGTCGCGAAGCCCTACGACATCGCCTCGCTCGATCGGGCCGTGCTGGGGGCGATCCAGCCCGCTGTCGTGTCGGTCTGAAGCCCGCGAGCCCGCCCGCACACGGGGTGCGGACGGGCTCGCGGAGGTGCGTCGGTTCGGTCTGGGGCTAGTGGCCGCGGGTCTTCGGGTAGGGCTCGTAGGCGCGGTCCAGCGTCGCGTCGACGTCGTACTTCGCCATCTCCTCGGCCGAGGGGACGGTGAGCGGGCGGATCACGCGGAAGCCGACGCCCCAGGCATCGGTGTGGTACCAGATGCTCTGGGGGATCTGCGGGTCGTTCTTCATCCACTCGGTGCTCGAGCCCCTGCGCGAGGCGCAACGGACCTGCGCGGCGTCATCGGCGAAGGAGCCGCCGCGCACGGAGCGCGGGTAGATCTTCTCGGGTACGACGATCGGGTCCGTGGCGGTCGCGCCGGCCTCGACGGGGTAGCCGTCGGGGGTGAACGCGTCGAGCACCCACTCCATGGCGTTGCCGTGCATGTCGTAGAGGCCCCACGGGTTGGGCTGCTTCGAGCCGACCGGATGGAGCTGGCCGTCGGCGTTCTCGTAGTACCAGGCGTAGTCGCCGAGCTGGGCCGGGTCATCGCTGAAGCAGTAGGCGGTGGTGGTCCCGGCGCGACAGGCATACTCCCACTCGGCCTCGGTCGGGAGCCGGTAGTAGCGACCGGTCTTGGCCGTGAGCCACTTGCAGTAGACCTTCGCGGCGAACTGGGTCATGTTGATGGCCGGGAAGCCTTCGCGCCCCAGGCCGAGCGTGAGGTCGAGGTAGGGGGCCGTCGGCTGGGTGATCGCGTCGGCGAGGAGGTCGTAGGGGGTCTGGTCGCCGCCGGCCTTGGCGCGACGGGCCTTGTCGGTGCCCATGCACCAGAGGTCAAACTGATCCCACGTCATCTCGCACTCGGCCATCCAGAAGGGCCCGATCTCGGCGGTGAACTGCGGCCCCTCGTTCGGGTCGCGGCCGACCTCGCCCTCCGGGCTGCCCATCGTGAAGGAGCCGCCCGCGATCGGGATCATCTTGATCGTGATGTTCGTGCCGGGGATGGTCTCGATGTACGGCTTCATCTCCTCCGCCGCGGTCGCGTCGGCGTCCGGGACGGGGATCGGCGCGATCATCCAGTCGGTCGGGGGGAGGAGTGTGGGGTTGGGTGCGGCCTGCTCCTCCTGCGCGGCGGCGCCGCCGGCCACGACGAGGGTCAGGGCGAGGCATGCGAGGGCGACCGCGATCGAGGGCCCTGCCGCCCGGGCACTGCGCGGGTTCGGTCTCCTGTGGGTGTGCTCCATGGTCTGATAGCTCCTTACGATGGTGAGAGTGTCACTGCCCAACGGGTTGTTGCGGTTCGGGCCGGACGACGCCGCTCCGTACGAGTGCGCGCCATCCGTCGGACTCCACGGTGCGGGTGTCGTCCCCGTCCCGGTAGACGCAGTATGCCGCAAGCGCGGGCTCGCTGGCGAGTGCCGGCAGGCCGCGCTCGGCCTCGAGGACGTTCAGTGCGGTTGCCCAGCCGTCGGTGAGCAGGCCGCGGGGGCCGACGACGGTGACCGAACGGCGGCCCGTCAGGGCCTGGCCGGTCCGGGGGTCGATGATGTGGGAGTAGCGAACGCCCTCCAGCTCCGTGTACTGCCAGCGGTCGCCCGAGGTGGAGACGGCGGCGTTGGCGATCTCGAGGGCGTAGCTGGGCGTCGCGCCCTCCACCCCGGCGATGACGATTCGCCAGCCGAGCCGCCCGGGGGGTGGATCGGAGACTGCGATGTCGCCGCCCGCGTCGACCAGGGCCGAGGCGATCCCGTGGCCGCGCAGCACCTCGATCGCCGCGTCCATGGCGTAGCCCTTGGCGATCCCGCCGAGGTCGAGCCGCATGTCGGGCAGGGCGAGCCGGACACTGTGGGTCTCGGGCTCGAGCACGACGTGACGGTAGCCGACGTGCTCGAGGGCCGCGGCGAGGCGCGCGGGGTCGGGGAGACGATGGAGCGCCCGGGCCTGGCGCCAGAGGTTGACGACGGGCGAGGCGGTGATGTCGAAGGCGCCGCCGCTGGCGCGGGCGACCTGCTCGGCCTGCACGAGGACGTTCCACAGGTCGTCGCTCACGCGGACGGGGGCGTCGGCCGTCGCGGTCCGGCAGAGCCGGCGCAGTTCGCTCTCGGCATCATAGTCGCTCAAGACCCGGTTGAGGGCCTGGATACGGTCGAACGCGGCGCGGGAGGCGCCGGTGGCGCTCTGCTCGTCGGGGGCGTAGAGGACCATGCGCATGGGGACGCCCATCGCGCCCTCTTCGAACTCGAAGCGGGTCTCGGTGGCCCGGCCGCCGTCGAGCAGCGTGAGCGCGATGCCGAGCAATGGGAGCACGGTGCAGGCCATGCACGGGCCTCCTTTCGTGTGCCACCAGTAGGACGCATGGGGCCTCGCCGCGTTCCTTGCCGGGGGATCTTTGGCGGCCGCCGAAGCGTCAAGGGGGGGCAGGTATCGTGCCGCAAGTGGCAAATATAGGCTAATCGACGCGTGGCGGCCAAGGGCCGGCCACGGAGAGCTTGAAGGAGGACACAACTGCGATGAGCGAGGAAAGCGGAGTCTCTCGGCGCGACTTCCTCAGAACGGCGAGCTTCGCGGCGCTTGCGGGCGCGGCGTTCGTTGGCACGCGGAAGGGCTATGCCCAGGACGGCATCCTGACGGCCGGCCTGGTTGGCTGCGGCGGTCGTGGCACCGGCGCGGCGCACCAGTTCCTGGAGGGCAACGAGAACGTCAAGGTCATCGCGCTCGGTGACCTGTTCGAGAACCGCCTGCAGGGCTGCCGCGACAGCTTGGTCAACGACAAGGGCCAGACCATCGAGGACGACAAGTGCTACGTCGGCTTCGACTGCTACAGGCGCCTGATCGACGAGTCCGGTGTCGACGTTGTGCTCCTCGCGTCGCCGCCGTTCTTCCGTCACATCGAGTTCCCGTACGCGGTCGCGGCCGGCAAGCAGATCTTCATGGAGAAGCCGATCGCGGTCGACCCGCACGGCGCGAAGGCCATCGACGAGGCCGCCATGCTGGCGGACGAGAAGGGCCTCAACGTCGTCGTCGGCACCCAGCGACGGCATGAGGCGAGCTACCTCGAGTGCAAGAAGCGCGTCGAGGATGGCGCGATCGGCGAGATCGTCGGCGCCCGAGCCTACTGGAACGGCGGCCCGCCGTGGGGTGGCTGGGATCGCACCGACCAGGTCACCGACGTCGCCGAGATGGCGCGCCTGTGGTTGCACTTCCCGTGGGTCTGCGGCGACTGCATCGTCGAGCAGCACATCCACAATATCGACGTCGCCCTGTGGTTCTGGGGCAAGGCGCCGGTCAGCGCGGTCGGCATGGGCTATCGCGCCCGCCGAACCTTCGCGCAGGGCTACGACTTCTTCGCCACCGACTTCGACATGGGCAACGGTCTCGCGATGCTCAGCGAGTGCCGCCAGATCGTCGACTGCGACAACAACGTCTCGGAGATGGTCATCGGGACGAAGGGCGTCGCCAACCCTTGGGGCGAGATCTGGGACCTCCAGGGCAACCGCCAGTGGCGCTGGGACGGCAACGCGCCGAGCCCCTACGTCCAGGAGCACACCGACCTCGTCACCGCGATCCGCTCGGGCAACCGGGTCAACGACGCGCACAACGTCCTGCGCTCGTGCCGCGCCGGCATCATGGGCCGCACCTCGGCCTACACCGGCCGCCGCGTGACCTGGGACGAGATCGTCAATGCCGAGTGGACGCTCGGCCCGCAGAAGGAGTCGTTCGAGATGGGCGACACCTTCGATCCGGGTCCCGTCCCGGTGCCCGGCATCACCAAGTACT
>CAZRDB010000114.1:15882-16884 GCA_964598695.1 uncultured Armatimonadia bacterium
TAGGCTCGACCGTACGCAGAACTGCCGCGAGCCCGTCCGGCGTTGTCCGGGCGGGCTCGTTCGCGTCCCGGGGGGCCGCGAGGAGGCATCGGGGGGCTTCCCACGAACAGCCAGGCGGGCTGCGTCCCGCAATCTGACCAAGGGAAGATGCACCGATGAGAGCAAGTGACAGTGGTTCCCGAGTGGCTCACTTACGAGGCCGGCCGGGCGGGCTGACGCTCGTCGCGGTGACCGGGCTGCTCTGCGCGGCCGTATGGGCCGACGCGCTGGACGACCTCGCGAGGCCGATCGACGGCCGGGGCATGCGCTCGACCTCGACCCAGCGGGCCGAGGACGGCAGCTACGTCCCCGGCAATTGGGACAACTCGAACGTCGCCCCTGGCGCGACGAAGGTCGTGCTGGACGCCGAGGGGCCCGGGGTGGTCACGCACATGTGGTTCACCTTCCTCGGGCCGGAGCCGCAGGGCTGGGCGCCGAAGGGTTCGGCGAACCACCAGGAGATGCTGCTGCGGATCTACTACGACGGCTCCGACCGGCCGGGGGTCGAGGCGCCGCTGGGCGACTTCTTCGCCAACGCCTTCGGCCAGCGCAGCGAGGTGATCAGCGTCCCGATCGTGGTCGAGGACGCGGACTCGTACAACTGCTTCTGGAAGATGCCGTTCCGTAAGTCGATCCGGATCGAGATCGTCAACGAGAGCGACAAGAACATCGCGCTGCTGTACTACAACGTCGATTGGATCAAGAAGGACTCGCTGCCCGACGACACGCCGTATTTCTACGCCCAGTACCGCCAGGAGTACCCGGTGGGGCAGGGCCAGGACTACGTGATCCTCGACACGCGGGGGAAGGGCCACTACGTCGGGACGGTGCTCTCGGTCCGGACCCGAAGCCCATCGTGGTTCGGCGAGGGCGACGAGAAGATCTACATCGACGGCGAGGAGACCTCGTCGATCTGGGGCACGTGGACCGAGGACTACTACCTCTCGGCCATCGGTCTCCAGA
>CAZRDB010000115.1:0-4905 GCA_964598695.1 uncultured Armatimonadia bacterium
CGCCGCCCCGCCGGACGAATCCTCCCTGGAGGCGTCGCTCGCGGATCTGCACGGCCTGCTGGCCCGTCTCGGGAGCCTGTCGCTCGGCGCCGGCCCGGCCGAGGTGGGGCTGGGGCTTCTCCGCGAAGTGCTGGCGGAGGGCCTCGGCGCCGGTGCGGGACGAACGGGCAACGTGCTCCTCGGCGGGCTGAGTGTCTTCCCGCTCGCCGCGCCGCTCCGTCCCCTCCCCGCGCGCGTTGTCTTCGTCGTCGGGCTGGGTGAGGCCGCCTTCCCGGGGCGCGAGGAGCCCGACGCGCTCGACCTCCGCCGCGCGTCGCCCCAGGCGGGTGACCTGTCGCTCCCCGAGACCCACGCCGCGCTGTTCCTCGAGGCGCTGTCGGCGGCGCGCGAGCGGCTGGTGCTCAGCTACGTCGACCGCGATCTGCAGAAGGATCGCGAGCTGCGGCCGAGCCCCCTGCTCGCCGACCTGATCGCGGCCGTGCGCGCGGATCTGCTCCGACCCGAGGCCGCGGAGGAGCTGGTGGCCCGCGTCCCGCTCCACGCGAGCGATGCCCGGTACCTCGAGGAGGGCGCGCCGAGGAGCTACGCCTTCGTCGACCGGCTCGTCGCGCTGACCGACCCCGCCACCCGCGCCCGCTACCGGCTGCGGCCGGAGCAGGAACGCCGGCTCCAGGAGACCGAGGCCCGGCGCTGGGCCGGGCTCGGGCTCACGGCTCCCGAGGCGCCCCCGATCCCTCCGCACCCGAAGGCCCGGGTCCACGAGTTGGCCGCCTTCCTCGAGAACCCCATCGAGGCCGGGCTGCGCCGGCACCTGCGGATCTACCCGGAGGCGGCCCTGCCGAGCCCTCGCGACGAGCTGGAGCCCGCCTACTCGGCCAACTGGAGTGCCACGGACTTCCGGCGCGAGGCTCTCGCCGACTTCGTCCGTCGGGCGGGGGGGGCGGCGGGGCTCCCGGTGGCCCGACATGAGCTGCGCGGGCGGGCGCGAGCGCTCTACGGCGCCCGGCAACTCGGGAGTGTCGCGGCCGCGGGCCGCCTCGGCGAGGCGGACTTCGAGGAGCACTACGCGGTGATCGAGGAGGCGGCCGGCGCGATCGAGAGGCTGCTCGAGGGCATCGAGGGCGGCCGGTTGCATGAGGTCGTCGCGGTTGGGCCGACGCGGGACACGGGGCGCGCGGTGCTGCGGCTGCCGGCCGTCCATCTGCCCGTGGAGACAGCGGACGGGATCGTCGAGGTGGAGCTGAGCGGCGAGGGCGGCCTCGTGTGGGAGTGCCCCGACCGCCTCGCGATGCTGTGCCTGACGGGCCGGTCGCGGGCTCCCTCGGTCCGACGGAAACTGGCGGACGGAACGTCGGTCGCGGTTCTCGACCGCGCCCTGCTGGAGCCGTACCTGCTGCTGGCGCTCGGGGCGGTTGCCGAGGACCCGGCGACCCGGGCGTTCTTCGAGGGGCGTCCACTCACGGTACACCTGCTCTGCGGCGCGACCGCGGTGAGTTGGCAGCTCGGGCCACCGCCGCCGATCCGCGCCCGGAGGCACCTGACCGGCCTCGTGGCCGACTTCCTGGGCCTCGACGAGGCGGGCAGCGCCTGGCGCGACCTCCTGCCCTTCCGCCCGATCACCGAGGTCGACTCGCTGGCCGGCGCCCTGTACGCGGAGGAGGTCGACGACGCCCTCCACGCGGCCTACACGCCGCTCCTCGTCGAGGCGATCGACGAGGCCAGCGAGGGTCTGCACCCGCTCTGGAGCCCGCGCGGGGGTCTGCGGCTGCTCGACGACCTCGCCGGGCTGGTGCCCGCCGACGCGCTGCGCAAGGTTCGGCGGCGACTGCGCCCGATCCTGGGCTCGCTCGAGGCGGGTGAGGCCCGTGCTTGACATCGACCTCTCGCGCCACGCGGTGATCGAGGCCTCGGCCGGCACGGGCAAGACGCACACGATGGTCGAGCTGGCCGTCCGCCTGCTGACAGAGCCCTCGGAGAGCGGCGGGCCGCGAGCGACGATCGACGGCCTGCTGCTCGTGACCTTCACCGAGAAGGCGGCCGGGGAGCTGCAGGACCGGCTTCGCCGACGCCTGGGCGAGGTGGCGCTCGGGGCCGACCCGGCGGTCCGGCAAGCCGCGTGCGATGCGCTGGACGGCTTCGAGCGGGCGAGCATCTCGACGATCCACGCCTTCTGTCACCAGGTGCTGCGCGCCTATGCGTTCGAGAACCGAGAGCCCTTCGTGCTCGAGCAGACCGATGACGGGGAGCTGCGGCTGGAGCTGCTCCGCGAGCACATGCGGACTCACTGGCAGGCGGGCGGGGCCGGCACGGCCGTCGTCCTCCGCCACGCCGGCTTCCCCCGCGTGCGCGGCGCCGAGAGCGACTGGGAGAACGCGGCGCTCGGGCTGCTCGGGAGGTACAACCCGGCCGCCGGAGACCGCATCCTCCCCGACGCGGAGGGCGACGAGCCGCTCGCCCGGCTCGAGGCGATGGCCAGCGGGGTTCGCGCGCTCCTCGCCGAGGTCCGGGCCCTGGTTCCCGACCCGCTCGACCCGGAGCATCCCGAGGATCACCCGCTGTACCCGCGCATGAAGACCGCGGGGGCCAAGGCGGTCTCCTTGAGGCCGGCGACGCGCGACTACCTCGCGCCCCTGCTGCGCCTCGCGGCCGAGGGCGAGGGGCTCGCGCTACGCGGCCTGCTCGAGCGGGCGTACGCCTTCCGCGAGAGCGCGCGTGGGGCGGCCGCCTTCAAGCGCGGCCAGTGGCAGTGTCTCGCCCAGCTCCTGCCGGAGGACGCCCGCGACCGCGTTCCGGAGCCGGGGCGTCTCGGCGAGGTGGCAGAGCGGCTCGAGCGCGCGCTGCTCGACGCCCCGCGGGAGCAGCTCCTCGCCGACACCGTGCGCGACGTGGCCGGCGCGGTGGCGCGGACCAAGCGGGAGCGCGGCTGGATCACCTTCGACGACATGGTGAGCCGCGTGCGCGACGCGCTGTGCGACCCGGAGCGGGGCGAAGCGCTCGCTCAGGCGCTGCGGGCCCGGTACCGCTACGCCGTTGTCGATGAGTTCCAGGACACCGACACGGTGCAGTGGACGGTCTTCCGCCGGCTCTTCGTGGAGGAAGGCGACGGACGTCTGTTCGTGGTTGGCGATCCGAAGCAAGCGATCTACGGTTTCCGGGGCGCCGACGTGCGCGCGTACCTCGCGGCGCGGCGATGGCTCGTGCATGAGGCGGATGCCGTGTCGTACGATCTCGCCACCAACTACCGCTCGAGTCCCGAGCTGATCGAGGCGCTCAACTGGCTCTTCGAGCAGGGCGCGTGGTTCCCCCAGCCGGGCGGGATCGACTACACCCGCGTCGAGGCGGCTCCTCCCGGCAAGGCCAAGGGCGCCGCGGTCCACGACACCAGCGGCCGCGACGCGCTAACGCTGGTCGAGATGCCCGAGGCGACGCGCGCGGCGGCCACGCGCCGGTCGTTCGCCCGCTTCATCGCGCTCGAGGTGGGGCACCTGCTCGGCCTCGACACGACGGGGCCCCGACTGCGGCTCGCCGACGCCCGGGAGCCGGAGGGTCGTCCGCTGCGGCCGGACGACATCGCGGTGCTCGTGCAGCGCGGCGGCGAGGCGGCCCCCGTTGAGGAGGCGCTGCGAGCGGCGGGGATCCCCTACAGCCGCTACAAGCAGGCCGGGCTGTGGGCCTCGGCCGAGGCGCTCCACCTCCGTGCCGTGCTCGCCGCGATCGCCGATCCCGAGGACGCCGGCCTCTTCCTCCAGGCGCTGCTGACGCGGTTCTTCCGCGCCGCGCCGGGCGACCTGCTCGCGGCCCGCGAGTGCCCGCCCGAGCACCCGGTGCGCCTGCTGTTCGCGCGCTGGGTCGAGCTGGCCGAGCGGAGGGACTGGCCGCGGCTGTTCCGCTCTCTACTTGAGGAGACGCCGGTTCTGCTCGAGGACGCGCGACGCGCGCCGGAGGAAGCGGAGCGGCGGTCGACCAACTACCGCCATCTCCTCGAGCTGCTGATGCGACAGGCCACTGGCGAGGGCCTCGGGATCTCCGGCCTGGTCGAGTGGCTGACGGCTCGATGCGAGGGGCTCGCGCCGCCGGGGGAGGGCGAGGACCTCCAGCGGATCGAGACCGATCGCGGCAAGGTGCAGATCCTCACGATGCACGCCTCGAAGGGACTCGAGTTCCCGGTCGTGTTCATCGCCGGCGGTTTCACCGCGCGCGCCTCGCTGGAGCGGGTCCACCGGTACTACGACCCTCAGCGCTCTTGCTGGGTGCACGATCTCACGATGAGCCACGCGCAGGAGAGCCACGACGAGGAGGAAGCGGCCAACCGTCGGCTGCTCTACGTCGCGCTCACGCGGGCGGCGACGAAGCTCTACGTTCCGAAGTACCCCTGCGCGGGGGAGACCGTCGCCTCGAAGGGACCGCTCGTCACGGTCGTGCGGCCAAGCCTCGCGACCGCGTTCGCGATCGGAACCCCGGGCTCGGTGGCGACCGTCTCCTGGCCGGACGCCGGCGCCTACCGCGCCGACCCACTCGCCGAGGTGGCGGCCGCCCACAAGGCCGGTGCGGCGCCGAATGCGGCTCCCGCGCCCGCAGCCCCCGCGACGGTGGCCATCCCGGACGACCGCCTGCTTCCGCCCGAACCGGGCTCTCCGCCGCTGGCCGCGATCGGCCGCCGTACGACCCGGGTCCACTCCTACACCAGCCTTCAGAGCCAGTCAGGGGCGACGGCGCCGGTCGAGGATCTCCGCGAGCGCGATGAGGCCGACGCCCCGCTTCTGGAAGAGGCCCCCGTGATCCCCCCCGGCCCCGACACCGGAACGCTCGTGCACGAGCTGATGGAGACGCTGCTGCGCCGAGCGGATCTCCCCGCACTGCTCGAGGCGCGCCAGGACCTTCAGGCCCTTGCGCGGGAGCACATCG
>CAZRDB010000115.1:4915-16769 GCA_964598695.1 uncultured Armatimonadia bacterium
AGGTCGTGCAGCCGGACCCGCTCGGCGTCGATCCGCGCCTGCTCGCGCGCGAGGAGACGATCGTGCCCGCGGTAGCCGACCTCGCGCGGCGGGGGCTCACGGCGCCCCTCGCGGCGCTGGGTTGCTCGGTGGCGGAGATCCCCGCCGATGACCGTTTCCCGGAGGTGGAGTTCTACCTGCCGATCGCCGATCCCGCGTGCGCGGAGCGGTACCCGGAGCTGGAGCTGGTCGCGGGACCGGGCGGACCGCTGCTCCACGGCTTCATCGATCTGATCCTCCGGCGCGACGGCCGCTACGTCGTGCTCGACTGGAAGACGAATCTTCTCGCCGACTACGCGCCCGATGCGCTGCGCGACGACATGGCGCACCACGGCTACGGGTTCCAGTGCCGGCTCTACGCGCTCGCGCTCCATCGGCAGCTCCGCGACCGGACCCACGAGTTCGCGGGCGGCCACTACGTGTACCTCCGGGGCTTGGGCGATGCGCCCGGCATCGGTGTGGTCCACCTCCCGCCGGCAGAGCTGGACCCGGAGACGACGGCGCGGGCGCTCGTGGAGCGCGCCGCAGCGTGGGAGCGCCCCGAGGGCGAGGTGTCGGCCCGATGAGCCACGGCAGCGCACGCGCGCGGATGGGGCACGGCCTCTCGCTGCTGCACCCCGAGCTGGCCGCCGATCTCGCTCGCGCACTCGGGGACCCGAGCGAGCTGCCCGGAGGCCTGCTGCACACCGACCTGCTTCTTGTCCGCGACCTCGCCGGTCTCGCCGCGTTGCCCGGTCGGGCCGCGCCGCCGGAGCTGGAGTTGCTGGTCCTCACGCTGCTCGTCGCGCGAGACGAGGGCAGCCTGTGCATCGCTCTGACCGAGGAGTCGCTCGGGCGCCGCGTGGCCGCGCTCCTGGGCGATGACGCGGACGCTGTCCGCGCTTGGGTCGCGCGCACGCTCGGCTGGCTGCGCAACGGCGAGGAGGCGCGGTGGATCCTCGGCTCGCCGGCGAACGATCGCTTCCCGCTGATCCGGTACGAGCGCGGCACGATGGCGTATCTCTACTTCCAGCGCCACTTCGTCCACGAGCGCGATGTGATGGAGCGGCTCGAGGCGCGACGGTCCGAGGCGTCCGCCTCACCCCTCGCGCCCCGTGAGGCTGTCGCCGCAGCGCTGCGCGAGGTGCTCATCGAGCGACCGGAGACGGGGATGGACGGCGAGCCGCGCCGGCTGAACGCGCGCCAGGCCCTGGCGGTCGCGCTCGGTCTCACCCGTCGGTTCGTCGTCGTGAGCGGCGGCCCTGGGACGGGCAAGACCTCGATCGTCACGGCGCTGCTGCGCTGCCTCGTGCGCCTGGACGTCGCGCCGGAGGAGATCGCCCTGACCGCACCCACCGGCCGCGCGGCCCAGCGCCTCGGGGAATCGCTCCGAAAGGGCCTGCGCTCGGCCGGGCAACCGACGGAGGCCGAGGCCGGGCTCGATCGGGTCGAGGGTTCCACCCTCCATCGCCTGCTTGGCTACAACCCGCGGACCGGCGCCTTCGGGCGCCATCGCGGCGACCCCCTCCGGGCGCGCGTGGTCGTCGTCGACGAGAGCTCGATGGTCGATGTGGAGCTGATGCAGCGGTTGCTCGAGGCCCTCGAGCCGGAGGCGACGCTGCTGCTGCTGGGAGATCGCGACCAGCTTCCCTCGGTCGAGGCCGGGGCGGTGCTGGCCTCGCTGCTCCCGACCGAGGACGATGCCATGCGGCCCGCGGAGACCGCCGCGGCCGCGCTGCTCACCGAGGCGGGGCTCGCGCTGCCGGAGGGCGAGGGGGGCGCGATCGGGGCGGTGGACGGCGTGGTCGTGCTTCGGGAGAACTACCGCTCGCGGGGAGCGATCCGCGAGGTCGCCGATCGGGTCCGTGCCGGACAGGACTCGGCCGAGGTCGTCGAGGCGGTCCCGGTCTGTGATCCGGCCGGCCTGGCGGCCCTGTGGGGCGATCCGGCCTTCGCCGGCTGCTACCGCGCCCCGGCCGACGGCCTCGGCGTGCGGGAGTGGGAGCAGGTGCTCGATGGCTGGGCCCTGGCCCACTTCGGACCCGACTACACGCGCCGGGTTCGCGCGGCCGGGCGCCTCCGGCTCGATGCGGCCAGTCTGCCCGATGCGGCGGGACGCGAGCTGCTGGCCGGTCTCCTCGCGACGGTCGAGCGCGCCCGCCTGCTCACCCTGGTGCGGGAAGGCCCGTACGGGTGCGTCGGCGCGAATCGCTACCTGTGCGGGGCACTCGCGCGCGAGCTGGAGCCGGGCGGGTCCCCGGCCGCCTTCAGCGGGATGCCGCTACTCGTCACGCGCAACCTGCCGCTCCTGGGGCTGTGGAACGGCGACGTGGGCCTGCTGGTGCGGGATGGCGAGCGGCGTCTCCGCGCGGTCTTCGCGCGGGAGGGCGACGTCCGGCTTGTGTCGCTCGCGAGCATCGCGGCCTGGGAGCCTGCCTTCGCGATCACCGTCCACAAGAGCCAGGGCTCGGAGTACGACCGGGTGCTCGTGGCGGTCCCGCCCGAGGGGGCGCGCCGGCTGCTGTCGCGCGAGATGATCTACACCGCGATCACGCGCGCGCGGTCGCTCGCGGTGGTCTACGCATGCCGGGAGCCGCTGGTGGCCGCGTTGGCCACGCGGGTCGAGCGGGAGTCCGGGATGGCGTGGGGCGCCTGAGGCCTTTGCGGGTGGTATCCTGGGGGCGATCCGGCACTCTCGGGAGGCGTTCCGTTGTCACAGCCGAGCAACCCCTACGAGGGCTTCGACGAAGACGACCTGATCCTGCGCGACGAACTCGCGATCGACCGCACAATCCTCGCCAACGAGCGGACCTTCCTGGCCTACGTGCGGACGGCGCTCGCCTTCGCCATCGTGGGCGGAACGTGCCTGCAGTTCGCCGAAGGCGACGCCCACCGGGTCGGGGGCATCGTCTGTTTCGTGGTCGCCGCGGCGATCTTCGGGGCGGGCGGGCTCCGCGCCGTCGGTACCCACAGGCGCATCAGTATCGTCCGCACCAAGCAGCGCGCCGAGGCCTGCAGGCAGGCCGAGCAGGAGCGGGCGCGCCGGAGCTGACGCCCGCTCCCGACATGCGGCGCTGCGCCCCCCCGAGGCGTTCGCCTACAGGTACAGGCCCTCTTCCTCGTGCGGGATCCCCTGCGGCTTGCCGGTCTTCGAACTGAGTTCGGCCGCCTCCATGACCGCGATCACGCGGCGTGAGGACTGCGGGGTGACCTCGAGCGGCCCGCCGCGCAGGAGGTGGTCGGCGAGGTTGTCGTAGAAGCCCTGCCAGTGGCTCTGGAGGTGGGGGACCCGCAGCTCGGCCTGGTAGCCCTTCATCTCGGTGACGACCCGGAAGTCGCGCTCCTCGGAGACGACCGCGCCCTTGGTGCCGAGCACGAGCCAGCGGGGCTTGCCGATGCGCTGGATGCTCGAGAGCTGGATATCGGCCACGGCGCCGTTCGCGAACCGGATGAGTGCCTGGACGTGGTCCTCGTTGGTGACATGGCGCCAGACGAGCTTGTGGAAGACGCCGGTCACGGAGTCGATCGGCTGCGGCACCAGGTGAAGCAGCCAGTCGACCATGTGGGCGCCCCAGTCGTAGAAGGCGCCCCCGCTGATGGCCTTGTCGGAGCGCCACCACGTGCCCGGTTTGCCCCAGCCGACGCCCATCACCTCGAGCCGGAAGACGTCGCCGATCAGGCCCTTCTCGACGATCTCCTTGAGAGCGAGGAAGTCGCCGTCGTGGCGGCGGTTCTGGAAGACGGTGAGGACGGTTCCGGCCTTCTCGGCGGCGGCGATCATCGCGTCGGCTTCCTTGACGGAGATGCACATCGGCTTCTCGACGACGACATGCTTGCCGGCCTTGGCGGCCCGGACGGCGAGGTCGGCATGGGTGTTGTGGGGCGTGACGACCGCCACCAGGTCGAAGTCGGCCTTGGCGAGCATCTTGGCCGGGTCGGTGTAGGTCTCGATCCCCGGGAAGTCGGCCGAGGCCGCCTCCATCCGCGCCGGGTCGATGTCGCACGCCGCGACGACCTCGAAGCCGGGGGCGGCCCTCATCGCGTCGGCATGATGCTTGCCCATGTTGAAGGCCCCGCCGTAGCCGATGACAGCGCAGCGGATCGTGCTCTTCTTGGAAGCGGTCGCGCCCTTCGTCTTGGCCATCTCCTGGCACCCTTCGCGTGCGACGGTTGGTGGGCGGCGCCGGTGCGCCGCGCAGGTCGGTTCGCCGGCGAGGTCGCACCCCCTGCCGAGGTGACGCCCGGCGCACCGACGAAACAGCGGGAGGCGGACGGCTCGCGCGCTGGACGAAGCAGGAGGAAACGATGACCCACCATGCCGCATTCGCCTTGACCCACGCCGTCCTGGGCGCCGGCGCGGCGCCCGATCCCGAGGGGCCGCTCACGCGATGGGTCGTCCTCGGCCCCTTCCCGAACGCGCGTGGAGCCGGGCGCGAGGACTTCGACCGCGACGCCCTCGCGACGATCGGCGGCGAGGCATCGGCCCGTCTGATGGAGACCACGACGATTGAGGTCGTCGACGTCGCGGGTCGCCGCACGCTCGCGGCGCGCGTCGCCGAGGCCGAACGGGGCGTGCTCGACTTCGGCAAGCTCCTGACGCCGACCGACTTCCAGCTCGCCTACGCCTACACGGAGATCGTGTCCGAATCGGTGCGAGAGGCCGTGTTCCTGCTCGGCTCCGACGACGGCGCCAAGGTCTGGGTCAACGGCGCGCCGGCCTTCGAGACCTTCCCCGCCGGCGGGAGGCCGCTCGCGCGACGGCAGGACCGCTTCTCCGCGACGCTCGCACCGGGCACGAACCGCATCCTCGTGAAGGTCGAGAACGGGACGGGCGGCTGGCAGCTCGCGCTCGAGGCCTACGGCCCGGAGGCCGCCGCGCGCATCGACGCGCAGCGGGAGCTGGAGCGGCGGATGACCGAGCTGATGGGCCAGCAGGTGGGCCCCACCGGCTGGTTCGTCTTCCAGGGGGCAGCCGGCTTCCCGCGGATCGTCTGGCGCGACGTCGACCGCGTCCGCGAGCTGGTCGGCGAGGCGCCGCTCACCGTTCGGTGGTTCGACGCCGAGCGCCGGGAGGTCGAGGCTCCGTCGGCCCCCGGGCGCTACGGGGCCGTGATCGAGGCCACGCTGCCCGACGGCACGCCGGTCCGGCGGGCGATGACCTTCTACTGCGCGCCCGAGGGCGCCTCGCTGTTCTGGCCGGGCCGCCCGTTCGCGCCGCCCTACCCGGGCCCGCCGGTCGATCCCGTCGTCTGGCGCGAGCACCTCGGGACGATCGGCCTGTGGGCGGGCTCCGAGTTCGGGCCGGCGTTCGCGTCGTCTCCCGCCGCCGGCACGCTCCTCGCGTGGCTGCACGAGCTGACGCCGGGTCGGCCGGCGGCCCCGATGGTCTCTCCCGAGGTTGCCGACGATGAGTACCACCTCGCGCTGCGGCTGCAGCGGGAGGGGCGAGCCAAGGAGGCGCGCCCGCTGGAGCCGCCCGCGGATCGCTCCGGCGACCCCGCGCCGGTGCTGCGTGAGGGCACTGCCCAGGAGGCGGGCTTCCGGGAGGGCGCCAAGGAGCGGATCGACGCCGCCTGCCGCGCCTGGGCCGCGGACTCGGGCGAGCCGTTCACGACGCTCGTGGCGCGCCATGGGGTGATCGTCACCCATGCCGCGTACGGCTGCGGCCACGACGGTCGGCCGCTGCCGCTCGACTTCCGCTACGAGATCGCCTCGATCACCAAGGCGGTGACGGGACTGCTGTTCAGCCGGTTTGTCGACCAGGGCTTTGTCGGGATCGACGAGCCCGTCGGTCACGTCCTGCCCGGCTTCCCGACCGAGGGCCCCAAGGCGCTCACCTACCGCCACCTGTTCACGCACACGAGCGGCCTCGACGGCCACGCGAACTGGGGCGGGATCCACAACCCCTACCTCGACAACGTGATCCTCGGTGGCCTGGCGGGCCTCCGGCCGGGCGAGGTGCATCTGTACAACGGCATGGGTTACGACCTCGCCGGCAAGGCGATGGAGCTTCTCACGGGCAAGAGCATCGTGCGGCTCATGTACGAGGACCTGTTCGTGCCGCTCGGGCTCACCGAGACGCCGCCGGTCGTCGATCTCGGCTTTGGCGCCCGCCTGACGGTCCGCGAGCTGGCGACGCTCGCCCAGTGCATGGCCAACCGGGGCAGCTACGGCGAGAAGCAACTCCTCTCGGAGGAGACCTTCGCGAAGCTGCTGCCCGTGCCGCTGCGCGACTTCTGGCCGGAGATCGAGGTCGACTGGGGCATTGGCTTCACGCCCTACGTCGAGCGGCGGCCGAGCGAGGGCGCCGACGCGCCCGGCAAGCCCATGCTCGGCGAACAGGTCATCGGCCACGGCTCGGCGACCTCGTGCATCCTGCGTGTGGCGCTCGACACGGGCGTAACCGTCTCGATGGTGCGCCGCACGGCGGGCGAGCGGTACGAGGAGCACCTCATGGCGGTGCTGGCCGCGATCGACGAGGGGATGCTGTAGGGCGCGCGCGGCCCGCTCCGGCACGAGCGGCGCGCTCGTGGCATACGGCTACACGCAGGCTCCGTGCCGGTGTATACTCACTGTGTTCCTGAGAACCATTCCTGATAAGGGGTCCGCCGCCCATGACGGAGCGCGTCCGGAAGCTGCGGGAGCAGAGCCTCGCCACGGAGCCATACATCGCGACCGAACGGGCCGAGCTGCTCACCGACTTCACGGAGAGCCGCGCGGCGGCGGGCCACTCCGTTCCGGTGCAGCGGGCGCTTGCGTTCCGCTACGTGCTCGAGCACAAGGCGCTGTACATCGGCGAGGGCGAGCTGATCGTCGGCGAGCGCGGGCCCGCGCCGAAGGCCACGCCGACCTACCCGGAGCTGTGCTGCCACTCGCTCGAGGACTTCGAGATCATGAGCCACCGGGCGCGGACACGCTTCGCGGTGAGCGAGGAAGCCAAGCGCGTCTACCGCGAGCGGATCATCCCCTTCTGGGCGGGTCGCACGATCCGCGAGCAGGTCTTCGCGGCCCTCTCGCCCGCGTGGCACGCGGCGTTCGAGGCGGGCGTCTTCACCGAGTTCATGGAGCAGCGCTCGCCGGGCCACGCGATCCACGATGACAAGGTCTACCGGCTGGGGCTCAACGGCCTCAAGGCCCGCATCGACGAGAGCCTCGCGCGACTCGACTTCCTCGCGGACCCGCGCGCCTACGACAAGCGCGAGGAGCTGCGCGCGATCGAGATCGCGGCCGACGCGGTCATCGCCTTTGCGGGGCGCTACGCGGCCGAGGCCCGCAGGCTTGCGGAGACCGAAGCCGCTCCGGCGCGCCGCGCCGAGCTGCTCCGCATCGCTGAGGTCTGCGAGCACGTCCCGGCCGAGCCCCCGCGCAACTTCCACGAGGCGCTCCAGGCCTACTGGTTCGTCCACCTCGGGATCATCACCGAGCTGAACACGTGGGACTCGTTCAACCCCGGTCGACTCGACCAGCACCTTCGCCCGTTCTACGCCCGTGATCTCGCGGAGGGGACCTTCTCGCACGACGAGATGAAGGAACTCCTCGAGTGCTTCTGGGTGAAGTTCAACAACCAGCCTGCCCCGCCCAAGGTCGGGATCACCGAGGAGCAGTCCGGCACCTACACCGACTTCGCGCTGATCAACATGGGCGGCCTCACGCCGGACGGCGCCGATGCCGTCAACGAGGTCACCTACCTGATGCTCGACGTGACCGAGGAGATGCGGCTGGTCCAGCCGAGCACCTGCGTGCAGGTCAGTGAGCGAAGCCCCGACCGGTTCGTCCGACGCGCCGCCGAGGTGATCCGCACCGGCTTCGGCCAGCCCTCGTGCTTCAACACCGAGGTGCTCATCCAGGAGATGCTGCGGATGGGCAAGTCGCTCGAGGATGCGCGCTCGGGCGGCGCCAGTGGCTGCGTCGAGGTCTCCTGCTTCGGCAAGGAGGCCTGCGTCCTCACCGGGTACATGAACTGGCCGAAGATCCTCGAGCTGGCGCTCCACGACGGCCGCGACCCGCGCACCGGCGAGCAGCTCGGCCCGCGCACCGGCGACCCGGCGGGCTTCGGGACCTTCGAATGCCTCATGGCGGCCTACCGGGCACAGCTCCGCCACTTCGTGGACCTGAAGATCGAGGGCAACAGCATCATCGAGCGGATCTTCGCGACCCAGATGCCCAGCCCGATGATGTCGCTCCTGGTCGATGACTGCATCGCGAAGGGCGAGGACTACCACGGCGCCGGCCCCCGCTACCGCGGCACCTACATCCAGGGCGTCGGCCTCGGGACCACGACCGACTCGCTCGCCTCGATCCGCTACCACGTCTACGACCGTCGCACGCTCTCGATGGACGAGCTGCTCGCCGCGCTGGCAGGCGACTTCGCGGAGTGCGAGACGCTCCGACAGACCTTCCTCAACCGCACCCCGCGCTACGGCAACGACGACGCCTACGCCGACGAGGTCGCGAAGCGGGTCTTCGAGGAGTACTTCGAGGCGCTCGACGGCCGACCCAACACCAAGGGCGGCCAGTACCGCGTCAACCTGCTCCCAACGACGGTCCACGTCTACTTCGGGACGCTGGTGGGTGCGCTCCCGAACGGCCGCCCGGCCGGCCAGCCGCTCTCCGACGGCATCTCGCCCCAGCACGGCGCCGACCGCGAGGGTCCCACGGGCGTGATCCACTCGGCCGCGCGGATCGACCACTGCCGCACCGGCGGGACGCTGCTCAACATGAAGTTCACGCCCCAGGCCCTCGCCGGCGAGGCGGGCCTCGACGGCCTCGTGCACCTCATCCGCACCTACTTCGCGATGAAGGGCCACCACATCCAGTTCAACGTCATCGGCGCCGAGACGCTCCGTGAGGCACGGGAGCGGCCCGCCGACCACCGGGACCTCATCGTCCGTGTCGCCGGCTACAGCGACTACTTCACCCAGCTCGGCCCCGACCTCCAGCAGGAGATCATCAGCCGCACCGAGCAGCACGAGCTGTAGACCCAAAACCGCGGGGCTCCGCCCCGCGCCCTGCCGGAGGGTACCCCTCCGGACCACCCGAGGGGCTTGTGCCGGTGGGACTGGGCGCCTTGCCGCGCGGCGCCAGCCCCACCGCCGCAATCCCTTGGGGCATACCAGGTGGAGCAGCCCTCGGGCAGGACGCGAGAACGGGGTCTCGGGGCCTGCGGCCTACTGCGCCGGGCCGACCAGGCGGATCGAGCGGATCCGCACCGACTGCCCGGGCCCGCCCGCGTCGACGGGGTCGATCCGAAGCTGGGTGATCGGCCCGCGGTACTCGGGGCTGGCGGAGAGGTACACGGTGTACGTGCGCACCTCCCCGTCGGGGATCACGCTCAGGCGTGTGCTCCGCTCCTGCGTGAAGCCCCCCGCGTCGAGCCGCGACCAGAAGACCTGGGCCGAGTCGCCCGCCGTCTCCCACGCGCCCTCGATCTCGAGCCGTGGTGCATCCTCCGCGCGCCAGAAACCGATCGGCCCCAGGAGCTGCGGGTCGTCGCCCTCGGTGGCCACGCGCAGCTCGCCCTCGATCGGCCAGCCGGCGTCGCTCGCGTTCGCGTAGGCCCAGTGTTGGCGATCCCGCTCGAAGAGGAACGCGGGGAGAGCGGACGCGTCGGCGTGGGCGGCGGCGTAGTCGCGGATCTCCTCGAGCGAGCCGAGGATCAGGGTGTGCTCGTACTCGTAGACCACGTTCCAGTCCAGGATCTCCACCTGCAGCGGCGCGATATACCCGGTGGGGCCATCCTTCGGGCCGCCGGCCCCCGGCGCCCCCGCGAAGCCGCCGATGAACCGCGTCGCGCCGGGCTCCCAGATCCCGAGGCCCCAGTCGTTGTCATCCACGAGCGCCGCCCAATGCTCGGTCGCGAGCCAGCCGCTCCACGGCATCTGGGCGGGGATCTGCCTCAGCGCTCCCCCCGTGTAGGGCGCCGGCCCATCGTAGGTCATCAGCCGCCACCAGGGGCCGTTCGTGTAGACCGCGGGCAGCTCCTGGTCGCGGCCCGCGTACTGGGTGCGGTCGGTGCGCTGGTTGGCCATCCGGCATCGCACGCGCGCGGTGTTCGCCTCGAGCGTGGTCCAGCACTCGTAGGTGCACTCACCCGGCTCGTTCTCGAGCGGCCACTGCATCGGGATGCACTTCACGTAGAGGGTCGTGCCGTCGTTGCTGTGCTCGACGACGCGCGAGCGATGGCCGTAGCAGTCGCCCGACTGGATCGGGTTCCAGCCGAGGAACGCCCAGTGGGGCTGCGGCTGCTTGCCGTTCGGAGCGAACGGAACCGGGCCGGAGTAGTGGGACATCTGGATCTGTCGGCCCCAGTCGGCGCTGTTGATGAGGTTCACCTCGCTGCCCGACGGCCCGAGGACCGTGATCGCGCCGCCGATCTCGAGGTTGGCGCCGACGCGCAGCACGCCGTTGTCGAGCAGACTGACGCGCTCGTCCTGCAGGGCCATCGTCGCCTCGATCCTCGGAATCGCGAGCGCCACACACGCGGCCACCGCGCTCAGGGCCACCGTCGCCACACGTACGCGCACACGCCTCATCGCCTCTCGGCCCCCCCTCTCGCGTTCGCGCCGGGGCGCGGGCCTCCTGCCGCCGCTCTTGCCCCCTCGTCGTCCCCGGCGTACTCTGCGTGCGTGGGCGGAGCCGGCTGACCCGCGAGAGGCAGGAGAGCACACCCATGCGTCCGACCGATCGAGCCACCGGCTCGCCGTTCCCCCGCGACTTCACCCCCGCCGAGTTCGCCGCCCGACGCGCGCGGATCTTCGAGGCCATCGGGCCCGGGGCGTGCGTGCTCCTGCAGGGCGCGCCCGCGGTCCGGGGCTTCGAGCCATTCCGGCAGTCGAACGAGTTCTACTACTGCTGCGGGCTCGAAGCGCCCCGCGCGTACCTCTTGCTCGACGGCCGCGACCGCACCACGACCGCCTTCCTCCCGAGCCGCGGAGCGCGGGCGTTGGAGGACGCATGGATCGCGATCGAGGACGCGGGCGAGATCGCCGAGGCGCTCGGCCTCACCGAGCTGCGCTCGCCGGCGGAGCTGGAGGGCTGCCTCGTCGGCGCCGAGACGATCTACACGCTCGAGAGCCCCGCCGAGGGGCAGCGCGACGCGCGCGACTCGCTTACCCACGGCAACAAGCTCGCCGCGGAGGACCCGTGGGACGGCCGCCCGACGCGGGAGGAGCACTTCGTCGGCCTGCTGCGCGCGCGCTGCCCCGAGGCCGAGATCCGCGATCTCACGCCGATCCTCGACGATCTGCGGCGCGTGAAGAGCCCGGCCGAGGTCGAGCTGATCCGGCGAGCGAGCCGCCTCTCGGCCCTGGCCGTTCGCGAGGCGATGAAGGCGACCCAGCCCGGCGTCGCCGAGTACCAGCTCAGCGCGATCGCCCGCTTCATCTACATGAACTACGGCGCGCGCGGCGAGGGCTACCACGAGATCCTCCCCTCCGGCGCCGACATCTGGTACGGCCACTACATCGAGAACCACAAGGTGCTCGTCGAGGGCGACTGGGTGCTCATGGACTGCGCCCCCGACTACGGGTACTACACCTCGGACATCGGCCGCTTCTGGCCCGTCAGCGGGACCTACTCGCCGCTTCAGCGCGAGCTGTACGGCTTCGTCGTCGAGTACCACAAGGCGCTGCTCCGGGAGCTGCGGCCCGGTCGCATGGCCGGCGAGATCATGGACACCGTCGCAGACGCGATGCGGTCCGTCGTCGAGACGACCGCGTGGTCAAAGCCGATCTACCGCGAGGCCGCCGAGCGCTTCCTCGCCTTCCGCGGACATCTCTCGCACCCGGTCGGGATGGCGGTCCACGACGACGGCCCGTACACGCCCCACCCGCTCGAG
>CAZRDB010000116.1:0-2827 GCA_964598695.1 uncultured Armatimonadia bacterium
GCGCGAGATCCGGAGGACATGCTCCGTGTGGAGCGCCCAGCTCTTGCCGAAGAGGCTGATGACCTCGGTCTCGGCGTCGAGCATCGCGCGGAGGGTGGGGTCCTCCTCGGGACGGTTGCCGGCGCGCATCGTGCTGCCGAATGCCACGATCTTGGCGGTCCGCAGGGAGAGCCGCTTGGCCTCGGTGAAGAACCCGACGTCCTTGGGGTTGGTGTCGTTGGGCCAGCCGCCCTCGATGTAGGCGACCCCCAAGCTGTCGAGGCGCTCGGCGATGCGCAGCTTGTCCTGAATGGAGAAGGCGATCCCTTCCGCCTGATTGCCGTCTCGGAGCGTCGTGTCGAAGATCGCGACATGCCTCATCTGCGCACCCCTGCCTTTCTCCTGGGTCGGTGTGGCCCCCTGAGTGAGGGGTCCCGCGCGACCGTACCACGCGGTCTCCCCAGCGTCAACCGACGGCCGAGGCGGCCTTGCCTCGGGCGGGGCGCGCGCGTAGAGTGCGCGGCATCGACCGTCGCTGCCAGGGAGATCCATCCGCCATGGGCAAGAGGCTCCTCGTTCTCGCCGACCTCCACCACGTCGCGAAGGCCCGCCACGCGCCGCCCGCGGGCCCGCGTCAGTGCCGGCTGGGCCTGGAGCTGGCGCGCCGGGCGATCGCCCGCGCGCTGCGGTGGGAGCGGCCCGATGCCATCGTCGTGCTCGGCGACCTGCTCGACGACGGTCGCGCGCCGGGGGCCGAGGAGGACCTGACCGAGCTGGCCGAGGCGCTGCGCAGGCCCGGCATCCCCGTGATCGTCACGCCCGGCAACCACGACGGTCCCGCCGAGCGGGTCCTCGCCGCCTTCGGGCAGGACGACGATGTCCACGAGCTGGGCCACTGGCTGCTCGTGACCTTCACCGATCGGTACGGCGAGGACGATCGAGCGGCGCGCGACGCGCGCGGTCTCGAACGCCTGCGCGCGGTGCGCGAGGCCCATCCGGGCCGGCCGATCGTCGCCCTCCAGCACAGCCCCGTCCACCCCCCGATCGAGAGTGCCTACCCGTACAACCTCACGAACGCCGCCCAGGTGATGCGCGCCTACCGCGAGTGTGGCGTGACGCTCTCACTCAGCGGCCACTACCACCCGGGCCTCGCCGCGTGCGAGGCCGACGGCGTGCGGTACGCGGTTGCGCCCGCGCTGTGCGAGGCGCCGTTCCGCTCCTGGATCGTCACGCTCGACGACGACGGGACGAAGATCCATGAGCAGCGGCTCTCCTTCGAGCCCTCGGCCGAGCTGGTGGACGTCCACTGCCACACGGACTTCTCCTACTGCAGCCACGACCGGTACAGCGGCGCCGAGGCCGTCGCGCGCTGCCGGATGTTGGGGTTGACCAAGGTCTACCTCACCGACCATGCGGGCCAGCTCTACGTCGAGCCCGACGACTTCTGGTCGGCCCGCTTCCAGTGGGACCCGGGCCTACTGCGCGCCGCGCGCGAGCAGGGCCGCGATCGGGTCGCGCACTGGAAAGCCGCGCTGACGCCCCTGCGGGGCGCCGACGTCGGGGTCGGACTGGAGATGGAGTGCCACCCGGACGGGAGCCTGACCGTCCTGCCCGAGGACCTCGCGGGCGTCGACATCCGCCTCGGGGCGGTCCACTGGCTGCCGTGCATCTTCGCGGGCGAGACGACGCCGGCCCGGCTGCGCGCGGAGTTCCTGGAGCAGACCGAGGGACTCGTGCGGGCCGGAGTCGACGTCCTGGCCCATCCCTTCCGGATCTTCGCCCGCAACCGCTGCGCCCAGCCCGAGGGCGTGGAGGAGGCGGTGCTCGACCTCCTGGCCGAGACCGGCGTCGCCGCCGAGATCAACTACCACCAGAACGTGCCGACGCGCGAGTTCTTCGCGCGCTGCCTCGAGCGGGGGATCCCCATCGTCTTCGGGACCGACGCCCACACGCCGGAGGAGATCGGGGAACTGGCGCCGCACCGGGCCCTCCTGCGCGCCGCCGAGGTGCTGGCCGGCCGCTGACCGCGCCCGCCCTCTCGGAACGGTTGCCCCGAACCTCTCCGCAAGCTAGACTTCCCGCCGGTCGGAGCAGACCCCGCAGGGTCCGCGCGGCGCGTGCCGCGGCCCGCGGAGAGCACCATTCCTGGAGGCGATCGCGTGGTTCTGGCAGAGAGAATGGGCTACTTAGGCACGGAGACGGCGTTCGCGGTCTCGGCCGAGGCGGCCGCCCACTCGGCGGCGGGGAATAAGGTCTACCCGTTCCACCTGGGCGACATGAACATCCGCACCCCGCAGAACATCATCGAGGCGGCCGAGAAGGCGATGCGGGACGGCAGAACGGGCTACTGCCCGAACTGGGGGATCCCGGCGCTCCGCGAGGCGCTCGCGGAAGACATCAACGCGGCGCGCGGCACCGAGTACACGACGGCGAACGTCGCGATCCAGCCCGGGGGCAAGCCGGTTATCGGCAAGTTCTTCCAGGCGCTGATGAACCCCGGCGACGAGGTCCTCTACCCGAACCCCGGCTACCCCATCTACGAATCGCAGATCGAGTTCTACGGCGGCGTGGCCGTTCCGTACGGCTACACCGAGGGCGACGGCAACTTCGCCGTCAAGCTCGATCAGCTCGTCTCCGCGATCACCCCGCGGACCCGCTTCCTCGTCTTCAACGACCTCCAGAACCCGATGGGCGCCGAGTCGTCGCCCGAGGAACTCCGGGAGGTCGCCCGGATCGCGTGCGAGCACAACCTCCTCGTGCTGTGCGACGAGGCCTACTTCGACAACCGCTACGGCGGGGCGTCGCATAGCGTGGCGGCCCAGCGGGCAATGGCCGAGCCAGCGTTTAA
>CAZRDB010000116.1:2837-16686 GCA_964598695.1 uncultured Armatimonadia bacterium
TTTGTGGCCCTGCGGGTCCCGTCCCTTGTATTCGATTTTGGCTAAATTGACATACCCTATAACGGTGGATCGCGCAGCCTCGTCTCGCTGCCCGGCATGGCCGAGCGCAGCGTGATCCTCTACACGTTCTCGAAGAAGTTCGCGATGACGGGCTGGCGGCTGGGCGCCGCGGTCGCGCCCGCGCCGATCGCCGACGCGATCGCCAAGCTGAACGTCAACATCGAGTCCTGCTCCAACCACTTCATCCAGCACGCGGCGGTCGAGGGCCTCAAGGGCGACCAGTCCGGCCCGCGCGAGATCCTTCGCGTGCTCCGCGAGCGGCGCGATGTCGCGGTCGACCTCCTCAACTCGATCGACGGGGTGACCTGCTACCGCCCGAACGCGACATTCTACCTGTTCCCGAACGTCACGGCGCTGATGCGGCGGAAGGGCCTCGACGACTACGAGGCGTTCCGCATCGCGGCGATGAAGGAGTCCGGCTGCTCGTTCTGCACGCGGCGTCACTTCGGCCGCCCGCAGCCGGGGGAGACCGACCGGTACGTGCGGTTCGCCTACTCCGGGATCGATGTCGCCGACATCGAGGAGGGGCTCTCCCGCTTCAAGGAGTTCGCGGAGCGCTAGGCCGCCCGCGGCGTCCCTCCACGCAGCGACCGCCGGGAGCGCCTCGCGGCATCGCCTACGGGCGAGGCGCTCCCGCTCACTTCTCCCCCCGCAGTGCCCTCCCCGGCACTGTCGTCTCGCCCTGTACATTCGGGAGGTGAAGCTCCCGCCGGGAGGAAGTCCCCCCCCCAGAGGCCCGGCAGGGTCGTCGGGCCAAACGGCGAGGAGAGGGTGATTCGCGTGCATCGTCTGGCGGGTAGCATCGCGGCGCGAGCGGTTCTGCTGACCTCGGCTCTGACCCTCATCGCGGTACTGGCGGCGGGCCTGATCTCGACCAAGATCGCCCAACGCGAGCTTCGGGGGCAGGCCCGACAGGCACTCGAGCACCAGGCGGTCCAGATGGCCGACTCCCTGGTCATGTTCGAGACGAGCGTCGACACACTCGGCACGGTGCTCTACGAGGGCTACGACCAGTTGATCAAGACCCAGGTGGAGGCGTCGACGAGCATCCTCGCGCACTTCGCGGAGGGCGGCGGGGGCGGCCAGGCGGGCGCGAAGGAACTGATCCGGGACATCAAGTACGGCGAGTCGGGCTACTTCTTCATCTACGACACCGACTGCAACTGCATCCTGCTTCCTACGCTGGTCACGGCCGAGGGCACGAACCGGCGCGAGATCAAGGACCCCACCGGGTTCCGCTACGTGGAGTCGTTCGTGGGCGAGGCGGCGAAGTCGGGCCACACGTTCACGAACTACATGTTCCCGAAGCCCGGCTCCGACAAGCCCGACCCGAAGCGGAGCTGCACGATGCTCTTCAAGCCCTGGGGCTGGGTGATCGGAACGGGCAACTACGTCGACGACCTCGACGCGAAGAAGGCCGCGGCGCTGAAGGCCTCGCAGGACGAGTTCCAGGAGACGATCGACTCGCTGAGCAAGGAGGGCGTCGTCTTCGTGGTCGACGCGGAGGGGAAGGTCCTCTACCACTCCGACCCGGCCCAGGTCGGCAAAGCGCTCGATGGGACCGCGAAGACGCCGCTCTTCGCGACGGTCACGGCGCACAAGGACGCGCCGGTGGACTTCGACTACCCGATCGGCTCGGCCGGCGGCAAGGAGGGCAAGAACACCCACCTCGTCGGCCACGTGAAGCTCATCCCGGAGAGCGAGCGGTATGTGGTTGTGGCGCAGTCGGAGAGCACCGTGCTCGCGGGCATCCGCAAGCTCAACGCCGCGATGCTGGTGGTCCTGCTGATCGCGATCGGGATCGCGGTGCTGGGCGGCGGCCTGATCGCGGCCCAGGTCACGCGGCCGATCAACGCGACGGTCGCGGTGCTGACGAGCATCGCCGAGGGCGAGGGCGACCTGCGCCAGCGCCTGCCCGACTCGGGCCTGGCGGAGATCACCCGTCTGGCCAGCGGCTTCAACCGGTTCGTGGAGAGCGTGCAGGACATCGTGCGGGCCTCGCAGGACGCCTCGCAGGACGTCGCCAAGGCGGCCGACAACGTGGCCCAGGCCTCGCAGGAGGCGGCGCGCGGCGTCACGCAGGTGGCGACCGGCGCCGAGGAGGTCGCGCGGGGCACGACCGAGCAGGCCGACCAGCTCGAGCGGGCGACGCGCCAGGTCGAGGAGCAACGGCAGGTCATGCAGGGCGTCCAGGCGAGCCAGGAGGAGGCGCGCACGGCCGTCAACGCCGCCTCCACCGGGATCCTCTCGCTGGCCGACGCGATCCGTGAGATCGAGCGGATCTCAGGCGAGGTCGGCGGCGCCGCGGAGAGCGCGCGCGCTGCGGCGGCCGAGGGCCAGCGTGTGGCGAAGCAGACCTACGGCGGGATGGAAGCGATCCAGGGCAACTCGAACCAGGCGATGGAGCGCGTCCGCGGCCTCGCCGGCCAGTCGCAGGCGATCGGCGAGATGGTCGAGGTGATCAACGACGTGGCCGACCAGACCAACCTCCTCGCGCTCAACGCGGCGATCGAGGCGGCCCGGGCGGGCATCCACGGCAAGGGGTTCGCCGTCGTGGCCGAGGAGGTCCGCAAGCTCGCCGAGCGGGCGGCGCAGTCCTCGGGGGAGATCGCCGGCATCGTGCGGGTGGTCCGGGCGAGCATCGACGAGGTGGTGGCGCTGCAGGAGCAGGGCAACCGGGCGGCCGAGGAGGGGACCGAGATGGTCCGCCTCGCAACCGAGGCGCTCGACCGGATCACGGAGGCCGCGACGCAGGCCGCCGACGGCATCGCGAGCGTGCGGAACGCCGTCGCCACCGCCGAGCAGCAGATGGCGAGCGTCGACCGGGCTCGGTCGGAGATCGGGGCGGCGGCCGACCTGGTGGCCGAGCAGGTCACGCGCGCGGTGGGCCTGGCCGAGGAGGTCGGGTCGATCGTGCAGCGCGTCGCTTCGCTGGGAGAGGCCTCGGCGGCCTCGGCGGAGGAGTCGTCGGCGGCCTCGCAGGAGCTGTCGGCGGGCATCGAGGAGATCGCGGCGGCCTCGGAGGAGGCGGCCGCATCGGCCAGTGAGCTGCAGGGGATCGTCCGGCGGTTCCGGGTCTAGCAGCGTCTGTACGGCGCGTGACGGGGTGCTCCGGCGCGGACTTGGTCGCGCCGGAGCGCCCTTGATGCGAGGACTCCTCGAGGCGGCAAAGAAGGGCTTTACAGATCGTCGGCGGTTCTGGTAGTTTACGCATGGCCGCCGCTGAGGCGGCTTTCTGTTGTGTGCCCCGTGGAGGGGTGTCCGAGTGGTTAATGGAGCCGGACTGTAAATCCGGTGGCGGTGCCTACGGGGGTTCAAATCCCTCCCCCTCCACCAACTCCCTCTCTCGTGGGGAGACTCGGCCCGGGGCGCGCAGGAGTTCGGTCGAGCCTTCGTAGCTCAGTCGGTAGAGCGCATCCTTGGTAAGGATGAGGTCACCGGTTCAAGCCCGGTCGAAGGCTCCAGTCCGCTCCCATCGACACTTGGGGGAGACCCCGGCAAGGAAGGCGCACCCATGCCTGCGGACAAGATTGTCCTTGCTTGCTCCACGTGCGGGCGGCACAATTACGTGACCACGAAGAACCGCCAGAACACGAAGAACAAGCTCAAGCTCATGAAGTACTGCAAGGCGGATCGTCGGCACACGGAGCATACCGAGACGAAGCTCCGTGACTAGTCGGATGCAGGCGAGTAGCTCAATTGGTAGAGCAACGGTCTCCAAAACCGTAGGTTGTCGGTTCGAGTCCGGCCTCGCCTGCCAAGCTGTGTTCGTGACGCCGGCGTGCGGGAGCCCTGTTACGGGCGTTGTCTCCCGCACGGTCGTGCGTACGGGCGCTGAGTGAGGAGGCGCTCGCGTTGTCGGCGAAGACGGAACGCCCGTTCTTCCTGCTAGCCTGGTACCGGGGCTCGCGGAAGTTCATCAAGGAAGCCATCCACGAGCTGCGCGAGGT
Source organism: uncultured Armatimonadia bacterium (assembly GCA_964598695.1). GTDB lineage: Bacteria > Armatimonadota > Zipacnadia > UBA1398 > UBA1398 > CAZRDB01. The sequence goes on from CAZRDB010000116.1 coordinate 6,848, forward strand.
CGTGTGGCCGTCGTGGGACGAACTGAAGCAGTACACGGTGCTGGTGGTCTCGCTGCTGATCGGAGTCACGGCCTTCATCGGGCTCTGGCAGTTCGTGTTCCAGTGGTTCTTCACCAACGTGCTGGACATCTACGGCACGGCCGGCGGCTAGGGCGCTGGCGCCGGGGTCGCGCGTTCCCCGGCCCCTAGAGGTGGAATAGCCATGACGATCGGACGCGGCCGGCGCGGGTGGTACGTGATCTACACGCACACCGGCCAAGAGGGCAAAGTCAAGGCGAACATCGAGCGGATGGTCCAGGCCTCCGGTCTGGAGGACCGCGTCTTCCGGGTGGAAGTCCCCATGGAGGAAGAGACCCGGATGGTCAGCGGTCGCAAGAAGACCATCCGCCGCAAGGTGTACCCGGGCTATGTCCTCGTCGAGATGACCCTCGACGACGAGACCTGGACGCGGATGCGCAACACGGCCGGCGTCACCGGCTTCGTGGGCTCCGGTCGCCGTCCGGTCCCGCTGAGCGAGGAGGAAGCCCGCTCGATCATGCGCAGCATGGGCGACGACCCGATCAAGGTGAAGCCGCGCTTCGAGGTCGGCGACACCGTGATGGTCCTCACCGAGCCGTTCACGGAGTTCCACGGAAGAGTTGAAGAGGTCTACACGTCACGCGAGAAGCTGCGCGTGCGGATCGAGATCTTCGGGCGCGACACGCCCGTCGAGTTGGACTTCGCGCAGGTCGAGAAGATCTCGTAGGCGTTCCGGCGAGGTTCCGGCCCGTCCCACGGGCCGTGGCCCACACGCTTGCACCCCTTGGCCCGAGAAGGGCTCGCGGGGGAGTGGAGGGTGAGAGTTGAAGAAAGTCACGGCGATCGTCAAGCTGCAGTTGCCTGCCGGCCAGGCAACGCCCGCACCGCCCGTAGGCCCCGTGCTCGGTCAGCACGGCATCAACATGATGGAGTTCATCAAGGCCTACAACGAGAAGACCCGGGATCAGATGGGGGAGATCGTCCCCGTCGAGATCACCATCTACCAGGACCGCTCCTTCACGTTCATCACCAAGGTCTCTCCGGCCGCCGCCCTCATCATGAAGGCAGCGGGCATCACCAAGGGCTCGCAGACGGGCCGCAAGCAGATCGTTGGGAGCATCACCCGCGCCCAGCTTCGGGAGATCGCCCAGCGGAAGCTGCCGGACCTCAACACCCAGGACGTCGAGCAGGCCATGCGGGTCCTGCAAGGCACCGCCCGCAACATGGGTGTCACGGTCACCGACTAGCGCGCACACGATGCCCGCCCGGGCTCGAGGGCCCGCGCTGGACTGGAGGGATCTGGATGGCACAGAAGCATTCCCGTCGTTTCCAGGAGACCCTGAAGAAGGTCAGCCGGAAGCGCACCTACGAGATTCGTGAGTCGATCGAGCTGCTCAAGGAGCTGTCGTCGGTCAAGTTCGACGAGAGCCTCGAGATCGCCATGCGGCTCGGCGTCGACCCCCGCAAGGCCGACGAGAACATCCGCGGCACCTGCGTCCTCCCCCACGGCACCGGCCGGGTCTTCCGCGTCGCCGTCTTCGCCAAGGGCGAGGCCGCGATCGAGGCCGAGCAGGCCGGCGCCGAGCGCGTCGGGGCCGAGGACATGGTCTCCGACATCGAGAACGGCTGGTCGGACTTCGACGTCCTCGTCGCCCACGTCGACATGATGAAGGTCGTCGGACGCCTGGGTAAGACGCTCGGTCCCCGCATGCCCAACCGCAAGTCGGGCACCGCGACCGAGGACGTCGCTGAGGCGATCCGCCAGATCAAGGCCGGTAAGGTCGAGTACCGCGTCGATCGCCAGGCCAACATGAGCGTCCCGCTCGGCCGGCTCTCGTTCGACACCGAGAAGCTCATCGAGAACTACCGCACGCTGCTCGTCGAGGTCCTGGCGGCCCGCCCCGCCGGCCTCAAGGGGGTCTACATCCGCCAGGTGGTCCTGTCCTCCACGATGGGGCCCGGCCTGCGGGTCGACCCGCAGCATGCCCGCGACGTCGCGCAGCAGAAGGTTACTGCCTAGCGCCGTCGCACCTAGATCGCACCACAACTGGTAGGGCACCGTCCGACCGAAGACCGCAGGCGGCCCCTCGGGGCCATAATCGCAGACAGCCTGCCGAGGAAGTGATGGGCTCCCGTCGCATCATACGGGCACCCGTTCCTCGGGTGCCCGTTCCGGTACTGGGAGGGCGCTTGCGCGCCCGGCATCGCAGGTAGCTGTCGGCCCTCACAAGGGAGGTGTTGCAATGCCGACACCGCAGAAGGAAGCGACCGTCCAGGAGCTGCAGGCTCTCTGCGAGGCCCACACCTGGGCCTTCGTGGTGAGCTACCGTGGGATCGCCAACCCCGAGCTGGAGACGCTCCGCCGCGCCCTGGGCGCCGCCGCGGGCAAGCTCCGCGTGGTCAAGAACGCGCTGTTCGAGATCGCCAGCAAGGGCACGCCCCTCGAGGCCGCCGCCGCCCTGCTCAACGGCCCCTCGGCGATCATCTACGGCGACGAGGCCCCGGCGGTCGCCAAGGCGATCACCGACTACGCCACGACCAACCCGAACCTGGTGCTCCTCGGAGGCGTGCTGGACGGTCAGGTCCTGAGCAAGGAGCGCGTCGACGCCGTCGCGCAGATCCCGCCGCGTGAGGTCCTGTACTCCATGCTGGTCGCCGGTCTGGAAGGTCCGATCTCCGGCCTCACCCAGACCCTGCAGGGCGTCATCTCGAAGCTGGTCTACGCCCTCGACGAGATCAAAGAGCAGAAAGAGAAAGCCGCATAGCGACGGCCCGCGCAGCGGGCGTGAATCCTGGAGGATCCCGAAATGACGAAAGAGGAGTTTCTGACCGCGATCGATCAGCTCACCGTTCTCGAGCTGCACGAACTGGTGGAGGCGCTCAAGGAGAAGTACGGCGTCACCGCCGCCGCCCCGATGATGATGGGCGGCTTCATGCCCGGCGCCGGCGCGGGCGGCCCCGCGGCCGAGGAAGAGAAGTCGACCTACGACGTTCTCCTCACCGCCGTCGGCGATGCCAAGCTCGAGGTCATCAAGGCGGTCCGCGAGGTCCTCGGCATCGGCCTCAAGGAAGCCAAGGAAATGGTCGACAAGTGCCCGGCCACCCTCAAGGAGGGCGTCCAGCCCGACGAGGCCGAGAAGATCAAGAACACCCTCGAGGGCACCGGCGCGACCATCGAGCTGAAGTAGCTCGCCGCACAACCCGGTACACAGGACGAGGCGTCGCGCGCTCTGCGCGGCGCCTCGTTGTCATCTGGGGGGGCCGGGGCCTACCGCGGCTCGCCCTGTTCGCCGGAGTCGTCCCACTCCGGGCCGACGGTGGCGAGCAGCAGCTCGGTCCACAGCTCGTAGCCGCGGGGGGAGAGGTGGAGCCGGTCGTCGAGGTAGACCCCGGTGCGCACCGTGCCGTCGTCGTACCGGAGCACCTCGGCCGTGTCGACGAAGTGGGCCATCGGGAAGCCCTCCTCGGCGAGGCGCGCGAGGCCCGCGTTCAGGGCGCGCTGCCGCTCCCACTGCTCCTCGCGGGAGGGGCTGTGCTTGACGGCCAGCACGTAGACGGGGGTCTCGGGGAGCGCGTCTCCCACGCGCGTGAGGAACTCGCGGGTCTGGGCGAGCACCTCTTCGGGGGCGGTGCCGCCGGCGATGTCGTTGTCGCCCTCGTACAGCACGATCGCCCGCGGGCGATAGGGCAGCACGACACGGTCCATCACGCGGAGGAGATCGGCCATCCGGGAGCCGCCGAAGCCGCGGTTGAGGGCATCGAGACCGGGGAACGAGCGCTCGAGATCCCAGAGCCGGATGCTCGAGCTGCCCACGAACAGCACCTGGCCGGGGGCCGGCGGCTCGTCGCGGTCGGCGGCCTCGAAGGCGACGATGTCCTCCTCGAACGGCGGCGGCTCGGCAGTCTCGGGCTCGGCGGCCAGGGCGCTCCCGACGAGCGAGAGGGCGGAGAGCCAGACAAGGGGGTGGGGGAGGGCGCAATGCATGCAGACACTTCCTTCCGTGCCGGGGACGCCCTCCTATTCGCCCAGGAGGGCCGCCGTCTCCTGCACGGAGGTGGGCGCGACGGCCGTCGGAACATCCCCGCAACGCCGCCCCGGGGCGGCCGATTCGGCTCGGCGACCAGGAAGGGGTCTGTACGATGGCAGGCAGGAAGCCGCTTCCCGACGAGAAGCGTCTCGAGTGGTTCCGCAAGGCGCGCTACGGGATGTTCATCCACTGGGGCCTGTACGCCCAGCTCGGCCGGCACGAGTGGGTGATGAACCGGGAGAGGATCCCCGTTGCCGAGTACGAGAAGCTCGCGGACACCTGGAAGCCGGGCAAGCTGCCCGCGCGGACCTGGGCCAGACTCGCCAAGGAGGCCGGCCAGCGCTACATGGTGATGACCACGAAGCACCATGAGGGCTTCTGTCTGTTCGGTTCGGAACTGACCGACTACAACGCGGTGCGACGCGGCCCCAAGCGCGACCTCGTGGCGGAGTACGTCGAGGCGGCGCGCGCGGAGGGCCTGCGAGTCGGCTTCTACTACAGCCTGATGGACTGGCACCACCCGGACGGCGCCCGCTGCGCCCACGATGAGAAGGCCCGCCTACGGTTCGTCGAGTACATCCACGGCCAGATCCGCGAGCTGCTGACCAACTACGGCAAGATCGACATCCTGTGGTACGACGTCTCCTGGCCGCTCGACGCGGCCGGCTGGGAGTCGCACCGGATGAACCGGATGGTCTTCGACCTCCAGCCGGAGATCGTCATCAACAACCGCAACCAGCTCCCCGGCGACTTCGGCACGCCCGAGCAGCACATCACCCCCGAGCAGGGCGGCAGGATGTGGGAGGCGTGCATGACCTTCAACGAGTCGTGGGGCTACACGCCGATCGACGTCGACTGGAAGGGCGGCCGCCAGGTCGTCGGGATGCTCCGGCAGGTCGCGGCCGGCGGCGGCAACCTGCTGCTCAACATCGGACCCGCGCCCGACGGCAGCGTGCCCGCACCGTGCCCGAAGGTCCTGCGCGAGGTCGGCGCGTGGCTCGGCAAGTACGGGGCGTCGATCTACGAGGCGACCGACCCGTTCCAGGGCGAGTGGAGCACGGTTGGCGCATTCACCCGCAAGGGCGACACGCTCTACTACCACTGCGCCCGCTGGCCGGGGAGCGAGCTGTCGATCGGCGGGCTGGTCTGCAAGATCAAGCAGGTGAAGCTGATGGGAGGCCCCAAGGTCTCGTTCCGTCAGGTGAGGGACCGGCTGGTGGTCACGGGCCTGCCGGCGAAGGCGCCGGAGCCGCTGACCACGGTTCTCGAGATGAAGTTCGAGGGGGAACCCCGGCAGGCGATCGGGCTGGGATCGGAACTCCTGGGCGACAACCCCTGGGCGTAGAGCGCATCCGGTGGAGCCCGGCCGCGTGTGGAATCGGCCGGGCTCCGCCACGACTACGGCGGCCCCGACGGTGCAGGGCGGTCGGGCGGCGCTTCGACGCGTCGCTGGCGTCGGCCTTTGGGTTCGTTCCACTCCTCGAGCACGGCCTGCAGGATCAGGCCGGTGACGGCGGCCGCAACGCCGACCAACAGGCCGTAGCCGAGGGCTGCGGGAGCGGGCCAGTCGGGCCTCGTGCCGAGTCTCCCGGCGGCCGCGGTGAGCGCCGCGCCGGCCGCCGCAAGCCACAGGGGCGGGTGGGGCAGGCGCGTCGAGGAGGCCACCGCGACGGCGGCCACGAGCCACACCAGCCCGGTGGGCGGGTCGCTGCCAAGCCCCGGCACGGTGCTCGCGGCCCCATCGGGCAGCAGGCTGTCGAGCGGAGCGCAGAGGCTGGCGGCAGCTCCGGCCGAGAGGGAGACCGCCAGGACGGCCCCGCGCGGAAGCGTGCGTCTCCGGAGTGCCCGCCGCGCCAGCGACCATCCCGCGATGCCGCCGAGGGCGCCCGCGGCGGCGCTGCCGAGCAGTGGCAGTAGCCCAACCGTGCGGACGACGGGCTGGGCGCCGGGGAGCAGCGAGACCGGGAAGGGCGGCAGCACCGCGCCGAGGAGGGCGGCACAGATCGCTCCGGCCACCGCGAGCGATCCCCCACGTCGACAGCCGGCGACCACCCCGAGCGCGAACCCACCGACCGCGGCGGGCGTCACGGCCTGGCGATCCCAGGCGTCGAGGGTCGGGAGGTGGCGGGAGAGCCAGGCGCGCAGCGCGACCAGTACGAAGGCGCCGACCGTCGCGCCGGCCAGCAGGTCCACGACCGCGGCGATCCACCGATCGGCCTCCCCGCCGGCCCGTCCCCCCGGGTCCCGGGGCGCCCGCCTCCGCACGAGCATCCGGTTCAGGCCGTGGTCCCGGCGCGCAGCTCGGCGAGGATCTCGTCGGCGCGCGCGGGGGTGACGTGTTCGTACAGCTCGTCGTTGACCAGCAGCGCGGGGCCGGTCCCGCAGGAGGCGAGGCACTCGCAGGTGCGGAGCGTGAACAGGCCGTCGCCGGTGGTCTCGCCCGGCTCGATCCCGAGTCGCTCCCGCAGGTGGCCGACGAGGTCGTCGGCGCCGGCCATCTGGCAGCTCAGGGTGCGGCAGGCCTGGAGCACGAACCGGCCCGCGGGGGTGGCCCGATACTGGGTGTAGAAGGTCAGGACGCCGTAGGCGTAGGAGCGGTCGAGGCCGAGGATGGCCGCGACCTCGCCGCACGCCGCCTCGGAGACGCAGCCCTCGGCGGCCTGGACGGCGTGGAAGGCCGGCATCAGCGCCGAGCGCGCGGCGGGGTACGAGGCCGCGAGTCGCTCCACCTCGGCGCGCAGTGCATCGGTCATCAGGTCTGCTCCCTCCGCGGGGACGCCGGATCGGGCTTCCGCCCGACAGCGGCCAGGTAGAGGCCGAACTCGGTCACCCCGTCGACCCCGAGCGCCGCATCGAGGAGTGCGTCGTCGAACGCGGCGATCGCGCAGGCGCCGAGGCCGTGGGCTTCGGCGGCGAGGTAGAGGTTCTGGCAGGCGTGTCCGGCGTCGAGGTACAGGTAGCGGTAGCCGCGCTCGCCGTAGCGCCAGGTCATCCGGTAGGGGACGGCGGTCCAGGCGAATGTGACGGCCGAGGCGCGGACCATCTCCTGGCCCAGGCAGGCCTGTGTGACGCGGTCGGCGATCGCCTCGGCGTCCGACACCAGCGCGAGCCCGTGCTCGAGTGCCCGGTAGCGGTAGAGCCCCGGCGCGAGCCCCTCGACCCGGTTGGCGAGCAGGTAGGTCTCCAGCGCGTGGCGTGCGCCGGCCGAGGGCACGGTCCGCAGGGTCGCGACCTCGCGGATCCGGCGCTTGACGCCCTGGCTGCACCAGAGGAGATCGGCGAGTTCGGGGAGCGTGACGGGCGCCGGGGCATACTCCCGGAGGCTCCGACGGCCTTCCACCAGGGCCCGGAGATCCACGGCGGGCCCCGCCGGCAGCGCGGCGGGCGCGGGGAGGTCGAACAGAGCGGCTCCCTCCGGCGCCGGGCTCTCGAGCGGCGGCGGCGCGACGCCCCGGGACTGGTCCGATGCCGCCATGTTCTCGTAGCGTGTGGCCCGCAGGAACGCCTGGCCGACGGTCTCCGGCACCGATTCCACCTCCACCATGCCCATTCCGCACCCGGCCGCTCAGTCCTTCGCGGGGCGCGCGGCCCGGCGCCCGGAGTGAACCGCCGGCTTGGTGGTCGCGTTGACACTCATGATGTGCCCGATTACCATCGACGCAGTTCGGCACGGCACCGCGCATCGCGGCGGCGGCCCATGCCGTGTTGACAGGCGGGAGGCGGCCATGCGCTGCAGATCGCACCATACTTGGGTTACTCTCTGTGTGGTCCTCTTGGGGCTCGGTACCGCCGCCTTCGCCCAGCCCGTGCCCGGTCTGCGCTCGTGGCTCGAGACCGATCGCCAGAGCTACGGCGCGCGGGACAGCCTCCGGGTCGCCCTGTGCCTGGGCAACGATGCGGGGCAGGACATTGGCCTGTTCCTGGAGGCCTCTCGGCCGACGGTCACGATCGACGGCACGGCGGCGCCGACGGCGACCATCGCCCCGGCAGAGGGCCCGACCGAGTTGATCGTCCCCTCCGGCGGGACGAGGGCGTTGCCCTGTACGGTGTCGGTGGCGGGCCTCGGACTCACGCCGGGGAGCCACCAGATCGTGGCGGCCGTGCAGCCAGTGGACGGCGAGCCGATCCGGGCGGAGGGCGCCTTCGTGCTCCTGCCACTCCGGCAGGATCTCTCGATCGGCGACCTCCTGGGCGGGCCGAACGTCTGGCAGACCGGGGACCTGGTCGAGCTGAAGGGCGAGTACCGGGCCAACAAGTCGCGCCCCCTCCGCCCCCTGGACGGCACGCCGGCGCGCCGGCTGACCGACTGGATCCTGGGCGATGAGACCGGCGAGATCTACGTCCGTAACCGGCCGGTCGCGGAGGGCAACGTGCCACGCTCCGTGCAGGTGGCGGAGCCGGCCGACCTCGTCGACCTCAACCCGGGGTGGAGCTACGGCAAGCGCGTCGTCGTCCGGGGCCGGGTCGTGCGGGAGCCCGACGGCAGCCTGACCCTTGACCCGCTCAGTATCTTCAAGTGGCAGTCGGACCGGGGCGCCCTGTGCGTCCTCGAGACGGCCGGCCCGACGCACTCAGGGGAGCACGCCGGCGAGCTGATGATGCGGATGATCTTCAAGAACGACACCAAGTACCCGATCCGGATCGCCTCGCCGGCCGGTTACCTGTGCGACTTCGTCGTGGAGCGAGAGGGCGTCGAGGTCTGGCGCTGGTCGCGGCACCGCTGGACGGGGTCGGGCATTCGCTGGACGCGCGTCGAGGACGAGAGCTGGAAGCTGCGCGATCGGCCGGAGGGTGAGGAGGACGCCAGCAAGCCCGTCCAGGACCTGCCGCTCCTGAACATCCCGCCCGACAACAGCATCGTCCGCGTCGCCTACTGGCCGCTCGTCGACAACGACGGCAAGCCGGTGCCGGCGGGCGTCTACTCGATCAGCGCGATCCTGAGCCATCGGGTCTTCACCTACGCGGTACCGGTCGCGGTCGGGGCCTCCGGCGCCGAGCGGTAGGCCGGGATCGGCGTCGGGGCGGTGTCCGCCCCCGGGCGGCACATCTCCCGAGTGAGGGGTTTCATGGACGAGACCGGCAGCACGCTTCGACTGGACGCGGCGGGACGCAGCGACATCGGCCAGGTTCCGCGCCGCTCGGGCAGGGGCGAGGAGGACTCCCAGTGTGTCCGCCGCCTGGCCCGCACGGCGGAGCAGGGCGTCGAGAAGTGGCTGTGCGCGGTCGCGGACGGGGTCGGACAGCGCAAGGGCGGGAGCGTGGCGAGTGCCCAGGCGCTCAACATGCTCGAGGACGCCGTCGAGCGCTACGCCCGCTGGGGACCCGGCTACCTCGAGCAGTTCGACGAGGGGATGCGCACGGCGGAGGACTACCACCGCTTCGTGGCGCAGTGCGTCGACTCCCAGCTCAAGCAGAACGCCGAGAACAACGTCAGCATCACCGGCATGGCCACTACGCTCACGGCGGCGTACTGCGAGGGCACCACGGCCCACCTCCTGCACGTGGGCGATTCCCGCGCCTATCGGCTCGATGCCCGCGGTGGCGTGCTCACCCAGCTCACGCGCGATGACGCACCCGCGCCGGGCGAGGAGTTCGACCCCGAGCCGACGGCTGCCCTTGGCGCCCTGACCGACCCATCGAGCGTTCACGCCGAGTCGATCGAGCTGCTGGAGGGCGACATCCTCCTGCTCTGCACCGACGGTCTGTGGCGCGAGGTGGACGATCCCCTGCTCGTACGGGCGCTTCGGGGCAGTGCGACGCCGGCCGCGGCCGTCGACCGCCTGATCCGGATCG
>CAZRDB010000117.1:0-16637 GCA_964598695.1 uncultured Armatimonadia bacterium
TCTCGTGGTCCTCCCGGCGGGCACGTTCCAGTACGAGGACGCGCTGGCGCCGGCGGAGCAGAACCTCTACTACGTCGTCCGCGCCTACGACGGCGAGCTGCTCTCGGAGATGAGCGAGGTCGCGGGGCCGGTGCTGGTGCAGGATCGCGTCGCCCCGGACCCGCCGGGCGCCGTGCGGACGATCCCGGGCTCCAACTCCGTCGCCCTGCAGTGGGACGAGAGCCCGAGCGAGGATGTCGTCGGCTACAACCTCTACCGCTCGTCGGAATCGGCGGCCGGGTACGTGAAGGTCAACGCCGTGCCGATCACCGCGCTCTCCTACGTCGATGTCCGACTCACGGCGCGGCAGCGGTACTGGTACCGGCTGGCGGCGATCGACGACGCCGTGCCCGCCAACGAGTCCGTCCTCACCGACCCGGTGAGCGACTATGCGCTCGATCTGACGCCGCCGGCGGTCCCGGCCGGGCTGGTCGCCTCGGTCTCCGATTCGGCCGTCTCGCTGCGGTGGGACGCGAACGCCGACCCCGACCTCGCGGGCTACTACGTCTACCGCCGCGGCCCCGACGATGCCGACTTCCTGCGTCTCTCGGAGGAGCCGCAACAGACCGCGCTGCTGCTCGACACCGATGTCAGCAACCTGCTCACCTACGACTACCGCGTGACGGCGGTCGACAACGCGAGCCCCGGCAACGAATCGGACCCGAGCGCGATGGTGACCGCGACGCCGGAGAACGTCCAGAAGCTGTCGCTGAGCGCCGGACTCCACCTGGTCTCGTTCGCCCGATCGGGGAGCGACGCGCGGCCGGCGCTCGGGCTGGGTCTCACGGGGAGCGGCTGGAAGCTCGCCCGCTGGTGGCCTCCGACCGACGATGGCGTCTACCATGTCACCACCGCCGACCACCTGGACACCATCGCGAGCCTCGACCCGCCCGACTGCCACGGCGCCGAGCCCACGGTCCTGTATCCGCCGGCGGGCCTCGGCTACTGGGTGCGCGTCCCGGCCGCGACGGAGCTGCTCGTCCGGGGCGACACGATCGCCCACGACGCCGACTACGTGATCCGGCTCCAGGCCGGCTGGAACCTCATCGGCAACCCCTTCGACCAGACCGTCCGCTGGGCCGAGGTCGAGAGCGCCCCGGCCGACGCCCTGCTGGCCGTCGCCTGGGGCTACGACCAGGCCCGTGGCTACTTCCCCGTCTTCGGGGGCGAGGTGACGGGCGGAGCGACCGGGCTCGAGCCGGGCTCCGGCTACTGGGTGTACGCGATCCGCGACGCGCTGCTGCGGATCCCCGGACCCCTCGCGGCCGGGGCAGGCCGTGCGCGCGCCCTCGCGGCCGACCCGACCGCCGGTGTGGAGTGGATGCTCCGGCTGACGGCACGCTGCGGCGACGCCGCGGACGAAGCGCTGTACGTCGGCGTGGGGGAGGGCGGAGCCTCTCCGCTGACGCGCGGACTCGCGAGCCCGCCGAACGTCGATTCCTACGTCGACCTCTTCCTCCCCGGCGACCGGGGCGAGGTCCGGTACGCCTCTCGCTTTCTCCCGCGAGGAACCCAGGAAGGCGGTTGGGACCTTCTGCTGGAAACGCAGAGGGTGGACGGGGTCGTGGACCTCGTCTGTCCGGACCTCCGGCAGCTCCCGCGCGACCTGACGGCGACGCTGGTCGATCTCGAGAGTGGCCGGCGTTGCGACCTGCGCGGCGGTGGGGTACTCTCGGTGCCCAGCGGCGGGGTTCGCGCGTTGCGCCTCGAGGTGCGGCGCGCGGCGCGCGGGGCACTGCTTTCCGGGCTGGCGGCCGACCCGATGGCCCGCGGGCTGACGGTACGGTACCGGCTGACCGGGGAGGCATGGGTGACCGTGACCGTCCGCAACGTGGCGGGCCGCGTCGTGCGGACGTTGGTCCCCGGGTCGGCGCAGTCGGCCGGCCCGCAGGAGCTGACGCTGCCGCAGCGGTCGGACCGGGGCACCGCGCTGCCGGCCGGGCGCTACACCGTCGAGGTGGAGGCGCGAACGGGCGAGGGCCGGCGGGAGTCGGCGCGGTCGTCGTTCGAATGGTAGGAGAGAAGCCGATGCGAAGAGGGGTCCGTCCGCGGACAGGCACGCTCTGGGCCATAGCGGCGCTCGTTGCGGTGGCGCTCGTCCTGGGCTCCTGCGCCGGCGGCAATGACTCGATCCCTCGCTACGGGACAGTTGCGGGGACGGTCGTGGCCGACGCGACCTCGCTGGGGATCTCGGGCGCGTCCGTGACGGTCGGGGGGATCACGACCACCACCGCCGAGACGGGTTCGTTCACCATCCGCAATGTCCCGCTGGGCGACCAGACCTACGCGATCGCGGCGACCGGCTTCGAGCCGGTCCAGAACGGGACGGTCCGGGTCCGCGCCAACGAGACCTCGCGGATCGACGCCCGCCTCTCGGCGCTGCCGGCCGACGCCGGCACGGTGCATGGGGTCGTGACGGACGCGGTGAGCGGAGAGCCGGTCGAGGCAGCGCGCGTCACGATCGGCACCGCCTCCACGGTCACCTCGGCGCAGGGGGTCTACACGCTGGCCGAGGTCGCCTCCGGCGACCGGACCGTGACCTTCACCAAGGCCGGCTACGACGACCGCCAGGAGACGGTGGCCGTCGTGACCGGCGGCGATCACGAGCTGAACGTCACGCTCGCGCCGAAGACGACCGGGACGATCGCGGGCACGGTCTCCGATGCCGCGACGGGCGGCGACCTCGCCGGCGTCTCGGTCTCGATCGAGACCCTCGGCTCGACGACCACCGCCAGCGACGGCACGTACCTGCTCCCCGAGGTGCCGGCCGGCACCTGGACCGTGCGCTATACGCGGACGGGCTATCGTGACGTGGAGCGCAGCGTGACCGTGACGGCCGCGCAGACGACGACGCAGGATGTCGCAATGATGAGCCCCTCGCAGGGCACGCTCTCCGGCCAGGTGCGGAACCAGACCAGCGGCGGCCTGCAGGCGGGCGTTCATGTCACGATCGTCGAGCTGGAGCGGACGACCGACACCGACGCCTCGGGCTACTACGAGTTCGCGGGCGTCGCGAGCGGCGTCTACACGGTCCTGTTCGCCCTCACCGACTACGGTACGCTCACGCGCAACGCGGTCGAGGTCGAGGGCGGCGAGACGACGGTGCTCGATGTCGAGCTGGCCCCCACGGTCGGCGGACTCGTCGGATGGGTGTGGGAGATCGATCCGGGGACGGGCGGTCACGGCGGCCCGGTCGAGGATGCCACGGTCCGCGTGGGCAACGATCTCAACACCCGCACCACCGACTCCGACGGCCATTACGAGGCGCATGACATCCCGGCCACGGTCGCCGGCACCACCTACACCGTCTACGCGTGGAGTACGACCCACGATCTGGCCTCGGTTCAGGTCACCCTGCGCGCCGGGGAGATCGTCCAGGTCCCCGACATCGTCCTGCACCCGGCAGAGTGAGGAGGCCCCCTCGGATGACGCGTCTCCCCCGGATCGTCTGGCCCGTGCTGCTCGCCGCCGCGAGCGGCCTGTGGCTGGTGTCATGCGGAGGCGGTGGAGGCGGAGAGACGCCGGCCAACGGCCTCTCCGGCCTCGTCAGCCGCCTCGACACGGGCGACCCGCTCGGGGGCGTGACCGTCCAGGTGATCCCCAACGGGCCCTCGTGCCAGAGCGCGGCCGACGGCGCCTTCCGATTCGACAACCTCCCCGGCGCCTACACGCGGATCTCGTTCTCGCGGACGGGCTACCAACCCCGGTACCTGGACTTCCCCGGGGTGGGGAGCTACCTGGAGGTCGAGCTGGTCCACGTGGGCGCGGGCCAGGTCAACGGCCAGGTCTACGACGCCGAGGGCCGCCCGGTCTCGGGGGCGCGGGTCGAGATCGTGGGTGTCGCGCAGTCGGCCACGACCGATGCGAGCGGGCGCTACTGGCTCTACGATGCTCCCGGCGGCCTCCAGACGCTGCAGGGCGCCGCGATCGGCTACAAGGTGCAGACCGTCGATGTGAAGATCGCCGACGGGGCTCTGGTCTCGCGCAACCTCCAGCTCGACCGCTCGGCGGCGCAGAGCTGGCTCACCGGGACCATCCGGGACGCGGTCACGCACGAGATCATCGCGGGCGCGACGCTGTGGTTGGGCACGCGACGCGCGATCAGCGACCAGAACGGGGTCTACGCGCTCTACGAGCTACGGGAGGGCGGCTACGACCTGACGGTCTCGGCGCCGGGCTACCGGACGGCCACCCTCGCCAACCCGCTGCAGGTGAACCTGGGCGCGAACGTCTACAGCGTGACGCTGCTGCCGGACGGGTACATCGAACCGCCGCCCCCGGCGAACTAGGGGCGGCGGCTCTTCGGGGGAGGGAGACCTGCGCTACTGCTTGTCGGCGGGCCGGCCGGGGATCGTGATCGGGACGAAGGGGTCGGTCGTCACGGCGCCCGGGGTGAGGGTCACGCCGCGTCCGCTTGCCGTGGGTTCCACGTAGTAGCAGTCGTCGGGATCGCCCGTGACGCCCGTGCCGGTGTCGAAGCTCCAGGTGTAGCGGTACGCCCCATCGACCTCCAGCCAGATCTCGTAGCGGGTGCGGGCCGAGAGCAGCTCGGTGGGGCAGAAGAGGTACTGGTTCGCGTAGGTGCGTCGGCTGCTGCTGCAGTCGACGAGATAGGCTTCGCCCCGGTAGATCTCGGTCAGCTCAAAGCCGGAGACCCGGGCTGAGCTGGGGCGGACGTCGACGAAGACCGCGGCGTTCCGCGCCACGGTGTCGCCCTTCTCGGGCCAGACGGAGAGACGAGGCGCGCCGGGGCCGTCGATCGAATCGTAGGCGCTACCGCCGCAGCCCGCGATCCACAGCCCCGCGCACAGCATGAGAGCGATCAACCCGACGCGCGTCATCCGGATCACCTCCCGCATCGGCCTCAACGCGGCCTCTGACAGGCTTCCGACGATCCGCGCGCGCCCGCGTTCCGTGGCTACCCGGCCGGCTCGTCGAGCCGTACGCGGTCGAGCGACTCCCAGCGCCAATCGTCATCGGCCGGGCCGTCCTCCAGCTCGAAGACGTGGCGCCAGCGCTTGCGGAACAGGAAGCCGTTGCGGGTGGTGACATCGAGGAACTTGAACTCCGTCGAGCCGTCGGTCGTGACGTGCTCGTAGTGGTACATCTCGACCGCCGGCTGCAGCCAGCAGCGGAAGCCGAGCGACTTGAGGCGGTAGCAGTAGTCGATGTCCTCGTACTGCACCGGGGAGTAGGCCTCATCCATCGGGCCGGCCGCCTCGACGGCATGCCGCGGGAGCAGGACGCACGCCGAGATCAAGCACTGGACCTCACGCGGGGTGACGAACTCCGGGTCGTCGGCCGCCCGGCCGCGCCCGAGGTAGACCACGCGACCCTTGCGCGTCACGCCGCCCCCGGCGAACTCGATCCGCTCATCGGGTGGCGGGAAGAGCAGCTTCGGCGAGACGATCCCCACCGTCGGATCGGCCGCGAGGAAGCCGGTCAGGCGTTCGAGCCAGTCGTCGCGCTTCACGACGATGTCGTTGTCGACCCAGCCGATGTAAGCGCCCTCGGCCGCGCGCAGGCCCTGGTTGCGGCCGGCGGGGGCGCCGACGTTGGCCTCGTTCTCGAGGCCCTTCACCGCGATGCCGCAGGCCTCGAGCCGGGCTGTGAGCGTTGGCAACAGCTCCCGCGAGCCGTCGGTCGAGCCCTGCTCGACGACGATCACCTCGAGCGGCCGGTAGGTCGAGCGCGCGAGCGACCGGAGGCAGGCCTCGGTGTAGGCGCGCTTGTTGAAGCTCATGACGATGAGCGAGACGAGATCGGCCACGGGGGCGCCTCCTACGTGCGCAGGACCGACAGACAGGCGTCGGCGATGTCTTGGGCCGAGGGGAGGAGCGCTCGCTCCAGCTCCTCGGCGCACGGGATCGGCGAGAAACCGGCCCCGAGCCGGACGGGCGCGGCCTCGAGGTAGTCGAACGCGCCGTCGAGGATCCGGCAGGCGACCTCGGCCATGACCCCGCCCTGGCGGACCCCTTCCTCGACCAGCACGACGCGGCCGGTCTTGGCGACCGATTCGACCGGCGTGGCGTCGTCGAGCGGCTGGAGGCTCCGCAGGTCGACCACCTCGGCCGCGATCCCCGCCTCACCGAGCGCCTCGGCCGCGGTGAGGGCGGGATCGACCATCCGGGAGTAGGCGACGATCGTGACGTCGCCGCCCTCGCGCACCACATTCGCCCGCCCGAAGGGCAGCAGGTGCTCGCCGAGCGGCACGGGGCCCTGCCTCGCGTAGAGCTGCTTGTTCTCGATGAACAGCACGGGGTTGTCGTCGCGGATCGCGGTCTTGAGCAGGGCCTTGGTGTCGGCCGGCGACCACGGCGCCACGACCTTGAGCCCCGGGACCGACAGGAACCAGGTGTCGAGGGTCTGCGAGTGGGTCGCGCCGTAGCCTTTGCCGCTGCCCGAAGGGGTGCGGACGACGAGCGGCACCCGGGCCTCGCCGGCGTACATGAAGTGGAACTTGGCCGCGTGGTTCACGAGCTGGTCCATCGCCAGGGTGATGAAGTCCATGAACATGATCTCGGCCACGGGCCTCATGCCGCACAGCGCCGCGCCCACGCTCAGGCCCACGATCGAGTTCTCGGAGATGGGGGTGTTCACGACCCGTTCCGGGCCGAACTCCTCGGCCAGGCCGACGGTGACCTTGAACGACCCCCCGTATCCTGCGATATCCTCTCCGATGCAGAAGACCGCCGGGTCCCGGCGCATCTCTTCCGCCAGGGCCTCGCGGATCGCGCGGCTCGTGTACATCACTTCCGTGTTCGCCATGCCGTGAGGGTTAGCCGCAAGGCGCGGCCACTCCTCCTTCGGCGGCGACCGGCCCACAGGGCAGGGAGTCGGCCGCGGCGCGCGGAAGATACCGACTGCGCCCCACTCCGGGGCATTCGTGTATGGGAGCGATCTCGGTGCAGCGCAAGATCGTCGTGCAGAAGTTCGGAGGCTCGTCGCTGGCCGACGAGCAGGGGCGGTTCGCGGCCGCGCAGCGGGTCATCGCGACTCGTCACGAGGGCTTCTGCCCGGTGGTGGTGGTCTCGGCCCTGGGCCGCTACGGCGCCCCCTACGCCACCGATACCCTGATCCAGTTCGCCAACGCCATCGGCCCCAACATCGCGGCGCGGGACCTCGACCTGCTGCTCGCCTGCGGCGAGATCATCGCGACCGTCGTGATGGCGCACACGGTGCGCCACCTCTCCGGCATGAACACGATCGCCGTGACGGGGGGCCAGGCCGGGATCACGACCGACTGGAACTTCGGCAGCTCCCGGATCACGGCGATCCACCCGGAGTACCTGCTCCACTGCATCGACCGCGAGCGGATCCCGGTCGTGGCCGGTTTCCAGGGCGTGACCGAGAACGACGAGCACGGGGTTCACGGCGCCGTGACCACTCTCGGCCGGGGCGGCAGCGACACGACCGCCGTCGCGCTGGGCGTTGCGCTGGGGGCCGAGGCGGTCGAGATCTACACCGATGTCGACGGCGTGCTCTCGGCCGACCCGGACATCGTGCCCAACGCCCGCCGTCTCGACCGGATCACCTTCGAGGAGATCTGCGAGATGGCGTACCTGGGCGCCAAGGTCATGCACTCGCGGGCCGCCGAGATCGCCATGCAGTACGAGCTGGCCACCTGGGTGAAGGCGACGCGCGGCACGGGCACGGGCACGCTGATCGACGGCCACATCGATGGCACCGAGCGGCGGATCACCACCGGCGTCACCCACTCGGGGAGCGTCTCGCACGTCACGCTCCACATCGCCGACGAGGGCGACAAGCCCTATGTCGAGCATGAGATCTACCGCCTGCTCGCGACCGCCGACATGCCGGTCTACCTCGTCTCGACCGCCCCGACCAGCATCTCGTTCGTCATCGACCAGGCCTACTTCGAGCGCCTGCGGGCTGTCCTCAACGCTCTCGTCGTACCCGTCCACCGGCCGGGCGAGCAGGGCGTCCGGGTCTACGTGATCCGGATCGGCGGCGGCTCGCCCACCTTCGAGGTCCAGCGGCGGATGATCGAGGCCGCGCCGGGGATGCACGCCGTCACCATCCCGGCCTCGATCCGCCAGCAAGCCCGCATCGTCTCGCTGATCGGCCCCGGCCTGCAGGACACGCCCGGCGTGATGGCCCGCCTGTGCGAGTGCCTCGACCGCTCCGGCATCGAGGTGCTGCAGACCGGTGATTCGCGCCTCTCGCTCTCGGTGCTCGTCAGCGACGTCCACGCCTCCTCGGCCGTGAGCGCCCTCCACCGGGAGTTCATCGAGACCGAGCACGGCGCCTAGCCCACCGTACGCCCAAGGGAGGCAGTTACCATGGCAAGACCGACCCGACGCGCCGGTGCAGTCGTGCTCTGCGTGCTGGCAGGGGCGTTGACCGCCTCGCGCGTGCTCGCACAGGAGGCCGATCCGCTCGTGCATACCGATGCCGATGGCGCGATGACCTGGTACGACGCCCGGGGCCTGAACGTCGAGGGCAAGGGCTGGACCGACACCGAGACCTTCTACGACCGCCTACCCGCCCGGGCGAAGGAGATCGTGCGTCCGCCGGTCTGGAGCCTGAGCCAGGACAGCGCCGGGCTCGCCGTCCACTTCCGGACCGACGCCGACCGTGTCACCGTCCGGTGGAGCGTCCGGAGCGAGAGCCTCGACATGCCGCACATGCCGGCGACCGGGGTCAGTGGGGTCGACCTGTACCGGTGGCGCGATGAGGGCGGCTGGGCCTTCGTGGGCAACGGCAGACCCCACGCCGTCTCCAACGAGGCCGGCTTCGACACGGCCGGCGGCGGGCGGTTCCTGCTCTACCTGCCGCTGTACAACGGCACGGCCAAGCTCGAGATCGGCGTCCCGAGCGACCGAACGGTCGAGTCGGCGCAGCGGACGGGCGCCGACACGCGCCCCGTGGTGTTCTACGGCACCTCGATCACGCAGGGCGGCTGTGCCTCACGCCCGGGGATGGCCGCCGTCGCGGTCGCGGGCCGGCTCCTCGACGTGCCCACGATCAACCTGGGCTTCTCGGGCAACGGGCAGATGGAGCCGGAGGTCGTCGAGCTGCTCTGCGAGCTGGATCCGCGTCTCTACGTGCTGGACGCCCTCTGGAACATGGGCCCCGGCATGGTGTCGGACCTGCTGGAGCCCTCTGTGCGCGCGCTGCGCGCGGCGCACCCGGAGACGCCGATCGTGGTCGTCGAGGACTGCCGGGTGTGGAACACCGTGCCGACGGAGATGGGGACGATCGCCCGCGAGATCGTCGAGCGGCTCACCGCCGAGGGCGTGCCCGGGCTGACCTTCGTCTCGGCCGAGGGGATGCTCGGCGCGGACGGCGAGGGGACCGTCGACGGCGTACACCCCAACGACCTGGGGATGGCGCGGCAGGGGGCGGCGCTCGCCGAGGCGCTCCGCCCGTTGCTGGGGCCGTAGGCCCTACGGGCTGCCGAGGACGCACGCGAGCGCCTCGGCCAGTTCGCGCCGGTTGTAGTGCTTTGGGATGATCCGCGCGACGTGCTCGTCCGGCTCGGTGCGGAAGCTGAGGCCGGTGACGAGGATCACGGGCAGCGACGGCCGCACGCGGTGCAGCTCGCGGGCCAGCTCCTCGCCCGTCATGCGCGGCATGGTCTGGTCGGTGATGACGGCTGCGAAGCTGTCGGGGGACTCGAGGAACTGCGCCATCGCGTCGTGGGCGCTCGTGGCCGTGGCGGCCTCGTAGCCGAGCGAGGAGAGGATCAGCGAGCCCATCTGGGCGAGGGTCTCCTCGTCGTCGACGAGCAGCACCCTGCCTCCGCCCTCCCGCGCGGGCGGCGCGGCGGGCGGCTCCCCGGGCTCCTGCTCGATCACCGGCAGGTAGACGCGGAAGGTCGTGCCGATCCCCAGCTCGCTGTAGGCGGTGACGGCGCCACCGTGGCTGGTGATGATCCCGTGCGTGGTCGCCAACCCCAGGCCCGTCCCCTCGCCCATCGGCCGGGTGGTGAAGAAGGGCTCGAAGGCATGCTCGAGCGTCTCCTGATCCATCCCGCAGCCGGTGTCGCGGATGGTCAGCCGAGCATAGCGGCCGGCGGTCACGCAGCCCAGCTTGTCGGCGAACTGCTCGTCGACCGTGACGGCGTCGAGCGTCACCTCGAGCAGCCCGCCCGACTTCTGCATCGCCTGGAGCGCGTTGGTGCAGAGGTTGGTGATCGCCTGCTGGATCTGCGTGGCATCGGCGAGGACCGGCCCCACCGCGGGATCGGCCTGGCTCCGGATCTCGATGTGGGGCGGCAACGTGGTCCGCGTCAGCTCCAGCGCCTCGCGCACCACCGCCTCGAGTGATGCCGGCTTGCGGTCGGCCTCGGCACGGCGGCAGAAGGTCAGGATCTGGCGGACCAGCCCGCGTGCCCGGTGGCCGGCCTCCAGCACCTCCTCGAGGAAGGTGCGGGCTTCGGCCCGCGGAGGGAGCTGGGCCATCGCCATCTCGACGAAGCCGAAGATCGACGCCAGCACGGCGTTGAAGTCGTTCGCGATCGTCCCGGCCAGCACCCCGAGACTCTCGAGCCGCTGCATCGCCCGGGTGCGGGCCTCGAGCCGCTCCCGCTCCTGCTCGGCGGCGCGCAGGTCGGTCACGTCGTGGCCCTGGGCGATGGTGTGGAGCAGTCGGTGGCCGTCCGAGGCGTAGATGCTCGCCGTGGTCCAGAGCACCGTGCGCGGCGTGCCTCCGACGCGGGCGATCGGCAGGACCTCGGCCGCGAGGTGGTCGCCCTGGGCCGCCCGCATGATCCGCGCCATGCTTGCCTGGCGGCTCTCCTCGGGGAAGAGGACGCTGAGATCGGCGCCCGCCACCTCGTCGGCGGCCCGGCCCGTGAGGCGCTCGCAGGCCTGGTTGAACCGCGTGATCCGGCAGTCGGCGTCCCAGACGACGATCGGTGCGCTCGCGTGCGCCAGGAGGCTCTCCAGCCAGTCGCGCGTCTCGCGCAACGCCTCCTCGGCCCGTGTCCGGTCGGTGACGTCGAGCACCAGGGCGTAGATCAGCCGTGCCGTCGGAAGGTCGACCGGCCCGCAGTACAGGGTCACGTCGCGCACGGTCCCGTTGGCGAGGCGATGCCGGCTGGGGAACTGGTGGCGCCCGCCGAGCGCCGCCTGGGCCAGCAGGTTCTCGAGGGCCGGGCCGGGCGAGGTGTCGAGAGCAGAGAGGCGCGCGTGGAGCAGGTCGGTGCGCGCCACGCCGTAGTAGCGCGCGGCCGCCTCGTTGCAGTCGACGATCGCGCCACTCTCCGGAGCGATGACCAGCATGGCTGCCGGATGGCCGTGGAACAGGCTGCGGTAGCGGACCTCGCTCGCCTGCAGGTCGTCGAGTACGCCCAGCAGCTCCGCGGTCCGCTCGGCAACCTCCGTCTCGATCCTCTCGTCGGTCTCCCGCTTGGCCGCCTGGAGGGCGGCGAGGACGGTCGCGGTGGCTCGCGTGTTGGCCGAGAGCCGATCGATCTCGGCGATCGTGCTCCCGGGCCAGGTCAGCTCCGCCCCGCTCTCGGTCCGCGCGGGCAGGTCGGTCGTGAGATCGGCCAGGCGCTGGAGTGGGCGCGAGAGCCCGCGGCTCAGCGCGAACGCCAGCGCGAGAGCCGGCAGGATGCAGCTCAGCGTCGTCGCCAGGCTTGCGACACAAGCCTGATCGACGTCCGGCTGGTGGCCGGACACGGGCATCTCGGCCGTCAGGGCCCACTGCGGCGTGTTGGGGAGCGGCTGATTGACGACGAACGAGGTGTGGCGCCAGCGCTCGCTGGGGGGCAGCAGGGAGGCCCGGACCGGCAGACGCCGTAGGATGCCCGAACCGTCGGGCTGGAGCGTCTCGCTCCGCACCGGCGGCGGCGCGCGTCCCGGCTCGGCACCGTCAGCAGTGCCCCAGATCACGCGGCCCTCGGCCGAGCACAACAGTCCAGCGAGGTTGGGCTGGCCGAGCGGCGGCTGCATCGCCGCGGCGATCCGCTCCAGGGGGATGGCCCCCAGGGCGCCGGTCGCGTCGGGAGCCCCGGACGCGACCCGGACACCGAGCACAACGCATGACTCGCGGAGCCCCCCGTCGTCCGGCGTGACGATCTCCACCACCGGCCCGTTCGCGCTCTCCAGACGCTGGGCCAGCGTGCCCCTCGGCGTGGCGAGGGAGGCGAGGGGGATCGCGCCGGAATCGGACTGGGGCACCCGCGCGAGCGGCTGCCCGGCCTGG
This sequence comes from uncultured Armatimonadia bacterium, assembly GCA_964598695.1. Taxonomy (GTDB): domain Bacteria; phylum Armatimonadota; class Zipacnadia; order UBA1398; family UBA1398; genus CAZRDB01. The sequence goes on from CAZRDB010000117.1 coordinate 12,217, forward strand.
TCGATCAGCTCGATGGAGGTCATGTCGCCCGCGCCGGATTGGACCACCGCGTCGAGCACGCGGGTCGCGTCGGCCGCGACGGGCTCGCCCCCGACGGCCAGGGCGAGCCCCGAGAGCAGGCGGCGGTTGCCGGCCACGAGCTGGTCAAGCCGCAGGGCGGCGCGGCGGGCGTAGCTCCGGAGGTCGGAGCGGATCGCCGTCTCGGTCTCGCGCTCGACCTGGCGGCCATGCATCGCCGTGACCGCGAGCGCGGGGAAGACCACGACCGAGGCCGTGAGGGAGAACAGCAGCGCGCGGTAGGGGACCGTGCACCGCTCGCTCGCGCCGCGCGCGATGGTCGCGAGCTGCGGGAGCAGTGCGAGGACGAGCCCCGCGGCCAGCGCGTTGGCCACCCCGGTGACCACCTGCGCGAGCGCGAAGGGAACGGCGCCGGCGCCGTCGAGCAGCATCCAGCGCATCCAGGCGATCAGCACGAGTGGCCCACCGAGGAGCAGCCAGTAGACGGCGTCGGCGATCGCGACGCTCCTGTCGAGCCGGCGGCGCACCCAGATCCCGACCCAGATCGCCTCGCCCACGCCCCAGGCGATCCCCCACGCGTGGCCCCACTGGGCCACGGTCGGCCAGGCGGCGAGCAGCCCGGCGCACGCTCCGAGTGCGGGGCCGTAGAGTGCCGCCACGAGCAGGGCGGCGGCGGACCCCAGTTGGTAGTCGAAGCCCATGAAGAGGGGGATCGGGCTCCGCCCGGCGACGGCGGCCAGGGCGGCGAGGCCGACGGCAAGCAGGATGGACGGCAACCGGCGCCGCATCTCCGGCCTCAACCGCTCACCCCCGCTCCGAATCGGGGCTAGGCGCCATGCCGCCTCCCACGCACTCGCTGTCGATCCGCGCCCAACCGCGCGGAGGGGATCGGCCCGGTCGGGCCGCCGTACGTGTTCGTCCTTGACACGGTTCCGCGCGTTGGCCAAGATCCCTCCGCCGTTCTCGGCGCGCCCCCGGGGCGGGGATCGCGGAGCGGCCAGGGCGCGCTCTGGGGGGGGCTACCAGGGGCGGCTCGCGTAGCGGCGCTCGAGTTCGCCGACCGCCGCGTGGAGCAGCAGCGTGTGGAGCTCCTGCACGCGCGGGGTGTCGGTCGCGGGGGCGACGACCAGCCGGTCGGCCGGACAGTGTTCCGCGATCGGGCCGATCTTGGCGCCGGTGAAGACGACGACCCGGGCGCCGATCTCGCGGGCGGCCCGCGCGGCGGCGACGAGGTTCGGGGAGCGCCCGCTGGTTGTGAAGAGCACGACGGTGTCGCGGGGCCGGACGAGCGCCCGCAGTTCCCGGCACAGCGCCTCCGTGAACTCGAAGTCGTTGCCGATCGAGCTGTAGCTCGAGGGATTGGCGTTCAGCGTGACGGAGGCCCAGCCGTCGCGCGCGAGCACGAAGCGCCCGACCAGCTCTGCCGTCAGGTGCATCGCGTCGGCCATCGAGCCGCCGTTGCCGGCCGTGAAGACGACGCCGCCTTCGCGCAGGCTCGCCTCCATGTCGTCGACGAAGCCCGTGAGGGTGGTGCGCAGGGCGGCATCCTCCGCAACCGCCGCGAGCGTCTCCCGGAGTGCCTGCACTTCCGTGTCGAGGATCATCGACGGGCCTCCCATGCCAGTATCGCCTCCACGAGTTGCGCGAAGCCGGCGGCCCGGACCTCCGCGAGCCCCGCCGCCTCGGAGGATGGCTCCTCCCCCAGCAGGGCGGCGTGCGCGCCGGCGTTGCGGGCGAGCGCCATGTCGGAGGCGCGGTCGCCGATCACCCAGCTCGCGCCGAGGTCGATCCCGTGCACGGCCCGGGCCGTATCGAGGTGTCGCGTGCGCGGCTTGCGGCAGTCGCAGGCATCCTCCGGGAGGTGGGGGCAGAAGTAGGTCTCCCGGATCTCGATGCCGTGCGCCCGCAGACGCTCGTACAGGGCCTCCTGGAAGGCCAGGAACTGCTCCGTCGTGTACAGCCCGCGGCCGATCCCCGACTGGTTCGTGACGATGAAGAGGAGGAAACCGGCGTCTCGGAGGCGGGCGAGCCCCTCGGGGACCCCCGGGAGCAGCTCGAGATCCTCGACGCGGTGGACGTAGCCTGTGTCGCGGACCAGCGTGTCGTCGCGGTCGAGGAAGACGGCGCGCGCCATTCAGGCTCTCCCCAGGTGGGCGATCAACTCGTCGGCCGTGACCGAGGCGGTGCCGAACTTGGCGACCACGACGGCCGCGGCGGTGTTGGCGAGTTCGGCGCTCTCTCGCAGCGGGAGCCCGGCTCCCAGCGCGAGGCCCAGCGTCGACATGACCGTGTCGCCGGCGCCGGAGACATCGAACACCTCGACGGCGCTGCAGGGGATATGGTCCCAGCCGCCCTCGGCGCCCGGCTCACGGAGCAGCATCCCGTGCTCGGAGAGGGTGACCAGCACCGAGGCGCCCTCCAACGCGGCGCTCAGCAGGCCGGCTGCCTCGGCGAGCCGTCCGTAGTCGTCCTTGGCGGCCTCGATCCGCGCGAAGCGGCAGACCTCGTCGGCGTTCGGGACGATCAGGCTTGCGCCCCGGAAGAGGTGCATGTTCGTCGGCTTCGCGTCGACCAGGAGCGGAATGCCGCGCGTCCGGCAGAACGCGCGCGCGGCCTCGACCACGGCCGGCTCGGCGATGCCCTTGCTGTAGTCCGAGAAGATCACGGCGTCGGCGCGAAGCGTGGGATCCTCCAGCAGGCGGACGATCGCGCCGTGGCTCGCCGCCCGACGCGCCGGGGGATCCTCGAAGTCGATCCGGACGATCTGCTGGTGGTTGCCGATGACCCGCATCTTCTTGATCGTCCGGCAGTCGCCGCTGCCGAGCAGGCCCCCGGTCTCGACGTTCGCCGCGCCCAACAGGCCGCGCACGGCGGCCCCGTCCTCGTCATCGCCGACCACGCCGAGCAGGGAGGCGCTGCCGCCCAACCGGGCGACGTTGAGCGCTACGTTGGCGGCGCCGCCGGGCCGCAGCTCGGCGCGCTGGGCGTGGACCACGGGGACAGGCGCCTCGGGCGAGATCCGGCTCACGGCGCCGATGGTGTAGTGGTCGAGCATCACATCGCCGATCACCAGCACGTGGCGTTCGGCGAAGCGGCGAACCTGATCAACGAGGGTTGTCGTGCGCGTCATCTCGACCCCGTACGTGGGCCCCACCCAACCTGCGACATTCTAGGGCTCGCGTCGGCGCGGGGTCAAACCGCCCGGCCTCAGCGCTGGCCGGCCGACCACTCGCGCCACGCCGCGAGCATGGCGAGGTAGTTCGCCACCGGGATGTAGTTCGCGACGCTGTTGCCGGAGCCGAGCAGGTAGCCGCCCCCGGGCGCGCAGTCTTCGAGCACCCGCAGCGTGTACCGGCGGACCTCGTCGGCCGTGGCGCGCGTGAGCACATCGACGTCGACCCCGCCGATGATCCCGATGCGGTCACCCCACCGGCGCTTCGCCTCGGCCACGGGCAGGATCACGTCCTCGTAGGAGTGCTTGGCGTCGATCCCGACATCGTCGATCAGGTCGTCCATCACCCGGTGCAGGTCGCCGCAGGAGTGCAGGAGCACGGGCAGGCCGGCCGCGTGGACGACCTCGGCGATCGCCTTCTGCGCGGGGAAGACGAAGGCGCGCATCTGGTCGGGGTGGAGGAACGTGCCGGTCTTGTAGCCCATGTCGTCGGAGATCCACACGGCTCCGACCTTGTCCATGGTGACCATCGCGCGCGTCATCGCCACCATGTGCTCCCGGATCCGGCCCATGATCTCGTGGACCAGCTCCGGGTCCTCCGCGAGCATGTAGCAGAGCGGCTCGTAGCCGCAGATCCACATGAGCCACTCGCAGGGGCCGCCGATCGAGGCCAGGATCCGCATCCCCTCCGGCAGGAGCCGCGCGGCCTGCTCGAGCGGATGGTAGTCCATCTCCTCCGGGCGGGGCCAGCGGTACCGCTCGTAGGAGGCCCGGTCCCAGATCAGGCTGTCGGCGCCCTGCACGAACGAGCGGGTCCCGTGCGAGAGCGCGTCCGAGGTGTCCTCGGCGGCCGCGTGGCCCGGGAGGGCGAAGCCGGTGCCAACGCCGACCGTGATCGCGTCGTAGCCGAGACGCGCGTGCGTATCGAGGTTGACCTGCATCCAACGGTCCGTATAGCCGCGCTCGTCCAGCTCGATCGGGCACTCGGCGATGGCGCCGATGACGATCGCCTCGACGAACAGCTCGCCGATGGGGACCCGGGTCGGGCTGTTGCGGCGTTCGATCGCAGCGCGGTACTCCTCGAAACACGGACCGTCGATCATCGGCGGGCTCCTTCCGACCATCCCCGGGGACAGCCGTTCCTCCCCGCCCCGATCGGCACCTGCCAGGCCGGACGTAACACCTCAGGCTCGGTAGTGCGTGGTGGTTGGGGTGGGGGCTAGGGCATCGG
>CAZRDB010000118.1:0-16435 GCA_964598695.1 uncultured Armatimonadia bacterium
TCCTCGGCTACCACATCACCGCCGGCATCTACGGCGAGTGGCACTACTGGAACTCGCCGTGGTACCCGGACACGGGCAAGGCCTTCGAGCGCGCCTATGGCGAATGGCTCCGGGCCGAGTACCCGGACGACCCGCCGGCGCCGCGTATCCCGACGCTGGAGGAGCGGCGTCAGGGCGACCTGGGCATGTTCCGCGACCCGGTCGCGTCGCGCTGGCTGATCGACTACCAGCGGTTCCTGCACCTCGTGGGCGCCGAGGCCGTCACGGAGCTGGCGGCCGTCGTGAAGGACGAGAGCCGCGGCCGCTGCCTGACGCTCGCCTTCAACGGCTACCTGCCCGACCTGGCCTGGAACCCCGAGGGCGACCATCGCCGCTTCGACCTGGTCGTGCGCGCCGAGGCGATGGACGCCTTCGCGAGCCCCCACACCTACGTCCGCCGGGGCGTGGGGCAGGACGGGATCCTGCGCGGCTTCCCGGAGAGCGTCCGGGCGCATGGCAAGCTGTGGCTCGACGAGGAGGATGACCGCACCAGCCTCGCGCGCGATCCCGATTTCACCCATGTGACCACCATGGAGGAGAGCGTCGAGGTGTTGTGGCGCGGTTTCGCCCAGATGCTCACGCACGCGGGCGGCGGCTGGTACATGGACCAGCAGGGCGGCTGGTACCGCGACCCGGCGATCCACCGAGCCTTCGCGCGGATGCAGGTGCTGGGTGAGGGATCGATGGCCCGATCCCGTCTCCGCCAGAGCGAGGTCGCGGTGGTCGCGAGCTTCCACAACGCCTGGTATCTCGCCGACCGCTCGTCCGGGCTCGATCACGTCACGAACGCGCTCATCAACGGCCAGCTCGAGCAGCTCACGCGGTGCGGCGCCCCGTTCGACCTGTACCTGCTCGACGACCTGTTCGAGCCGACGGCGCCCGAGTACAAGGCCTACGTCTTCCTCGACACCTTCCACATGACCGACGCCCAGCTTGCGGCGGTCCAGGCCCTGATCGACCGCGGGAAGACGGTCGTCTTCTCCTATGCGCCCGGGTTCGTCAGCGCCACCGATCTCTCGCTCGAGCGCGTGCGGGCCCTCACGGGTCAGCCGGTGGAGCTGGCCGGCTCGATGACCCTCGCGACCGGGGAGAGCCAGAGCCCCGGCTTCTCGGTGCCCGGCCTGGTCGAGCCGGCCGCCCGTTCCGGCAGCGTCTGGTACTGCCCGGCCCCACCGCTCCCGGCGGCGGCGCTCCGCGCGATCCTGCGCGAGGCGGGCGTCCTCGAGGTCCTCGACACCGAGGACCCGCTGATGGCGGGGGCGGGCTACGTAGGGCTGCACGCGGCCTCAGAGGGCGACAAGACGTTCCGCGCCGCGGCGCCGGCCACGTGGTTGAACGCCCGGACGGGCGAGACGCTCGCAGTGGATTCCGAGACCCTGACCCTGCACGCGCGACGAGGAGAGACCCTCCTGCTGGAGCTGCGGTAGGGCCGTGGGGGAATCGGGCGGGTGGTTGCCGCGAATCGACGCTTGCTATGCGGCGGGCGCTTGTGTTACGTTTGGGTGCTGGTCGGCCCAGAGGCCGGCCTTTTGTGTCCGTCTACCGATACCCACATAAGTCGAGGGAGCCGCTCGGAGCATGAGCGTAAGAGTCAAGCTGCACGAGGTTGAGGATACCGAGTTCGAGGAGCGCGTCATCGCGATCGACCGTGTGAAGAAGACGGTCAAGGGCGGAGACATCATCAGCTTCCGCGCGCTGGTCGCGATCGGCAACCGTGCCGGCGTTGTCGGCTTCGGCATCGGGAAGGCGCGTACGACGCCTGACGCGATCGCCAAGGGGTTCGACAAGGCGCGCAAGTCCCTGTACCGCCTGCCGCTCCGTGGCACGACGATCCCGCATGAGGTGCAGGTTCGCACCGGCGGGGCCAGCGTGTTCATGAGACCGGCCTCCGAGGGCACGGGGATCATCGCCGGCGGCGCCGTCCGCCCGATCGTCGAACTCGCGGGGATCAAGGACATCCTGAGCAAGTGCTTGGGGTCCACCAGCCCGCTCAACAACGCGCAGGCAGCGATCAACTGCCTCGCCTCCCTGATGGACCCGGAGCAGATTGCCGCCCTGCGCGGCAAGGACTCCGACGACAGTCAGGCCTAGGGCCGGGGATCGGCTCCCCTCGCACCGGCAAACCGAAAGCCCGGCGTTCCGCAGAGGACGCCGGGCTTTTCTCCTTCCCCGAGGAGTTGGTTTCGGATCAGGGGCTGTTGCGGCGCTAGGCCCACCACTCGCCGAGTAGGGTCCGCACACGGCCCTCGTCGAGCTTCTCCCCCTGCGCCTCGAGCGCGCGGGCCGGCTGCTGTCGGATCTGCGCGGCGAGTGCGCTCCCGAGGTCCCGCGCCTCGTCGAGGCTCGCCGGGCGGAGCGTGGGCCCCGCGGTTTCGGCGGTGGCGCGGGCGCCGTTGGTGGTCCGCGCGCCGGTGTTGCGCGAGACCGAGCCGGGGATCAGCCGGAGCGGATTCCATTCGGTTCTCACGTCCGAGCACCCCTCTCGTGCCGGGCTCGATCAAGGTTCGTGCCACGCGGGGCTCTCGGCGGTGTCCCCTCGCCCAAAACAAAGGCCATGGACAGCCACCGCCCGCCGCGGATCCGTGCGGCGACCAATGGCCATCCATGGCCACCGATATCATACCCCGACGGGAGGGGCCGTCAACCCTCCGTGCCGACCTCTCGGAGCCCTAGAAGACGGCCTTCACGAGGTTGGTGATGGTCAGGGCGTCCTTGATGGCGGTCAGCCACTTCTGGTAGTTCGTGTGGTCGGCTCGGGGGACGATGAGGACGTCGTCGGGGAAGACTTCGATGTTCTCCTCGAGGCTGCCGGTGTCGTAGTACTTGCCGAGGTCGATGTCGATGACCCGGGACTCCCCGTTCTCCTGCCGGACGACCGCGCAGCGGAAGCGGTTGCCGTTGCTCACGCTGATCCCCTGGGCGGCGCCGAGGAGGTCGGTCACGCGATCGCCCTCATGCCAGAGGAAGGTCCCCGGGCTGCCGACATAGCCAAGGACGGTCACGCGCAGACGGCCGTAGGGGACGTACACCTCGTCGCCCGGTCTCAGATCCAGGTCGGCCGTATCGAGGTTCACCGAGACCGTCGTGCCGTCGGTGTGACGCACCTCGACGTGGGAGGGATCCCCCTTTTCGATCAGCACCCCGCCCGCGGTGTGGACGGCCGTTCGCACCGAGTCACCGGGGCGGAAGGCGAAGTAGCCCGGCCGGGTGACGTAGCCCCGGACCATCACGCTGTTGCGGCCCTCGGGGACGAAGAGGACGTCACCCGGCCGCAGGGGCGCGTCGAGGCCCGGGCCGCCGGGCGACGTGAGATCGAGGGCCAGGGTCGTGCCGTCGGCGCGGTGCAGCTCGCAGTGCGTCAGGTCGGCCGAGGTGGTCGTGCTCGTCAGGTCGATCGGGCGGACCGGTCCGCCCGCATAGGCGAGCAGCTCGGAGACCGCGGTGCCCGGCCTGAGCACATAGCGTCCGGGTCGGACCACGTGGCCCATCACGGAGACGTTGAGGGCCAGCTCGGGGATGAAGAGCGTATCGCCGGGCCGGATCTCCGGGTTGGCGTCGGTTCCGGCGGCGCCGGTGAGCGCCGCCGCGAGATCGAGCGTACGGCTGGCGCCGTCGGCGCGTACGAGCACGCAGTGCTCGAGGTCGCCGCTGCTCCACTGCTCGCCCTCCGAGGAGGGGCTGCGCACCGCGCCGCCGGCACGGCCGAGCAGGTCGGTCGCGCGATCGCCCTCGACCAGCTTGTACCGGCCGGGCGCGTCGGCGAAGCCCAGGACGGTCGCCTCGTTGACCAGACGGGGGACGAAGACGGTGTCGCCGGGGTGGATCGGAGGGTCGTCGCCCGTGCCCCGCGCAAGCCGGAGCGCCAGGTTGGCCTCGAGCACCGTCCCGTCGGCCCGATTGATGGTGATGCGGCTGGCATCGCCCAGGTCCTCGGTGACGCCGCCGGCGAGGCCGATGACCTCGGAGAGCAGGGCGCCCTCGCGCACGGGGACGGCTCCGGGCAGGCGGACGTAGCCGGTGACGGTTGCGGGCGCGCGCAGTTCGACGACGATGGTGTCGCCGGGCTCGAGCGTGACCGCGCCGGCCGGCCCCTCGCCGCGCTGCACGTCGTTCGTGCCGAATCGGATGCTGGTCCCGTCGGCGCGCACGAGCGAGCCGCTGCCGTTCTCGGCCACGGTGACCTTGACGCCGCCGGCGAGGGCGATCGCCTCGCGGATGGTCATGCCGGTGCGGAAGGGGAAGTACCCGGCCTTCTCGACGGCGCCGAGGACGCTGATGTTCTCAGCCCCGAACGATTTGACCCGCACGAGGACGTTGGGGTGGACGTACTGGCCGGCCCGGATGAGCCCGTCGGCGATCTCGCGCGACAGCTCGGCGCAGGTCTTGCCGAGGACGCGGACGGTGCCGACGTAGAGCACGTTGATGCAGCCGTCGGGTCCCACGGTGATCTCGGGCGCGCTGATGCCCCGGGGGGCGGCCTGCTCCTCGGCCACGGTGAGCACGAGGACGTCGTACTTGCCGACCCGGTACTCGTCGGGGGCCGACTGGGCGTGGGCGAGCGCCGCGAGGAGCCCGATGGCGAGCAGGGCGATGGTCGGGGCGAGCGTGCTGCGCCGCCGGGTGGAGATCCGTCCGGTGGGGTTCATGGTGCCTCGTCCTCCTGCGCTGGGCCGCGGCGACCCGGTCGCGATCGTGCCATGAGTCGGGCAGCCGTCGGCCGCCTCATGCGGCGAGGAGCCCGGAGCCGGCGCCACGGCACGGGTGGCCATGCCGACGAGACGGAGACTAGCACCCCACCTCCGTCCCTGGCAACCGAGGCTCCCGCTGGCGAAGCGGCCTCGGGTGAGTAGGGAACGGCCATCCGTGGCATAATCGGAGGGGGGCGGCCGGTCCAGGAGGTCGACGACGTGCGGCAACGATCGGCCGTGCCGGAGCGCGGCATGTCGATCCGGAGTTCGGTCCAGTTCCGCCCGGGCACGTACCAGTTCGAGGTAGGCGAGGACGAGCCCGTCATCACGGTGCGTGCCGACGATGCGGTTGTGGACTGCAGCGGAGTGACCCTGCGCGCCCCGACCCGGGGCCGCGCCGCGTTCCAGGGCGTCGCGTTGCGGGTGCTCAACTCACGCCGCGTCGTGCTGCGCGGGCTCGAGGCGATCGGGTTCCACGTCGGGGTCCATGTCCTCCACAGCACCGACATCACCGTCGAGAGCGTCCACGCCTCGCAGATGCGATGCATCCGGCCCGCCAGCAGCGACATCGCCGACGGTCGGCAGTGGCTCGATGTCTTCGACAAGTCCTCGTGGCGGCGCTACGGCTGCGGGATCTGGGTCGAGAAGTCGACGGGCGGACGGGTGATCGGCTGCACGGCGCGCGAGTCGCAGGTCGGCATCACGCTCGACAAGGCCGACGAGGTGCTCGTACTGCGCAACGATGTCAGCCGCAGCCTGGGCTGGGGGATCCACCTCGACCGCGCGACCGGCTGTCGGGTGATCTCCAACATCTGCCAGGGTTGCACCCACCCGATCCCCGAGTCGCTCGCTGCGGGCATCCTGATCAACAACGGCTGCACCGGCAATCACATCCACACCAACGACCTCACGCGCTGCACCCACGGCCTGCTCGTGACCGCCGAGTACAACGAGCAGTCGAACGGCAACACGATCAGTCACAACGACGCCTCGCACGCGCTGACGGCCTCGTTTGAGGCGCGCTACTGCGACGGCAACGAGTTCTGCGACAACCACGCGACCGACTCGCCGATCGGGATCGGGCTGGTGAGCTGCCGGGGCCCGGTGATCCGGGGCAACTCCGTCGAGCGCTGCACCGAGGCGGGGATCCTGGTCCTGCGCGGCTCCGAGGGCCTGGTGGAGCAGAACGCGCTGATCGCGAACCCGGTCGGCGTGCTGCTGTGCGGCAGCAACGGCACCGCCCGCCCCCCGACGCGCTGGCGCATCGCCGGCAACGTCCTGCTGCGCAACGGGACCGGCATCAAGATCGACGCCGGGCACCGGACGGTCGTCGAGGCGAACCACTCGGCCGGCAACGCGGAGTGCCTCGCTTGCCACGAGGGCTGCTACGGCACCGAGATCCGCTAGAGCGGTCCCCGAGAGTCCCTGCTGGTTGTCGCCCTTCGCTCTTGCGCGCGACAACCCACGGCAACTGCTCCAGCTCGGCCCGCACCGATCTCCCCGCACGAAGTACCACCCACTGTGCGTGGCGAATGCCCCTGTAGCATGTGGAGGGCACTTCCATGGACCGGTGGGTACACACAGCAAGCGATGTCGCTCTCGCCGCCCGGGCGATGCAGGGCGACCTCGTCTGCTTCGACGAGCTGGCCCGGCGCTACCGACCGGCCGCCTTCGCGACGGCACTGCAGGTGGTCGGCGATCGCGACCTCGCCGCCGACGTCGCCCAGGAGGCGCTGCTCCAGGCGTTCCTCAGCGTGGCCACGCTGAGAGCCCCGGCCGCCTTCGTCCCCTGGCTACGACGGGTCACCGAGCGCATCGCGGCCCGCCGGGCGGCCGGCGCCCGCCGGCGCGAGCGCCAGGAAGAGCCCTTCCAGGAGGACGCCTCGGCCACCGCCGCCGAGGCCGAGCCCCCGGTCGTCGCGCTCCGGCGCGAGCAGAGGGACGTGGTCTGGCAAGCCGTGCGGTCGCTCGAGCCCGAGGATGCCGAGGTCGCCGTCATGCGCTACCTCGAGGGTCTCACCGTCGAGCGGATCGCCGGCTACCTGGGCCTCAGCCGCGAGGGCGCGAAGTACCGCCTCCGGCGCGCGGCCGCTCGGCTGCGCAGCGCGCTGCGGGGCTATGTCGAGGAGCCGATCGAAGAGGGGAGAGAGACCATTGGAGAGCAACGGACTTGCACCGACCGGCAACGGACAGCCCGCCGAGCATGAGCGGGTGATCCGCTGCGAGATGACGCTCGACGCGGGAGAGGGGTGCTGCGGCACGATGGGCCGGATCGAGCAGAAGAAGGCGGCGGCCGCTCTGCGGGCGCTGGAGACCAAGCTGCGGGCCAGCTACGACAGGCCCAACATCTCGGGCGAGGACACGACCACCAGCGCCGGGCAGGCGTTCTTCGCGCGCCAGCTCAACACTTTGCGGGCGGCGCTCGCGGAACAGGACCAGACGATCGGTCTCCTGTTCCCGGACGTGCCGGGCGACCTGGCGCCGATGGAGCTGGCGACGATCGCGGGGCAGCTCGCGGAGTACATCGACGCCGATCTCGACGATGCGCAGGTGCACGAGGTCCACGCGAAGGTCACCTGCGACGAGCCGGCCGAGGAGCGCTCGACCGGGGCCGGCCAGCCGAGCGTGCACATCAAGATCGGCGACGGCGTCGTCTTCGGCGACATGGGCCCGGACGGCATCGGGGGGCTGATCCGGCAGGCGCTGGCCTCCTGCTGTGGGGCCGTGAAGCAGCCGGAGAAGGGCGAGCAGGAGACGGAGTAGGCCGGCCCGCTGTCGACCCACGGGCGGGGCGTTCCAGAGTGCCGGCGCGCCCCGCCCGCTCACTGCCAGCCCCCGTCGGCGTTCATGCGCTGGATGCAGCCGACCTGGTCGCAGTGGTGGTGCGTGTGCGTGGGGCGCCCGCCGGCGCCCAGGCCAGTGACGGGCTACTGCCTGTCCGTGCGGGCGAGGCGGTGTGCGAGGATGCCGCCCGCAAGTGCGCCGACAGGCCCCCCCACCAATAGGACGATGGCCAATCCCCGGAACTGCCCCTCCATGCAGTCGCCGACAGGCCATTGGGCGATCGCGCAGCCTGCCAGGAAGGCCCCCAGGAGCCAGCCCAAGCAGCCGCCACCGAGGATGGCCAGCACGTGTTTCGCGCCACCGTCCCGCGCCGGCCTGGTGCCGTTGCCGCCGGCCACTTCCCGTCGCCTCCCGGTTCGCGTCGCTACCCGCCCGCTTCGCTCAGAACCGGCACCCGGACCATGGCGTGCTCGCCGTGGCAGTCGGTGCACATCGCCTGCTGGAGGATCAGGCGACCGTTGGGCCGCGTCTTGCTCTTCCACTCGGCGAGGAATGCCTCGACCTTCGCCGGGTCCTTGTGGCCCTCGTGGCAGCGCGAGCAGAACTCGGCGACCTCGGCCCGACCGAAGAGGATGTCCGGCTTCGTGCGGCTCGTCTCATCGTTCATGTGCTCATACGAGACCCCGTGGCACATCGCGCAGGTCACGCCCTGCTCGAGGTGGCTCGCGGCGAGCGTCTCCTTGCGGAAGTTCATGTGGCACGGCGTGCACAGCCCATTGTCCTCGGGGATCTCCCCCGTCGCGCCCCGGAGGGCCGCGTGGGCCTGAGCCCCCTCGCGCAGCTCTTGCTTGGTCTGCTCCGCACGCTCGGAAGCCACCTGGGCGAGCACGACGCACGCACTGAGCGCCAGCACGCACGCGCCGGCGATGAAGGGCTTCCTCACAGGGGTCTCCGTTCGTTCGAGCGGCCAGGGCGGTCCCTGGGACGGGGCAAGCCCCGCCCCTACACGTAGCGCCAGTCGTTGAGCCAGGCGTAGTCCTCGGGGAGCCGCTCGCGCATCTCACCCGCGGCCAGCTCCAGCCGTGCCCGCTCCGCGAGATCCAGCTCGCGGCGCTCCTGGACGGCCAGCGCGGCGTTCTCGACCTGGTGGACGTTGATCATCCCTGGAATCGGCGCGGTGATCGCGTCGTTGGCGAGGATGTAGCGGAGCGTGAGCCGCGCGAGTTCGTCGTCCTCCTCCGCAGTCGGGCTCTCCGGCTGGCTGTCGCCCGTGAAGATCGAGTTGCTCGCGAAGGGCTTGATCCCGAACACGCCGGTCTTCTGGGCCCGGATCGCGTCGAACAGGCTCTCCTGCGGCAGCTCCTGGGTGTCGGCCGTGTAGGGGAAGAGGATCACCGAGAGCTGGGGCCACGTCTCGACGGCGTGCCTCAGGAAGCCGTGGTGGTGTGAGGAGATCCCGAGGTACCGCGCCTTGCCCTGCTGGTGGAGGACGTCGAACGCCTCGATCAGGGCCTCGACGTGCTCGTCGGGCTGTGGGTCGGTCATCATGCCGGTGGCGCGCCAGACATCGACGTAGTCGAGGCCCGACTCCTTGAGGCCGTCGTCGAACCCCTGGATCAGCTTCTCCTTCGTGCACCAATCCGGGTACCGCAGCTCGCGCTCGTACCAGGAGAAGCCGAGGTACATCCGGTCGCGCCGGCCCTTGAGGACTCTCGCGTAGGCGAGGATCTCGCCGCTCGAGCAGGCATCGACGTAGTTGATCCCGTGGTCGAGACAGGCGCTGACGACCTCGGAGCGGTTGGCGAGGAAGGCGTCGCGCACCTGCTCCGGCGGGAGGTCCCACTGCGTGCCCTCGGCGACGTTGAGCCGCTTCCAGTGGCCGCCGAGGCAGATCGCCGAGACCCACAGATCGGTCCGGCCGAGACGGCGGTACTCCATGTTCTCGTTGTAGCTGGGGATCGTGCCGGGGTCGGGCGGGGTCTCCTCGGCGCGTGCGCCGCGAAGGGCGGCGGCAGCGAGGGCGCCGCAGGCGGTCGTGCGGAGGAAGTCGCGTCGGTGCATCTGGCGCCGGCCGGGCATGGTGGATCCTCCTCTCGCGCTGCACGGGTGTTCGCCCAAAGCGCTCGGAGCCCTTGCAGGGCCCCCCGGAGAGGACTCGCCCGGCGGCGCGTGGTACAATGGCGGCTTCTTCGCAGGAAGGACGAGTCCATTGTCCACGAACTGGGATCGGCCGCCGGTCTGGTGCGACCGCGCGTCCGGTGAGGCCCGGCGCGCCCGGATCCGCGAGGCGGTGCGTGGCGCGCGCATCGGTGTGCTGATGGGTGGCGACTCCGGCGAGCGCGAGGTGAGCCTCCGTTCGGGCACGGGTGTCGCCCAGGCGCTCGGGAGCGTGCTCGAGGCCGAGGTCACCGCGGTCGACGTCCGCTACGAGGCGCTCGACCAGGCGCGGCTCTCGGAGCGGTTCGACTACCTCTACGTCGTGCTGCACGGCGGGCGGGGCGAGGACGGAACGATCCAGGGCTACCTCGACTGCCTGGGCCTGCCGTATACGGGCCCGGGGGTGCTCGGCTGCTCGCTCTCGATGGACAAGATCACCACGAGCCGGCTGCTCGAGCATGCCGGCATCCCGGTGCCGGCGTTCCACTGGGCCGAGAGCGGCAACCATACCGAGGCCGTCGCCGTGGCCGCGGCCGAGGCGCTGGGGCTGCCGCTCGTGACCAAGCCGCGGGCCGAGGGCTCCTCGCTCGGGGTCCGGTTCTGCCACACGGCCGACGAGCTGGTGGAGGGCGTTCGCGAGCTGCAGCAGCGCTATGGCGGCGGGATGGTCTGTGAGTTGGTGCCCGATCCGGAGATCACGGTCGGGATCGTGCATGGCTGGCCGATGGGCGTTCTCGAGCTGCGGCCCAAACGCGAGTTCTACGACTACACGGCGAAGTACACCAAGGGCCTCACGGAGTTCATCGTCCCGGCGCGGCTCGCGCCCGAGGTCTACGCCGAGTCGCTCAAGACGGCGGTGCGGACGGCCGAGGTGCTCGAGTGCCGTGAGCTGTGCCGGGTCGACATGCGGATCGCTGCCGACGGCACCCCCAAGGTGCTCGACGTGAACGCAAGCCCAGGGATGACCGAGACCAGCGACCTCCCCCAAGGCGCCGGCTCGCTCGGTCTGTCCTATGAGGAGCTGACGCTCGAGGTGCTGGGCGGGGCGCTCGTGCGCGCCGGCACGCTCTCGGCGTCGGAGTGGAGGTAGGCCGGCGATGACCCACGGGCCGACGCCTCAGCAGTCGATGCTCGCCACCGGCGGCCTGGTCGCGGCGCTGCTGTTCGCCAGCTTCGTGGGGGCCGCGGCGATGCGGGCGCGGGGCGAGCGGAGCGCCGTGACGCGCTGGCTGCTGTGGGTTTGGCTCCACGGGGCCGCGGCATGGGCGATGATCGCGGGAGCGCTCCTGTTGTGGGATGGCGACTTCTGGGTGGCGCTCGACGCCGTCAAGGCAGGGCAGGCGAGTTCGCTGGGCTTCACGGCCGGCCTCGTGTGCGCCGTGGGGGCGCTGGTGGCGCTGCTGCGGTTGTCGAGGTTGGCGCGCGGCGCGCTCGGCGAGCCGCCGTTGCGCGCCGGCGACGGCTGGCCCGCGGTGGACCGGCCGACCCCGGCGGAGCATGGGCAGGCGGAGGACGAGAAGGAAGAGAGGAACTGAGATGGCCGACAAGGTGGTACTGGCGTACAGCGGCGGGCTCGACACCTCGGTCGCGGTGCAGTGGATCCGCGACACCTACGGACTCGACGTCGTCGCGGTCTCGATCGACGTGGGCGAGGAGGCGGACTACGACGCGATCATCGCCAAGGCGCTCAAGTGCGGCGCGACGAGCGAGTCGCGCGTGATCGACGCCAAGCGGGAGTTCGCGACCGACTACCTGTGGCCCGCGTTGCGCGCCGGCGCCTGCTACGAATCGAAGTACTACCTTGCCACCGCGCTGGCGCGTCCGCTGATCGCGAAGAAGATGGTCGAGGTCGCGCTCGAGGTGGGTGCGGTCGCGGTCTCCCACGGCTCGACCGGGAAGGGCAACGACCAGGTTCGCTTCGACGTGGGCTTCGCCGCCCACGCGCCGCAGCTCAAGATCATCGCTCCGGCGCGCGAGTGGGGGATGACGCGCGAGCAGGAGATCGACTACGCCGAGGCGCGCGGGATCCCGGTGCCGGTCGCGAAGAAGTCTCCCTACAGCGTCGATGTCAACCTGTGGGGGCGCTCGTGCGAGTGCGGCCCCATCGAGGACGCGAGCACGGAGCCGCCGGAGGACGCCTACGCCTGGACCGTCAGCCCCGTCGACGCGCCGGCCGATCCGGAGTATGTGGAGATCGAGTTCGTCCGCGGTGTGCCGGTCGCGCTCGGCGGCACGAAGATGGAGCCGGTCGCGCTGATCGAGGCCGCGACCCGGCTCGCCGGCAAGCACGGCATCGGCCGCGTCGACATGGTCGAGAACCGCCTGGTCGGGATCAAGTCGCGCGAGACCTACGAGTCCCCGGCCGCGGTCCTGCTGAGCCTCGCCCACCACGAGCTGGAGGCGCTGACGCTCGACCGCGACACCATGCACCACAAGGCTGTCGAGGCGCTGCGCTACTCCGAGCTGGTCTACTACGGCCTGTGGGACTCGCCGCTGCGCGAGCACCTCCAGGCCTTCGTCGACTCGACGCAGGAGCGGGTGACGGGATTCGTCCGCATGAAGCTCTACAAGGGCTCGTGCGTCGTCGCGGGACGCTGGTCCGACAACTCGCTCTACCGGACCGACCTCGCCACCTACGACGCCGGCGACAAGTACGACCACACCTCCGGCCAGGGCTTCTGCCGGGTCTGGGGCATGCCCGTCGAGGTCGCGCGCGAGCGCGACCGCAGGGTCGATGGCGCGAAGTAGTCTGCTGCGCGGGCTCCCGCCTCGGCGGGAGCCCGTCGCTCCGCGTGAACGCGGGAGGGGTGCGCGATGCTTCGTCGGTGCATCGGGAGGCTGTTCCTCGTAGGGGCCGCGCTGGCCGTCTTCGGGCCGGTCCCGGCCGCGCGGGCGCAGGACCCCGCGCAGATCCTGGACGTCTACCTCTCCTGTCTCGAACGGGGCGACCTGGAGGGCGCGCTGGGCTACTGCGCGCTCCCCGGCAGCACCGATCCCCAGGCTGTGCGGCAGCTTCGGAACATGATGGACGGGGTGGCGGCCGAGGTCGACCTTCCCGGCCTGACGCGGGCCCTCTCGCTCTTCGTGCCCCTCTCGCCTTCGCCGATGGAGTGGCGCGTGAAGCAGAGCTCGACCGCCACCGCCGACGAGGCCGCGTTGGATCTCTCGGTCACGACGACGCTGATGTTCGACCAGAGGGTCTACTTCACGCGGGTGGGCGGCGGCTGGCAGATCGACGTGCAGCGGACCTTCCTCGAGAATGCCAAGGGCAGCAGGATCGAGCGGATGCTGGCCGACCAGGCGGGCGAGTCGCAGGCTCGCGCCCAGCTCGCGCGCATCGGCGAGGCGCTCCGCCAGTATGGCGAGGCCAACCGGTGGAAGCTGCCGGCCGCCGCGACCTGGCGCGACGACCTGCAGAAGCTCGCGAACGTCGTCTCCGCGGCCGACTTCACGGCGCCGGGCGAGAGCCAGCCCTCCTACGCCATCAACGAGAACCTCGCCGGCACCCAGGCCGGGACGATCGCGGAGCCCGAGCGCACGGTGCTGCTGTTCGATGCCCAGCCGGGTACGACGGCCGGCGGTCCCTCGGCGGTCTGCTATCGCCACGGAGGCTACGCGCTGGTGCTCACGGCCAAGGGCGAGATCCTCCGGACCCAGAGCGCCGGCGAGCTGAAGTGGGGCGCCCGGCCCCTGACGGCCGGCGGCGGCAGCCCGGTTGTGAAGCCGGTCTACCACGAGGGCAAGGAGCTGGTCCCGCTCCGGGACATCCTGGCCGCCGTCGGGGGCAAGCTGACCTGGCAGCAGGCCGAGGGGATCTCGGTGGCGGAGGCGCTCGGCCATCGGGCCGAGATTCGCCCGGGCGAGACGACGATCCGGGTCGACGGCCAGCAGGTGACGATCGGGCTGGCTGCCGCGACCCTCGACGGGGTCCTCCACGTTCCCACCGGTCTCCCGAGTCGAGCGTTCGGTCTGAGTGTCCGTTGGGTGGACGGTGGCATCGAGTACCGCTAGTGGGAGGGGGCGAGCGCCGCACGCGGTAGGGAGCGTACATGGACCCTCGCACTCTCGCCGGCGCCTGCGCCGTTGCGCTCGCGCTCGCACTTCCCGTCTCGGGGCAGATCACCGTCCCCACGCCCGCCGACCTCACCGCGCGGGTGATCGTCTCGGGCCGCGCCTCGACCCCGATCGAGGTGCCGGTCGTGGGGATCGGCGCCGTGATCCCACCGACCTACTCGGGCGACCGCATCCACGGCACGGAAGGCTTCTCGTGGTGGGTGAGCCAGCACTACGCCCTCAAGACCGACTACCCCGAGGACCGGGCGCGTCATCTGCTCACGCTGCTCGAACTCGCCTATCCTCACTACGTCGCCCTCTTCGGCCGCGAGCCCGAGGCGATCGCCGAGCGGCGGTTCGCGGTCTGCTACGCCGCGAGCCGGGAGTCGCTCGACAGGGCGCTCAAGGACGATGGCATCACGTGGGACTTCGGCGGCGGCGGGATCACCTACGAGGGGACCAACTGCGCCTACTGCTACCCGAGCGGCTCGCTGCAGTACCACCAGCGGTACATCCTTCTCCACGAGTGCGTCCATCAGTTCCAGCAGTCGCTGGTCGGCTCGTGCCGGGTGACGCCGAGCTGGTACTACGAGGGGATCGCCGACCTGTTCGGGAGCCATGTGCTCGAGGGCGACGGCGCCCGGCTGACGCTCAACGTACTGGACAAGGCGACCACCCACAACGTGCTCGACGAGGGCCTCGCGGCGCTGGCCGAGACGGGGCTTACCGCGAGCGCCGTCCATGAGCGGGGAGGCGCCGACCGCGGCGTGAACGCGGTGCTCATCGCGTTCCTCTCCAGCACCCCCGAGCGCGCCGCGAAGCTGGCGGCATGGCGTGACGAGATGCACCGGCTGCGGCAGTCCGGCGACGACCTGCGCGCGACCTCGAGCCGGGTCCTGCAGGAGCTGTACGGCCCGTGGGAGGAGATCGATCGCGCCTTCGCCGCGTGGACGGCCGGCGTGCGGAACACCTTCCACTACGCCGAGTGGGGCTGGGAGCAGGACGGCGACACCCTGTGGTCGTACGGCTTCGCCCCGGAGGAGAAGCTCTCCCGGACCGACGTGAACCTCCCCCCCGGCGAGGTAGTCGAGTACTCCCCATTCCGCCTCGACTACCCCGCGACGGCGCTGCCCCCGGCACTGCTGGGCGAGATCCGGAGCGGCGGCGCCGAGCCCTCCGTGGGCGCCGTGCTGGACTTCGGCCGGAACCCCGGTCGGGGGCTCTGCGGCCTCGGGCTGGGGCTTCTCGCCTCCGAGACGGAGGCGGCCGGCCCCGGCTTCCTGAAGGTCCTGCTCGATGCCGAGGAGACGCTCAGGGTCGATGGCGCCGACTTGGGCCTGACGGTCGACTCGGCGCCGCTGCCGGAGGAGCTGCGCGCCGCGATGGCCGCCTCCGGCCACCGGGTGGGCCTGACGATCACCATCGGTTCCGACCGGCTCGCAATCGATCTCCGTGCCGGGGCCGAGGGCGCCACAGAGCCGGTGCTCGCGCACTGGGAGTACGGCCTCGACGCGACGGCGCGCGAGCGGGTGCTCTCGCGCCCGTACACGATCCTCGCCCGCGGCGGCTACCACGGGGTCACGCCCTGCTTCGCGGTGGGGCGGCGCCCGGAGCCCGACCTCACGCTCCCCGCACCGCCGAACCGCTGGCGCAACCCCGGACATGGGAGGCTCTGCGCGGCGGTCGCCGCCTGCTGGCGGCTGGGCGATCGGGCTCCGGCCGCGCTCGCGGCGATGCGCGGACGGCTGGTCGAGACGGCGGAGGATGCGGACGCCCGGAGCGCCTCGGTCGCCGCATTCGACGCGGCCCTGCCGGAGCTGCTGGCCGCGGTGGATGCCGCGGGCGCGGCCGAGGAGGCCACGGCGCTTGCGCGGGAAGCGCTCGCGCGGGCCGGCGAGCGGTGAGCCGCCGGGGGCCCGCCCGGTCCGCCCGCCCCCCGCGGCGGGCGGAGGACGGGGCGGACCGGCCCGGGGCTACTGCCTCGCCTGCTGCGGCGCGGGCTTGCCGCCCTTGCCGAAGAGGTCGGAGAGGTTGACGATCGTGTCCCCGGTGACGACGTAGGTGTCGGTGTTGTCGGGGATCTTGCTGACGAAGTCGTACTGGACGACCGACGGGTAGCGGGCGAGGGCCTCGCCCTCGATCCGGATCGCCTCTCCCTCGGCCTTGGCCTCGATGGTCTTGCGGACCTTCTCCTTCTGCTCGCGCTGCAGCTCGTAGCCCTTCATCTGAGCCCGCTGGAGCGCGATCTGCTTCTGCTCGATCTTCTGCTGGTACTCCGGCGTGAACGAGACATTGCGGATCAGGACCTCGTCGAGGACGATGTGGCGCTCCGCGAACTGCGTGCGCAGCTCCTCGGCGAGCCGGTCCTGCAGCTCCTGGCGCTTCACCGAGTAGATCTGCTCGGCGCTGTAGCCGCCGGCGAGGGTGCGCGCGGTGCTCTCGCTCATCACGCGCACGACCTTCTCCTCGTAGTCGGGGCCGGTCGCGATGTGCAGCTGGGCGACGTTGTCGGGGTCGACGTGGTAGCGGACGGTGACGTCGAGGTAGACGGTCTGTTGGTCGAAGTCCTTGGCGCTGATCATGTCGGCCTGATGGTCGCCCTCCGCCAGGCCGTGCGCCGCGCGGGGCTCGAACGCGTAGGTCCGGGTGCGCACCTCGTAGGGCGTCACGTGGTCGAAGAACGGCGTGATCAGGTGGAAGCCTTCCGTGAGCGG
>CAZRDB010000119.1:0-16369 GCA_964598695.1 uncultured Armatimonadia bacterium
GCTCGCGCGCCGCGAGCCGCACGGAGGCCGGCGTCTCGCCGGGGGGCGCATCGAGCGCGATCGCGAGCACACTCGCCTCGAGCGTCTCGACCGGGGCCACCGCGAGGGCCAGCACGCGGGCGGAGTGCGAGAGGCGGGTCGCCAGGAGCCGACCCCGCGCGACCGCCACCAGCGGCCCGGCCACGGGGCCTACGTGCACGATCGACGAGCCGGCCTCGTCGCCCAGGGGCGTCACGACGATCAGGCGCGCACCGTCCTCGGAGTAGGAGAGCGAGGAGCCGCCCGCCATCGCCGGCGCCTCGACGCGGCCGATCTCCACCGGCGCGCCCTCGGGCGAGAGCGGGTAGCGCGTGAGGGTCCGCGTGCGGCCGGTCCGGTCGGTCGGCGTCTCGACGAGGAGCGCGTCCCCCGACGGGGTCAGGCCGAAGGTCAGGGCGAACCGTCGGTCCGGCAAGTGGGGCGCGACCACCCGGGGCTCGCCGCCCAGCTCCTGCACCACGATACCGTGACGGGTGAGGTAGGCGCACGTGCCGTAGCCCCGGCAGAAGGCGGGCTCGAACGCGCCGGCCTCGGGATTGAGCAGCACCTCTTGCCCCGAGTCCCGGTCGCAGACCAGCAGCGAGTAGCCGGCACGGTCGCTGCGGGTCGCGAACAGGGCCACGCGGTCGTCTGACTCCACGATCCGTCCTCCGACCACGCGGTGTCGCTCACCCAGGATGCGCGCCGTGCGGCCGTCGGCGAAGCACAGCGCGACCTGTCGCTCATCCGAGGCGCCCGAGCCGACCGTCGCGAGGGCATAGGCGGCGGCGCCGTCGTCCGTCGGCGTCACGCTCACCACGGGGAGCGTCCCCGAGACCGCGCGGCCAGCCGGGACCGCCGCGGCGACCGCCCACAGCGCGGCCGGTCGGTTGGCGCCGGGCTGGAGGAGCAGCCACAGCGTGTCGCCTCTCCAGGTCGACATGCGAATGTGCTTGGGGGAGACGAGCGACAGATCGGCCACGGCGCGGTCGGCGCCGCTCTCGAGATTGCGGATGTGCAGGGCGGCTTCGCCGCGTCTCCAGTACGCGGCGTAGCGCCCGGAGGGCGCGACCTGGATCCAGTCCCACGCGAACGTCTCTCCAACCGGGGCCACCGCCCCGTCGGGCGCGATCCGGCGGAAGCCGTACTCGGCCGGCGCGCCGGGCTCGATCCAGGCGAGGCGCGGTCGCTCGGGAGCCTGCCCCCAGGCCACGGCCGCGATGAGAGGGACTGCGCAGAGCAGGCGCAACAGACGCACGATCGGGTTCCTCCTTCGGTACCCCGCTACCCTTCGGACGGCCGCGCGGCCTCCCCTCTTCGCCATCGCCGAGCGGGCCCAGTCCATGGAAGTTAGTCTCGGCAAAGATTCTCACCGCGCCGCGCCGTACAGTGCTATGATGCCCCCGTGCTACGGAAGGAACCACGAATCGGACTGCGAAGTGGTTCCGTGCACACGGCTGCAATGGGGAGCGAATCCCCACAGGAATCGAGGACGCTGAAGGAGGTCTTTGCCTTGCGGAAGATGCTCGTTGTTCTCTGCCTGTTGGTCGTCACGGGCGCATTTGCCGGTTCCGCGTCGGCGAGCTGGTTCGACGGGCCGGACCGTCCACAGAAGTACGAGTACTCGCGTGAGCTGTTCCGCGGCTCCTTCCCCGCAGTCAACGGCCAGATCGACCTGCTCCTCGTGGGCCGGACGGTCCTGGGCGACGCCATCTCCGTCGACGAGAGCGTCATCTACGTGCCCGTGGGCGAGAAGATCCGCTTCCACGCGGTCAGCCTCGACTCCAACTACGTCGTGCGCGTCAAGAACGTCGGCAGCCATGAGCCGCTCCTCGACTTCGGCGTCACCGGCGGCGGAGAGGGTACGGGCCAACTCACTCGTGGCCTCAACCTCAAGGAGATCCGCGAACTGGTGCTGCTCAAGAACGGCGAGGACCGCGTCGGCAAGCCGGTCAAGCTCGTCCCGCTCGGCTAGCCCGCGCGATGAGCGCCGTCCGTACCTCCGTAGCGCCCGGGCGCCCGATGCCCGGGCGCTACGCGTTCCGCGCCCTGTCTGCACGTGAAAGGTGGCCCCTCCGTGCTCCGTAGCGCTCACCGATCCCGCCCGCCGGTCGCCCGGCCGCGGTGGCAGGTCGCGGCCTGCGCGCTCCTCGCGGCAGTGGCGGGGTGCGGTGGCGGGGGCGGCGCCCCGTCCCCGGACACGACGACGCTCGCCTCGGCCCTCGGCACGCTCGAGCGCGTGGCCCTGGCCGACGGCTACGTCTACGTGACCGAGCGCGTGGGCGCGGGCGCCCGGATCCTCGCGGCGCCCCTCGCGGGTGGCGCTCCCACCGAGGTGGCCGCCACGAACGGCGCGATTCCCTCCGTCGCGGCGTACGGCTCCGGTGTTCTCTACATCGACGCGGCCGAGCGGAACGTCTGCCATGCCGCCGTGGGCGCGACGGCCACAGTGCTGAACCACAGCGCCACGGCGGCCCCTCGCGCCGTCGCCACCGACGGCGAGAGCGCGTACTGGATCGACGGAGCCGGCACGCTCATCGTCGGACTGAGCCTCCCGGACGACCCCGGCGCGACCGACCCTCCCCCTCCGCTCAGCTTCCCCCCGATTGTCGCGGCGACCGACCGCGCCACCCTCCTGGCCGTGGGGGGCGGCGTCCTCTGGCTGGCCGATCAGGGCGGCGTCCGCCTCGCGAGCGTCGCGAGCACCGGCGGCAGCCCCGCCGCCGCGGCGACGGGACTCGGCGCAACCGCCGACCTGGCCGCATCGTCGACCACCGTCGCGGCCTGCGTGTCGGGGGGGCTGTACAGCGGCGGGTCGCTCACGCCTCTGCCGTCGGGCGCGGCTGTGGCTGCCGGCGTGTCGGCGCAGGGGCCGCTCGCCGCGAGCGCCACGGCCGTGTACCTGCGCGAGGCCGGTGGCCTGCGGCGCGTGCTGGCGGCGCAGGGCCTGGCCGATCTCGACTGCGCCGGGTCGCTCGTGGCGCTGGCCGAGAACGCCTCGGGCGCCGGGCGCGTGCGGCTGCTCACGCTGCCGGCGACGGGATCCTAGCCGAGCGGTCGGAACGTCACGCCGCCGTGCTCCGCGTCCTCCACGAAGCAGCAGTACTTGTGGACATCGTGCAGCGTGAGCGAGTGCTCGCGGATCTCGATCCTCGTGCCCGCCTGGGCGTCCTGCAGCACCCGAACCTGGCCTCCGGTCTGGGCCGCGAGCTGCTGCTCCACCGTCTTCAGCTCCTGCACGAGCTGCTCGAGCGTCGCCTGCTGGCTGTCGCGCTGCTCGACGGCGCGGCGGATGTTGTCCCGCACCTGCTCCGGCCATGCTGAGAGGTCGGTCGCCGCGGTGATCGGCCCGAGCGCGTGGGCGAGCTTGTGGATGGTCTGGTGACACTGCGCGATCTGCTGCTGCAGCTCCTCGCGCCGCTCGAGCAGCATGAAGTCGCTTCCGACGATCAGCGCGCAATCGGGGCTCGCGGGGGTCCCGAACTTCTTGGCCTCCACGAGCAGCGTCGCGCGGGTTACTCCGCCGATGATCGTCCCGCGGCCCTGGTTGCAGTAGACGCTTCCCCGGGCGCTGACGTGGGAGTTGAGGATCCCGCGGCGGATCTCGATGTTGCCGCCGGCGCGGATCGTCGCGTGCTCGGCGAACGCCGCCACGACGTCGCCCCCCGCCGAGATGACGCCGTGCTCGCCGCCGATGATCCCCTGGCTCACCTCGATGCGGCCCGCCGCCTCGACCGTCGCTCCCTCTGCGCGGCCGACGATCGTGACGTCGCCGCCCGCCTTGACCACGGCGCCCGCGACGGCGTTGCCCTTCACCACGACATCGCGGACGAAGATGATGTCCCCCGTCGTCGGCGTCACGTCGCCGGCGACGATGTGCTCGGCCATCACCGCGATCGTGCCGGCCTGCTCGTCGATGACCAGCTCGCCGTCCTCGGTCGCGACGAACCGCTCGCCCTTCGTGCCGTCCTCGTCGACGCGCAGCCGGAACCGGGGCTTCGGCGTCGTGTCGGGCGGCGGAGGAAGCGCGATGTCCTTGCCCAGGACATCGGTCCCCTTGAGCCCGTTGGTCGCGTAGGTCTTGTACGCGACCACATCGCCCTCGCGGACGCTGATGATCGGCGCCGGGAAGTGGTAGCTGACGGTCTGGCCGGCGCCCTGCGACGCCCAGGGCGTCGGGTCCGGCGGCGAGACCAGCACATCGAGCCGCGCCGGCTCACCGGCGACGGGCAGACGACCGTGGGCGATGACGCCGCCCTGCTCGAAGCCGGTCTCCTGGCACTGCCGCACCATCTGGGAGAGATAGTCCTCGTCGATGCCGAAGACCACACCGGCCTGGTTCAGACGGAGCAGTGCCCCGGCCGGGAGAATCGGCGCCCCGCCCTCCTTCGGGGGGAAGATCTGCACGCTGCACGAGAGCTTGTCGGGGGCGATCTCGATCTTCATGTCGCCGCCCTGGGATCCACCTGCGGACAACGCGCTCTCCCTCCTCGCCGCGCCCAGTCGGGCGCCCCTGACGCGCCGGAACCGCCCTAGCCTGCCAACATCGCCTCCACCCGCTCCCGCGTCGGCAGCGACGGCTGCGCGCCCAGAACCGTGGCGGCGGCGGCGCCCGCCGCAATGGCGAACCGGGCCGCGCCCGCGGGCCCCGCCCCTTCGGCCAGGGCCAGCGCGAAGCCGGCCGTCCAAGCGTCGCCGCAGGCCGTCGTGTCGCCGGCCTGCACGGGGCAGGCCGGGATGTGTTCGATCACCCCGCCGTGGCCGATCACCGCGCCGCGCTCGCCGAGCTTGAGCGCCACGATGCGCGGTCCGAGTTGCTGCATCCGCTCGACGGCCGCGCGGGCCTCGTCGATGCTCTCGATCGGCCCGCAGCCGAGCAGCGCGCGGGCCTCGGTCTCGTTGGGGGTCAGGACATCGACCTGCTCGAGCCGCTTGGGGAAGTGGTCGCCGGCCGGCGCGACGTCCAGCACGACCAGCGAGTCCGAAGCCCGGCCGACGCGGATCGCCTCGTCCACCGTCTCGATGCGCATCTCCAACTGCAGCAGCAGCACGTCGCTGCCCGCGATGGTCTCTCGGTGGGCCTGGACGTACTCCGGCCCCGGCTCGGCATTGGCCCCGAGCGCCACGACGATGGTGTTCTGGCCGGCATCGTCGACGAGGATCAGCGCCGCACCCGACGCGGCGTCGACCGCCGCAACCTCCGAGACATTCACCGTCTCGCGTTCGAGCGCCTCGAGCAGCGCGCGGCCGTTGGCATCGGAGCCCACCGCGCCGAGGAAGCGCACCCGGGCCCCGAGGCGCGCGGCCGCGACGGCTTGGTTCGCGCCCTTGCCGCCGTGCGCGGTCAGGAACTCCCGGCCCGCAACGGTCTCGCCGGGCGCAGGCATCCGCCGGACCCGGAAGACAAGGTCCATGTTGACGCTGCCGACCACGGCAATCGGTACGGGCACCGCGAACCTCCCTTGTCAGGAGCGGGCGGATCCCACCCCCACCGTGAAGGATGCTGTCTGTGTTCCGCCCTCGAACCGCCAGCCCTTCTCGCCGGCGAGCGATGTCAGGCCGTCCATCTTCGCGCCGCGGGCTTGGTCGAGCCGCTCGATGATCGTGTCGGCCGCCACGCCACGCCGCACGATCGTCTCGATCCCGGCCGCCACCGCCAGCGGATCGTCGGCTCCCGGGTACAGGATCGGCCGGCCCATCATCACTCCGCGCACCGTCGGGCAGGCAGCCATGACGCTCTCGATCTCGCGCAGAAGCGCCTCGGTGCTCTCGCGTGGTGGCCCGCCCTGGACCAGGACCGGCAGGGTCGTGGCCTCGAGCGCCGCCGCGAGCCCCTCGAAGACGGGCAGTCGCAGCCAGGTGCGCGTGGAGGTCTCTCCGAGCGCCGCCGCGACACACAGGGTCCGCGCGAACGCCTCGACCTCGAGCACCGCCTCGTAGTCGCCCCGGGCGTTGCGCACGACCGGCGCGCACTCGAGGAAGACGGGAAGCTGGAGGTCGTTGCAGCGGCCGATCAGCCCGGCGCAGCGCTCGAGGGTCCGGCCCGACTCCGGCGACTGCATGTCGATCCGGATCTAGACCTTCACCGCGTCGCAGCCCAGGTGCTTTGCGCGCTCGGGCGTGAAGGCCGTCATCGCGTCGTCCATCTCGAACGCGGTGCCGCTGATCCCCCCGCGGTTCGCGCAGGCGATGAACACGCGACCGTCCAGGAAGGCCGGCCCGCCGTTCTCGCGCAGGATCTGCTGGACCATGCACAGCTCCTCGAGGACGTCGGGCGTGCCCATGACGCCGTCGAACGCGCCCGCGAGGAGCACGCGGACCAGGCGGGCGAGATAGTCCCAACGGCGCGCCAGCGCCAACCGGTTGTCGCCCAGCGCGATCGCGCCGCGTCCGCCATGGTCGGCCGCCAGGATGAGAAGGCGGCTGTCGGGCGGGAGGAAGGTCTTGCGCGGCTGGCGTGTCTGGGTCGCCTTGTAGACCGCAACCGGGTCCTTCGCTCTCAGGTCGCAGACCAGCCGGTAGAGACCCTCCGGGAAGTAGGCGGCCGAGTCGAAGACGAAACCGGGTGCTGACATACGTACCACTCCTAGGATGGCGATCGCGACGCCGCAGCGCCGCGTCTCATGCAGTCGCTCAACGTCCCCCGTGGGGCGGCTGGTGGGTGTTGACCTCGAGGCCGGCCCCCGAGAGGACGACCCGGGCATCGCGCACGCCCACCTGCTCCAGGAGGCGCGCGAACCCCTCGGCGTCGATCGGCTCAGGGGTGGCATGGACGCGCCGCTTCGCGAGCAGGAGGTCGTCCCACAGGCCGCTGCCGTACCGGTCGGCCATCTCGAGCACGAACGCCAGGGCCGTCGCCTGCGCGAGCGGCGCGAGTCGGGCGTCGACCTCGGCAGCGAAGGGACCCGCCAGCGCGCGGTCCTCCGCCGATGCCTCGGCCGCGAGGCGCCGGCTGGCCTGCAGCGCCGCGGTCGCCTCCGGGTACCCGAGGTCCGCGAGGGCGCGCAGGGCGCAGTAGCGCTCGAGAGCCTCGCTCACCCGGCCGGGCAGGAGACCCGGCCCCACGCAGCCAGAGACCACGGCGCGCGCGATCTCGAGCAGCACGGGGAACGCGTGCCCGAGCCCGCAGCCCTCGAGGATCCGCGCTCCGGGCATCCGCTCCGGGGTGTCCGGGGGCAGCACGGCCACGGTGACCGCGGCCTCGCTCCGTGTGCCCAGGAGCCCCTCCACGGCGGCGCCGATCTCGTCGACCGCCTTGCAGAGCTGCTCGGCCTGCTCCTCGGAGCAGAAGCTCTCGGAGACCGCGACCCGAACGCCGCGGAACGCGCATCGCTCCTCGGGCCAGATCACGTCCGGGGGGAGCCCCGTCCCCTCCGGCCGCCGGGCGTGGGGGTCGAGCCAAGCCAGCACGTTGCGCAGGAGGCCCTCGTTGGGACCGGAGACCGCGACGCCCTCCGGGTCGGCCCAACAGACGACCCGGCCGAGGCCGTACTGCTTCGCGGCGACGACGAGCGCGCCGGTCGCATCCTCGACCACCCGCGTGCTCGAGCCCGACAGGTCGTTCACGACGCCCGCACGGGACTCCATTTCATACCCGGAGAGCCCCTCGGCAAGCGGCCCCGACACGAGCCGCAGATCGCCCTGGGCGTGGCACTTGGCCGCGTCCAGCTCGAACAGGTAGCCGAACGGCTTGGCCAGCCGGTTGGCCTGGTAGACGGGGTACTTCGCGCCGGTCGAGTAGTGGTCGGACCAGTGGCCGCCGTGGCCCATGAGGAGCAGGCCGCCGCCCCGCCGCACAAACGCGAGCACGGCCTCCGTCATCACGGCGTTCCAGGTCAGGTCACAACGGTCGTAGTAGACCACCACGATGTCCTGGCCCTCCAGCACCGCGGGCGACATCGTCGCGAGCGACCGCGTCAGGTGCCAGCCCGGCCGGTCGGCCAGCTCACTCCAGCCAACCGGGTTCTCGCGCGAGCAGTCGAGCAGCACGCGCGTGGGATCCTGTGCCGCAGGCGCCTGCAGGGCGAGCAGGTACAGGGTCAAGGTGACGGTCGAGACGCACACGCCCGCAACCTCCTTCTCGCGATGGGATCTGGTACCACACCGTTCGTCGGCCGGCGGCCCCCGACCTCCGTCGGTGCTCCCCGCGCCGCACGGCAAGGCTCTACCCGCCCACCCGCAGCGCCACGAGCCGGCATGGCCCGAGCGGGAGCGCGACGGCGCCATCCGCCCGCTCGAGGGTGCTCCCGGTGACGGCGTCGAACACCGGGCCATCCCCGGGGATCCGTACGCGCAGCCCGGGCTTGGGCTCGAGCCCCGTGTTGACCACGGCCCACCACGCGCCGAGCCCTTCGACCTCGATCCGCCGCACGACAACCTCCGGGTCGTCCGTCGCCTCCGCGACCACCTCGCTCGGCAGGGCTGGCAGGGCGAGGAACGCAAGGTTGAAGGCGCGCACATCGTCCGGGGCCCCTCGGTTGAAGCACGAGGCGGCGAGGTAGCCGATCGACCAGGGATCGCCGTAGGCGACCGCGCGCGCCTCGGCGAGCATGCAGTAGGGTCCCGCGAGGTCCATGTCGGCCGCGAAGTAGCCGAGAGGCTGGTCCTCGCCCACGTCCATCTCGTTCTCGTTCAGGAAGTAGTGGCGTACGACCGCGAGGCCCGAGGGCGCGCGGAACCGGTCGAACGACTCGGGCGAGCCCACGGTGTAGGCACGGTTGATCGTGTAGGTCAGCATCGCGCCGGCGGTGTCGGCGTAGCGCTCCGG
Organism: uncultured Armatimonadia bacterium; assembly: GCA_964598695.1. Taxonomy (GTDB): domain Bacteria; phylum Armatimonadota; class Zipacnadia; order UBA1398; family UBA1398; genus CAZRDB01. The sequence continues at coordinate 8,786 of CAZRDB010000119.1, forward strand.
GTCGGCCGGGGGGACACTGTGCTGCCACTCCCACTCGCCCCACGTGAGCTGCGGGCTGGTCAGCGCGCGCAGGTGCCTGCGCTCCGCGATCTGCTCCGAGAGGCTGATCGGCTTCTCTCCGAGGGTCGTCCACGCCGCGGGGTCGTCGGTCACCACGGTCGGAGCCTCCCATTCCGGGGTGCGGAGGCCCCCCTCCGAGCTGTCGGTCGTGAGCAGTACGAAGGCGTCGTCCTCGCCGGTCAGGGAGCGGACGTCGTCCCGCGCGGCCGTGAGAAACGCCCGCCGCTTGTCCATCCACCAGGCCGTGTAGGCCGCGTAGAGATCGCCGTCAGCCGCGAGTTGCTCCCGCATCGGCGGGTCCTGCCGGCCCGTCTCGTCGGCGAACCGCGCGAGGCATGCGTCGGAGAAGCTGATCGGCAGTGCCGACGGCCGCATCCGCAGCCACGCCCCGGCGAATGCCGCTCGGCCACGCATCCGGCCGATCGTGCAGTCGAGGACCCTGCGGAGATCCTCCCGCGCCGCGGGGTCGGTGACATCGGCGTTGCCGTCCTCGCACCAGCCCACGTGGGTGTAGGCGGGATTGTCTCCGAGCGGCCGGCAGGGCCTCCCGCTGCCGTAGCCGTGGGCGCCACGGCTGCCCGCGTACTCGTAGTACGGGAGCACGGCCATGCCATGGTCGCCCACCATGGTCAGGATGTTCGGCCACAGCTCCGGGTACGGCGTCTGGTTCACCCAGTCGCTGCCGCCGTACGGAGACGAGTCCCAACCCTGGTTGTGGCCGAACTCGAGGAGGTCCTTGCAGAAGGTGTTCATCCCGAGGGAGCGCAGCACGCGGAGCTTGTACTCGTACCAGTCCGTCTGCGAGGTCACGCCGCGCTCGCCGCAGCGGGCGCTCCCGACCACGCCGTCGGCCATCTCCTCGCGCACGAAGAGACGGCGTTGCGGCACGCCGGGCGGGAGGCTCGGCAGGGCGGTACGCCACGCCTCCTCGGGCGCCTCGAGGAGCCGGATCTCCGAGACGGCGGCCCCCCGCGAGAGCGGGTCATCGTCGGCGGCGAGCTGGGCGACGATCACGAGGAAGCCGTCGTCGGGCGCCTCGGAGCGCTCGGCGCCCTCCCGCGGGAGCCGCAGCCCGGCGAAGCGGTCGTGCAGGTAGAACAGCATCCGCCAGGTCTCGACCCGACCCGAGAGCGGGATCCGGAGCGACTCGGGGTTGCTCCCGACGTACTTCCCGTGCAGCGCGTCGCCGACGGTCGTCCCGGTGTGGAAGCCACGGATCGTCTCGCAACCCCGGTTGAGAACGAACATCGAGCGGGGCTGGTCCTCCGGGTAGTCGACCTCCAGGATGTATGCGCGCCCCGCGACGAGCCCCTTGCCCGCTCCGAGCCGGTAGGCGAAGTAGCGGGGATCCCCCTCGTTCGGGAGCGTGCGGAACAGCCGCCCGAGGATCTCCTCGACACGCGAGGCCCCCGCCGCCGACTCCACCAAGCCATGGTCGGTGTCGATCGCGCACTCCACGCGATCGACCAGGCGCTCGGGGCGGGCCGCGGCGGGCGCCCGCTCGTAGACGAGGATCTCGCCGACGTTCGCGCCGGCCGTCGTCTTCGTCAGCCGCAGGTAGCGGGTCGTCTCGCGGGTGACGTGCTCGCGCCAGACGTCGTAGCCGGCGAGGCCGTCGCGCAACAGCGGGCGCCACGCGCCGGGGCTGCCGACCTCGAGCGCGAGTTCGCCGGCGCCGCCGCCGTCGTGGAGCCACAGAGAGTGGAGCCGCACCTCGCGGCCGAGGTCGATCACCGCGTGGAGCGGGAAGTCGGCCTCTTGCCAGGAGCCGGCCCAGGCGGTCTTGGGGGAGCCGAGCCGCGGGTCGCCCGCGAGGTCCTGCTCATCGGCCAGCTCGGAAGCGGTGCGCCCCTCCTCCTCGCAAGCAACCATGGCCGGCGTCAGGGGCACACGGCGCGCGAGGTCGCTCGCGGGGGCGTGGGCGGCAAGGGCGAGCAGCAGCGGGACGAGCAGTGGGGTCGCTCTCACGGCAAAGCACCTCCGAGGTGGCCCCGACGCCGGTTCGGACGAGCCGCGCGACGGGCGGTTCCGTGGTTCGGGGGCCGGACGGAGGTTCGGTGGGAACAACGACCGCGCCTGCACCGGAGGGGCCGGGCGATCCCTCCGGTGCGGGCGCGGCTTCGGAGCCTACGCCCTCTCGGGCGCGATCCGGTTGGCGATCTCGGTCAGCGCATCGCGCAGCGCGGCGGGAGCGGCGGGACCGAGCAGGGGCTGGCCCTCGTCGCAGAGCGAGACGGCTTCGGCCATGAGCGGGATCCGGCCGAGGAAGGGAACGCCCATATCACGGGCCATCTCCTCGCCGCCGCCCGAACGGAAGACTTCGGTGACCTTGCCGCAGTGCGGGCAGACGAAGCCGCTCATGTTCTCGATGACCCCGAGGCACGGCTGGTTGACGGCCCGGAGGAAGTTGACCGCCTTGCGGCAGACCGCGACGCTCGCCTCCTGCGGCGTCGTGACGACCACGCCGCCGTCGGCGTCGGGGAACGCCTGGGCGACGGTGAGCGGCTCGTCGCCGGTGCCGGGCGGCAGGTCGACGACGAGGTAGTCGAGCGGCCCCCAGTCGGCGTCGGCGATGAACTGGCGGATCACGCCGCCCCGCATCGGCCCGCGCCAGATCGTCGGCTGGTCGCTGTTCTCGAGCAGGAAGCTGATCGACAGCACCTGGAGCGACTCGAGCACCGGAACCGGCGTGAGGCCCATGGTCCCGGCGGCCGACTGGCCCCGCAGCCCGGTCATGAGCGCGGAGCTGGGTCCGCTGATGTCGGCATCGAGGAGGCCGGTGCGGTGGCCGCGGAGCGCGAGCGCCCACGCGAGACTTGTCGCGACGGCGCTCTTGCCGACGCCTCCCTTGCCGCTCAGAACGAGGATCTGGTGCCCGATCTGGGCAGCGCGGGCGCGGATCCTCTCCTCCTGCTGGGCGAACTGGTCGTTGGCCGCGCCGTGCCCCCCGGCATGGCCGCACTGGGGTGTCGTGCTGTCTGACATCAGCGTGTCTCTCCCTGTCTGGCAGCGCCGGACGCACCGGTGCCGCGATTGGCTGTCTCGCCGACCAGCATCTCGGTCAGGCGCTCCCACAACGTGCGGATCGCGCGGGCGACCGGCCCGGCGTCCACCTCGACGAGAGGGGTCTGGTTCACGATCGCCCACGCCACCGCTTCATCGTAGGGCAGCTCGGCGAGGAGGGGAATACCGGCTTCCCGGGCGTACTCCCGCACGGCCCGCGCCCCGCTCTCGCTGAGATCGCTCTTGTTGAGGACCACGCCCATGGGCACCCGCAGTTGCCGGCCCAGCTCCGCGACGCGCACGAGATCGTGCAGGCCCGAGAGGGTCGGCTCGGCGACGAGAAGGACCAGGTCCGTGTCGACCATCGATGCGATCGCGGAGCAGCCGATGCCGGGCGGGCCGTCGATCAGGATCAGCGCACGGTCGTCCGCCTGCGCGGCCTCGACCGCCAGGCGTCGCACTTCGGTCACCAGCCGGCCCGATCCCTCGCCGCCCGGCGCGAGGCGGGCGTGGACCATCGCGCCGTACCGCGTCGGCGCCACGTGGACATGCCCCGTGAGCGCCGGCACCAGCCGCAGCGCGCCGTGGGGGCAGACCGCGACGCACAGGCCGCAACCCTCGCAGGCATGGACGATCACCCGCTCGCGGGTGATCGCGCCGAACCGGCAGCGCTCCTCACAGACCCCCGCGCCCCGACACTGCGCCGGATCGCGCTCGGCCACGCTCGCGGCGTAGACAGGCGTGGCCTCGACCTCCTCCGGCAGCAGCAGGAGGTGGAGGTTCGGCGCATCGACATCGCAATCGGCGCACACCACGGGCTGCGCCAGCGCGACCAGCGAGGCGACCAAGGTCGTCTTGCCCGCCCCGCCCTTGCCACTCACGACGGTGATCTCGCGGATGACCTCAGGCATCGGCGGTCACCGCGCCCTCATTCGCGCGGTCCCAGACGTTGAGCAGGCGACCCGCCCACTCGGGCTGCGCCGCCACGAGCGTGATCCCTTGCGCGTAGGCCTCGGCGATCCGCCGGTCGTGCGGGATCCACAGCGCGACGCCTCGCGGGCTCCTACGCGCGACGTCGTCGCGCGCACCCCCGATCCCGTCCCGATTGAGGATGACCAGGAAGGCGACCCCCAATGCCTCGCAGGTCGCCTGGGCGGCGGCGAGGTCGCTCCGCCCGAAGGGCGTGGGCTCGGTCACCAGCCAGCACTGGTCGGCGCCCTCGACGGCCGCCTGCATCGGGCAGGCCGTGCCCGGCGGGGCGTCGATCACCGTCACGTCGTCCGGACGGCGTTGCTCCCGGACCGCGTGGACCAGCCGGGCCGCACGGTGGTGACCGACGGCCAACCGGCCGCTCACCACCCGCAGGCCCTCCTCGGTGTGGCCCACCTGCACCGTCCCGATCGACCGATCGACCTCGTGGATCGCCTGCACCGGGCACACGTGGGTGCACAGGCCGCAGCCGGAGCACATCTCCGGGAACACCAGCACGGCATCGCGGATCACCGCGATCGCGTTGGCGTGGCACGCCGCGGCACAGGCGCCGCAGCGCGTGCAGGCGTCCAGGTCGATCTCGGGCGTGCGGATGCAGACGGGCTCCTCGGACTCCCAGGCGGGCCGGAGCAGCAGGTGGGCGTTCGGTTCCTCGACATCGCAGTCGAGGAGCGAGACCCGGCCGGGCGCCCGTGCGTGGAGCGCCAGTGCGAGGCTCGTCGCGACCAGCGTCTTGCCCGTTCCGCCCTTGCCCGCGGCGACGCTAACCGTGCGACTCAACGACGGCCTCCCATGCCCATGCCCCGTCCGGGGGCGGAGGCCTGTGAGATCGGCTGGAGCCGGCCCGCGCGGTACGCCTCGACGGCCGCGCGCACCGTACCGGCCGGCGCCTCGAGGAGGGTGAGCCCGCCGGCCGCCAGTGCCGCCAGCGCATGCGGGCCGAGCTGTGCCGCCAGCACGCACTGCGCTCCCGCGCCCGCGACGAGCTGGGCCGCCGCAACGCCTGCCCCTCCCGCCTGCTGGGCCGCCGAGTTGCGCAGGGCCTCGCACGCGAGCGTCTCGCTGTCCACGATGAGGAAGTACGCGCATCGGCCGAAACGACCGTCGACTTGGCTGTCGAGATCGGGACCGGATGCGGAGATCGCGAGCTTCATGGGACCGCCTCCTTGGCGGGTCGTGCGCGCCGGCGCCGCCGGGGCGCCGGCACGCGGGTCACTCGGCGCCTTCGAGGCGCTCGATGTCGGCCTTGAGGGCGGCCAACTGGTCCTCGAGCTGGCGGGCCATCCCGCGCAGGAACTCCAGTTGCTGCGCCTCCGTGGCGGCGGCCACCGTCGTGGCCGGAACGGCGCCCGACTGCAGCAGTCCGGCGAGGATCTGGCCGCAGGGGCCCCGACCGAGCCCGAGCCCGAGGCCACGGCCCAGGCCGAGCCCGAGGCCGCCTCCGAAGCCGCGGCCGAGCCCGAGGCCCGCGCCGCGACCCATGCCAGCGCCCCAACCGGGGACGCCCGTCGCGAAGAACCGATTGCGGTTGCGCATCGCCTACCGTCCTTTCCATGCGGCCCTCGCGGGCCGCGGGCGTGCCGCGCCGTGCGCGGCTCCAGGGGATTCGTCAGTGGCTGCAGCCCCCGTCGGCGTGGTCGCACTCGCCCGGCGTGCTCACGAGTCGACCGGCCGCGAGGGCCGCGACAGCGTCTGCCACGGTGTCGTCGATGCCGAGGTACGTCTCGATCCCGAGGGCTGCGAGGGCGCTCACCGCGCGCGGACCCATGCCGCCCGCGATCAGGTGGGTCACGCCCGCCCGCGCCAGCAGGTCGGGGGCCGAGCACTGCCCGTGCTCGTGCGGCTCGCTCGCGAGCGCCTCCGGCGGGCCGACCGTGCCCCCCTCGATCGTGCAGACCACAAAGCCCTCGCACCGCCCGAAGTGCTGGGCGACACGCCCCTCCTCGGTCGCGATCGCTACCTTCATCGCCGATCTCCTCTCGTAGATGCTAGTTACATATAGTCGAGCGCCGAACAGGCCCGCGGCGCCGGTCGGGCTGGGGATCAGCCGCCCGCGGATGGGGCGGCCGGGCGTTGGCGGTGGCAGCGCTGGGTGAAGGCGAGCATCTGGTGTGCGAGACGCTCGAGAACGGTCGCCCAGTCCCGGAGGTGGTCGTGGCCCACCTCGGTGATCTCGTAGACGTGGCGGTTCGGCCCGGCCGCGCCAGCCTCCCACCGCGAGGTGACGCACCCTGCCTCCTCGAGCCGCTGGAGTGTCCGGTAGACGACCCCGGCGTCGATCTCGGAGTCGGTCATCGACTGCTCGCGCGCCTGCGCGAGGATCTCGTAACCATACTGGGCCTGGCCGCTCGCGAGCAGGTAGAGCACGGTCGGCTCGACCCAGCGCGTGTGCCGGCCCAGTGAGCAGGAACACGGGCCGAACTTGGCTCCATGGCGATGGCAGTGCCCTCGTGGCACGGTGGACCAACTCCTATATGCAAACTACATATACACCCGGCCATCGTCCCCCGTCAACGGGCCGCGCGGCTCTGCCCGGCGCAGGTTGCGGCCGGCGGGGCGCGAACTCGCTCGTGTGGGCCGTTGTGCGCGGCGTCTGTCGAGTCGGAGGTGGCAGCGATGTCCCGATCGACCGTCTCGTTCCTCGGGCTTGTGGCCGTGGCCGTGCTCTGCCTCGGCGCCGGGAGCGGGGCGCTCCCCGAGCTCCCCTCGGGCCACGGACTCTCTGCCGAGTACCCGGGCGACGACGGGATCGCCAGCGATCCGCGCGTGCTGCTGCACGAGGACTTCGAAGCCGCCTCGGTCGAGGAGATCGCGGCCCGGTGGAGCGATGTCTCCAACCAGGACGGTCGGGTCCTGGCCCTGAGCGATCTGGTCCCGCCGGCGAGTGCCGGCACGCGCTCCCTCTCGATGACGGCGACGCTGGGCGAGAACACCGGGGGCCACCTGTACCGGCCGCTCGCCCGCGAGGTGGAGACGGCCCACGCGCGGTTCTACGTGCGGTTCGCGGAGGATGCGGCATACATCCACCACTTCGTCCACCTCGGCGGCTACCGTCCCGCGACCCGGTGGCCCCAGGGCGGCGCGGGCGAGCGGCCCGCGGGCGACGAGCGTGTGACCGTGGGCATCGAGCCGTACGGCAACTACGGCCGTTACCCGGCGCCGGGCGCCTGGAACTTCTACTGCTACTGGCCCGAGATGCGGATCTCCGCTGACGGCCGCTACTGGGGCAATGGGCTCCATCCGGCAGAGCCATCGCTCGTACCGCGCGCGACGTGGCAGTGCGTCGAGATCATGCTGAAGCTCAACACACGGGGCGACGAGCGGGACGGAGAGCTGGCGCTGTGGATCGACGGAGCGCCGGTGGCCCACTTCGCGCGGGGCGTGGGGCGAGAGGACTGGAGCGGCCTCGGCTTCGTGCTCGCGCCCGAGGGCGGCGAGCCGTTCGAGGGCTTCCTGTGGCGGACCAGCACCGACCTCAAGATCAACTTCCTCTGGCTGCTGCACTACGTGACTGAGAACGAGGCCGTTCTG
>CAZRDB010000120.1:0-3214 GCA_964598695.1 uncultured Armatimonadia bacterium
AGACGACATCGCTCGGGAGATCGTGGGGGAAGCCGCGGAACTCGGTCGAGCTGACCGCGGTGATCCGGGGGGAGCCGGTCCACCACAGGACGGCATCCATGAAGTAGACGCCCATGTCCATCATGACGCCCGCGCCGGCGCTCTCCCGGCTCAGGAACCAGTGGAGCCCCTCGAGGACGTCGATCCCCGGCCGTCCGCGGCGGCGGTAGAACTGGACCTGGACGCGGTAGATCTCGCCGAGGTCGCCGGCGTCGATGTACCGCTTGGCCATCAGCGGCATCCCGTAGCGGAAGCGGCTGCAGCAGAAGATCAGCTTGCGGCCGGTCTCGCGGGAGACCCGGATGATCTCGTCGGCCTCGCCGGTGTCGAGCACGCACGGCTTCTCGCAGATGACGTGCTTGCCCGCGCGCAGGGCGTCGAGCGACATCGGGGCATGGAGATGGGGCGGCGTGGCGATCGAGACGAACTCGATCTCGGGCACGGCGAGCATCTCGCGGTAGTCCTCGAACGTCGCGGTCTTCTCGTAGCCGAACTCTCGGGCGCGCTCCGCGGCCCGCCCGGGCACGCCGTCACAGGCGGCGATGAGATCGACGTCGTTCTCGCGGAAGGCGCGCAGGTGCGCGGGGCTGATCGCGCCGCAGCCGATGATGGCGCCCTTGGACTGGCGGGACATGGGATCGTTCCTCCTTCGTGCGCTCTGCTCGCCGGTTCGCCGAAGCCGGCCGCCCGGCCTGCGCCGAGGAGAGAGGGCTCGCGCGCCCGGCGGCCGAAGAGGCCGCCGGGGAGGGGGAGGGCGCCGCAGGGAGGACGATCGTCGATGCGGCTCGGATGCTGTGCCTACTCCTATCGCGACCCGCTCACCACGGGGCGGATGGACCTCCTCGGCTTCCTCGACACCTGTGCCGGGCTCGGTTTCGAGGGCGTCGAGATCACCTCGTACTACGTGGGTGACACGAGCCCGGCGGCGCTGCGCGGGCTCAAGCGCGAGTGCTTCGTCCGGGGCCTCGAGATCACGGGTGTGGCGGTCGGCACCAACTTCTGCCAGCTCCCGGTCGAGGGCCGGGCGCGTGACATCGCGGTGACGCGCTCGTGGATCGAGCATGGCGAGCGCCTCGGCGCCCCGTACATCCGGGTCTTCGCGGGGCCGGTGCCGGAGGGCGATTCCGAGGAGGCAGCCCGATCGCGGTGCCTGGCCTGTCTCGAGGAAGCGGTCGAGCACGGCGAGAGGCACGGGGTCGTCGTCGGGCTCGAGAACCACGGCGGGATCACGGGGACGGCGGCGCAGGTGCTCGCGCTGACCGAGGCCGTGGGGCCGAGCCCCTGGTTCGGGATCAACTTCGACTGCGGCAACTTCCGCAACCCGGCCGAGGAGTTCGGCCCGGTCGCGCGCCACGCGGTCAGCGTCCACGCCAAGCGCAGCTACCACGATGCGAGCGGGACGAAGCGTGAGGTCGAGTGGCCGGTCCTGCGCTCGGCGCTCGAGGCGGCCGGCTACCGTGGCTTCCTGAACATGGAGTACGAGGAGCCCGAGGACCCGATGACCGGCGTTCCGAGCTTCCTGGAGGTCCTCCGCCGCGCATTCGAGGCCTGAAGCGGTTCTCGTAAGCTCCCGCGCGCAAGAGCGCGGAGCGACAACCCGCGGAGGGTTGCCGCTCCGCTCCATCCGAGGCGGTTGCCGTCGGGGCCAGAGCGGCGGGGCCCGGACCACAACCGCTCAGGGTGAGCAGAAGGACGAGCACTCGACGGACCGCCGCTCGCGCCTGCAGGGACCTCCGGGAACCGCTCTGGACCTGGCGGGGGAGGCCCCGACCCTGGTGAGAGCGAAGCTACCGGCGACGTTCCCCTGGAGGGAGGAACCCTACCGGTGTGCGTGCTGTGGGCGCTCTTGGCTCCGATGGTCCTCGCGGGTGGGCCGCTCGTTACCCCGCCCCCCGGCCAGCAGATCGTCGTGGAGATCCCCGTCTTCGAGGGCGGGGAGGGGATGGACTTCTTCCTCGAGTGCGCCCGGGAGTACGAGGCGCAGTTCCCCACGGTCACGGTGGGCGGGCGGCAGGTCCCCGCGGTCGCGGTCAACCTCTACGGCGACCCCCGGATCGCCGACAAGGTCCGGGTCCGCGTGCTCGAGGGGACCTATCCGGACGCGACGAACGCGTTCATCAACTACTGGCCGCTGATCAAGAACGGGGACATCGAAGCGCTCGACGAGTGGCTCGAGCTGCCGAACTGGGAGGGCGACTCGACCTGGCGCGACTCGTTCGTGCAGGGCACGCTCGATGTCTACACGATGGACGGCCAGACCTACGGTCTCCCGTTCCTCTGCAGCGTGCAGTGCCTGTGGTACAACAAGAAGATGTTCCGGGAGCACGGCTGGCCGCTTCCGACGACGTGGGACGAGCTGTACGCGCTCTGCGAGCAGATCCGGGAGGCGGGGATCCCCCCCTTCGCGTTCCAGGGCCGCTACCCGAACTACGCCCAGGCGATGATCGACCGCGGCTACTACGACACTGCGGGCCGGGAGCGTTTCTACGAGCTGAAGACGCTCACGCCGGGCTGCTTCCTCGACCCGGAGTGGGCCGAATCGCTCCTCCGGGTGCGCAGGCTGGCGCGCAACTACTTCCAGCCCGGCTGCCTGGGCATGAGCCACACCGAGTCGCAGCAGGAGTTCTTCTACGGCCACACGGCGATGATCCCGTGCGGCGCCTGGCTGAAGAGCGAGATGACCGGGAAGATCCCGGAGGGTTTCGAGCTGGGCTCGTTCAACCTGCCGATCGTCCCCGCCGGCAAGCAGGATCCGGGCGCCGTCGTCGTCAGCACCAACTACTACTTCCTCTTCGAGCGCTCACCCCGGAAGGAGTACGTAGTCGACTTCTTCCGGTTCATGACCTCGCGCGCCCAGGCGGGCAAGTTCTCGCGGATGCGCGACTGCCCGACCATGGTCAAAGGCGCCTCCGAGGGCAACGTCACGAGCGACATGCAGGAACTCGTGACCATGATCGACAACGCGAAGGAGTTCTACGGCAACCCGCCGGGCGAGGGCTACCCGGAGATGACCCAACACGTCATCGACTTCGTCGGCCAGCTCGTCTCGGTCGCGGGGGAGGGCGGGGGCGAGGCGAGCGAGGCCGAGGATCGCGCGTTCTGCGTCGAACTCGCCGAGAAGTACGAGAGCGCCGCCACGAGTGTCCGGTACCGCTCCGAGCACCCCGACCAGATC
>CAZRDB010000120.1:3224-7114 GCA_964598695.1 uncultured Armatimonadia bacterium
CAAGGTGAACCACCGGTGGCAGCCGAGGACCCTACTCGGCCTGCTGCTGCTCGGCGCGGGCTACTGGCTCTGGATGGCCGTCGGCCCCGGCCGGGCGCGCCGGCGGGAGGCCGAGGCCGCCGAGGCGACCACCAGCAGCGCCCTCCGGCTGCGTTGGAGCAACATAGCGCTGTTCGTCGGGCCGGCGCTGCTCCTGTACGCCGTGTTCATCGTCTGGCCGGCGCTGCAGTCGTTCGGCTGGTCGCTCACGCGCTGGAACGGCCTCACGGGCAAGGAGTTCTGCGGCCTCAACAACTTCGCCTGGCTGCTGTACGACAGCCGCGTGTTCTGGACCGCGGTCAAGAACAACCTGTTCCTGATGTTCGTCGTCCCGCTCGTGGTGGTGCCCCTCTCGCTGTTCCTGGCGGCCTGCCTGAGCCGGGGTCTGTGGGGCTCGCGGCTCTTCCGGGTGGTCTTCTTCTTCCCCAACCTGATGGGCGGGGTGGCCGTCGCGCTCCTGTGGACCCAGATCTACAACCCCAAGGGGCCGGTCAGCGCACTGTGGGGCGCGATCGCCTCCGGCTTGCTCACCTGGGGCGCGACGCTCAACGGGCTCAGCCCGGCCGAGATCGAGGCGCTCCTCAAAGAGGGCCTCCCCCAGGCAGCGAGCTTCGTCGCCGAGCACGGCGGCTGGCTCGCCGATCGCCTGGCCGGCGCCGGAGGCTGGTTCGCGCAACTGCAGACGATCGCGTGGCTCGACACTAAGCACCTCTACCGTGCGCTGATCCCGATGTCGGTCTGGGGCGGCTGCGGCTTCAACATGATCCTCTACCTCGCGGCGATGGAGAGCGTCCCGCAGAGCCTCTACGAGGCGGCCGAGATCGACGGCGCGCCGCCGTGGAAGCAGTTCTGGAAGATCACCTTCCCGCTGATCTGGGATGCGCTCTCGATCTCGCTCGTCTTCTCAATCATCGGGGGGATGAAGGTCTTCGACACGATCTGGCTGCTCACCAACCAGCAGACCCCGAGCGACCTGCACGTCGTCGGGACCTACATGGTCAGCTCGATGTTCACCGAGTACAAGGTCGGCCAGGCGACGGCGATCGCGGTGCTGCTGTTCCTGATCGTCTTCGTCGGCACCGCGGCGACGCTGCGGGCGATGCGGCGTGAGAGGGTGGAGATGTAGATGCGCAGGCTGACTGCCGGATCCATCCTCTCGGGCGGCCTGACCTACCTGCTGTTGCTGCTGTACGCGGCAGCGACGGTCTACCCCATGCTGTGGATGTGCGTGACCTCGGTCCGGCGCGACAAGGACATCTTCGAGAACATGACCGGCCTGCCGCCGCTCAACGACCTGTACTGGCAGAACTTCTCGAACGCGTGGACCAAGGGCCAGTACGGCCAGTACTTCGGCAACAGCGCGATCGTGACGGTCGTGACCGTGGCCCTGACGGTTGTCCTCTCGGCGATGGCGGCCTACGCCCTCGCGCGGTACGTCTTCCCCGGCTCGAAGGCCATCTTCTTCTTCTTCCTGGCGGGCATGATGGTCCCCCTGCAGCTCTGGATCGTCCCGCTGTTCTTCCAGATGAAGTCGATGCACCTGCTCAACTCGCTGCCGGGCCTGATCGCCGCCTACGTCGCTTCGGGCATGCCCTTCTCGATCTTCGTCCTCACCGGCTTCTACCGGTCGCTCCCCTCGAGCCTCCACGAATCGGCCGTCCTCGACGGCGCCGGGGAGTTCCGCGCCTTCTGGTCGGTGATGCTCCCCATGGCCCGGCCGGGGCTGATCACCGTCGCCATCTTCACCTTCCTCAGCATCTGGAACGAGTTCTTCATGGCCTTCATGTTCCTCTCGGGCAAGGGGTCGGAGGGCATCCGAACGCTGCCCCTCGGCCTCGCGAACATCACGATCACGAGCCAGTACCGCAGCGACTGGGGCATGGCCTTCGCCGGCCTCGTGCTGATGATGCTGCCCACGCTGATCCTCTACGCCCTGCTGCAGAAGCAGCTCACCAAGGGCATCACCCTCGGTGCGCTCAAGGGGTGAGCCCCACCGCACGACGGCCCGTCGGGCCGATCTCGAAGGAGGAGTACCGGAATGCGACGGATTGGCTCTCTCGTGCTGTTGGCGGCGCTCGTGGCGGCCGTGGTCCTGGTCGGCTGCAAGAGCGGCGGCACCCAGCCCGGCGCGACCGCCTCGAGCCCGGCGACCGGTCCCGGTCCGGCCGGCGGCGCGGCCAAGGCCCCGGCCGGCGGGGCGGGCGGCGGCCTCAAGATCGCCGTGCTGCCCAAGGGCACCGAGCACGTCTTCTGGCTCACGGTGAAGGACGGCGCCGACGCGGCGGCCAAGGAATCCGGCGCGACGATCGAGTGGCAGGGCCCCGCCAGCGAGACCGACGTGACCGGCCAGATCAAGCTGGTCGAGAACGCGATCGCGAAGAAGGTCGACGCGATCGTGATCGCGGCCTGCGACGCTAAGGCGTTGATCGAGCCGCTCAAGCGGGCGAAGGACAAGGGAATCCTCGTCGTCACCATCGACTCGGGGATCGACGATGACACGATCCCCGTGACCTACGCGGCCACCGACAACGTGCTCGGCGGCAAGAAGGCCGCGGAGGAACTCACGAAGCTCGTCGGCGGCCAGGGCGAGGTCGCGGTCATCCCGTTCATCCAGGGCGCGAAGAGTTCGGACGAGCGCGAGAAGGGCTTCTGCGACGAGATCAAGACCCAGCCGACGCTCACGCTGCTCGACCCGCTGTACTCCCAGAGCGAGGTCGAGACCGGGGTCAAGGTCTGCGAGAACCTCCTGAACGCCCACCCGAACGTCGCCGGGATCTTCGCCGCGAACGAGGCGGGCGCGAAGGGCGCGATGCGCGTGCTCGAGATGCGCAAGCTCGCGGGCAAGGTGAAGCTCGTCGGCTACGACGCCGCCCCGGACCAGATCCAGGCGCTCAAGGCCGGGACCATCCAGGCTCTCATCGTCCAGGACCCGTTCAAGATGGGCTACGAGGGCGTCATGGCCGCCGTGAAGGCCAAGAAGGGCGAGACGGTCGAGAAGCGGATCGACACCGGCGTCCAGGTCGTCACGACCGAGAACATGGGTGAGCCGGAGATCCAGAAGCTGCTCACCCGCGAGGCCAAGTAGCCTCCGTTCGTCACTGACCGCGCACCCCCCGGCCGGCCGGCGCACACTCCGCCCCCCGGCCGGGCCGCCGTACGGGCCGCGGGAGCGCGCACGGGGCGATTCGTCGATTCTCGGCAAAGGGGGTAGCCGAGCCCCCCGACGCACGGTATACTGCAGCGTCGCACTGGCAACACGGCAATCGAAGGAGTCTAGGGTATGCAGATCATCCTCAGGAAAGAAGTCGACCGGCTCGGGTTCCCCGGCGACGTCGTCAACGTCCGCAACGGGTACGCGCGCAACTACCTGCTGCCCCGGGGTCTGGCCGTGGAGGCCACGCGTGGCGCGCTCGGCGCCCAGCAGAAGATGGTCGCGGCCCGCGAGCGCCGCGAGGAAGCCCAGCGCGAGAAGCTCCAGGCCCTCGCCAACTCGGTCAACGGCAAGGTCGTCACGCTGGTCAAGCGTGCCGGGTCGAAGGGCAAGCTGTACGGCTCCGTGACCCCGATGGAGCTGCACCAGGCCGTCATCGACCAGCTCGGCGTCGACATCGAGCGCCGCAAGCTGGTCTACGAGGAGGCCGTCAAGACGGTCGGCGACCACGAGCGGGCCTTCACGATCGCCCGCGGCATCGAGGCCACGATCACCCTGCGCGTCGTCCGTGAGGGCGCCGAGGAGGAAGAGGCGACCGAGGAGACCCCCGAGGAGCCCGAGGCCGAGGCCCCCGTCGAGGTCGCCGAGGCGCCCGCGCCCGAGGCCCCGGAAGCTGTCGAGGAGACGGCTGAGGAAGCGT
>CAZRDB010000120.1:7124-8998 GCA_964598695.1 uncultured Armatimonadia bacterium
TAGTCCGCACTCCACAGTCGATCGCATCCGTCGGCCCCGAGGCTTCGAAGCCCCGGGGCCGAACTGATTCCTGGGGCCGGCCGCTCCGGCGTGTGGGAGGGAAGAGCGTTGGCGAAGAAGACGAGACGGGAACGCGAGTGGCGCACGGGGGCCGACTCGGCCGATGCGGCCGAGTCGCGAGGCGGGGAAGGCGGCCGCGCGCCGCGCTCCGAGCCGTCGCGCCCCACGCAGAGGCGGCTGGACCCGTACCGGATCCTTCTCGATGGAGCCAACTGCCCCGCGATGCGGGTCGACGGCGTCGTGTACGCCACCGAGGCGCTCGCGGGAGCCGGCCTCGAGGATGGCGCGATTCAGCAGGTCGCCAACGTGGCGCACCTGCCCGGCATCGTGGGCCGCTCGATGGGCATGCCGGATATCCACTTCGGCTACGGCTTCCCGATCGGCGGCGTCGCGGCGTTCCGCACCCGGGACGGCGTCGTCTCGCCGGGCGGCGTGGGTTACGACATCAACTGCGGTGTGCGACTGGTCCGCACCGACCTTGCGCTCTCCGAGGTGAAGGGCCGGATCGACGACCTGCTCACCGAGTGCTTCCGCTCCGTGCCGGCCGGGCTGGGCGGGGGCGGCGGCATCGGGCTCACGGAGCGCACCTTGGGCGAGGTCTGCCGTCTCGGGAGCCGGTGGGCGGTCCGTGCCGGCCACGGCTGGGCTGAGGACGTGGAGGCCACGGAGGGCCAGGGCTGTCTCGACTGGGCCGACCCCGACGCCGTCTCGGAGCGCGCCAAGAAGCGCGGGATCGACCAGCTCGGCACGCTCGGCTCGGGCAACCACTTCCTGGAGATCCAGGCGGTCGAGGAGATCGTCGAGCCCGAGACCGCGGCCGGCTTCGGGATCCGCGAGCCGGGCCAGATCACGGTGATGATCCACTGCGGCTCGCGCGGCTTCGGCCACCAGGTCTGCGACGACTTCATCGCGCTGATGCAGCGGGCGATCGCCAAGTACGACATCGCCATCCCGGACCGCCAGCTCGGCTGCGCCCCCGTCCGCTCGCCGGAGGGGGAGAAGTACCTCGCCGCGATGGCCTGTGCCGCGAACTACGCCTGGGCGAACCGGCAGATCATCATGCAGCGGGTCCGCGAGGCGTTCGAGCGAGTGCTGGGCGCCTCGGCGCGCACCCTCGGGATGCAGCTCGTGTACGACGTGGCGCACAACATCGCGAAGATCGAGCGCCACACGGTCGAGGGCAAAGAGGAGGAGCTGTGCGTCCACCGCAAGGGGGCGACGCGCGCCTTCCCGGCCGGTCACCCGGACGTCCCGCGGGCGTACCGCGCGCTCGGGCAGCCGGTGATCGTCCCCGGCGACATGGGCCGCGCCTCGTGGCTGCTCGTGGGAACCGAGAAGGCGATGGCCGACACGTTCGGCTCGACGTGCCATGGCGCGGGCCGGAGGCTCTCCCGCTCGGCCGCCAAGGCGCTGAAGTCCGGTCGCCAGGTGATCGACGATCTGGCCCAGCAGGGGATCCGCGTGATGGCCCACAGCGCGGCCGGCGCGGCCGAGGAGCAGCCCGCCGCCTACAAGGACGTGAGCGACGTCGTCGAGGCCGCCGCCGGGGCGGGCCTCTCCCGCCCGGTTGCCCGGATGCGTCCCCTGGCCGTGATCAAGGGCTGAGAGCCAGAACCGGTGGAGGGGCCGTCGCCCAGGCAACCCGCCGGCCCTGAGGGCTCCGAGCCGGAAGACGAGGGGCGTCTCGAAGGGCGGCTGCCCGACTCGCCCCTTCGTGAGGCGCCCTGCCCAGTGGCGCCTCGCACCCTCAGGGCCGTCGGGGGGGGGCGTTGGCGCGGGCTCCCGGACGGGACAGCTGGGGGCCCCTCCAGCGC
>CAZRDB010000120.1:9098-16353 GCA_964598695.1 uncultured Armatimonadia bacterium
GGGGGGGGCGTTGGCGCGGGCTCCCGGACGGGACAGCTGGGGGCCCCTCCAGCGCGCCTCCCATGGACAGGGCCCTCCCGCACGAGCGCCGCCGCCTACTCGCCGGTCCTCAGTACGGTCCGCCGTCCGGTTTCGTCGACCAGGGTCAGCTCCTTCTGGCCGTACGGATCTTCGACGCTGACCTTGTCCCCCGCGAGGCTCGCCCGGCAGCCGTCGATCCCGAACACCTGGCCGCGCGCGCGGTCGACGTACACGTCGCCGTAGAGGTCCCGGATCTTCCCGTAGCTCGCGAGCGCCGCGCCGTTGCCCCAGGTGTAGATCGTGAACGGGCCGATCGGCTCCGAGTCCGGGCCCCCGTGGGCGACGTTCTCCATCATGAAGCCGAAGCTCTCCGGCCCGAACGCCTTGTGGACCCGCTCGTACTCCTTGCGCACCCCCGCGTTCTCGGGGCAGTACAGCATCGCGAACGAGGCGCGCAGCGCGGAGACCCCGCGCTCGAAGTACCGGCCGTCGCCCGTCTCGCGGTAGTACTCGAGGAACAGGGGCGCGAAGAGGCTCTGGCGGGCGTCATTCCACTCCCCGTCGCCGTTCATCACGCCGAAGCCGCCGTGGCACGGCGCGGGGATGTAGGGCGGATCCCACACTTGCTGGTAGAGGCTCAGCTCATCGAGGCAGCGGCGTCCGATCGCCAGGTAGCGCACCTCACCCAGGAGGCGGTAGCCGGCGAGCAGCGCCTCGGCGCACCAGAACGGCGAGAACGTGTTGCTCTTGAACTGGCGATTGCGCTCGACGCGCTTGCCGAGGTTCTCGCGGCCCCAGCCGCTGCAGGAGTAGTAGGTCTCGAAGTCCTCCCATCGCCCCTCGGCGATCGGCCCCTCGATCAGGTAGCGGAGCGACGCGCGGAGCGCGCGGCCGAGCGACTCGCGCGTCGCGGGGGCCATACGCTCGCTCTCGGCGAGCAGCAGCTCGGCGAGCAGCAGCTCGGCGAGGAACGCGGCGCCCATCGCCGTCTCGGGCCCCTCGGCGAGGGCCTCGGGAACCGTGCCGTCCGGCTCGACCCAGCCCGGGAAGGCGCCGCTCGGGCGCTGGAGGCGCACGAGGCGGTCGGCAAAGGGGAGGACGTAGTCGAGGGCCTCGCGCTCGCCGGTGAGGCCGTGCCACTCCAGCAGGAGGCGGGCCGTGAACGCGGCGTCGAGGATGTGGACGGCATCGCCCGAGGCGCCGCGCGGCCGTCGGTCGGAGTTGGTCCAGCGGGCCTGCTCCCAGCCCGGCGTGTCGGCCTCGAGGCTATAGCCGCCTCCGCCGCAGGTGTAGACGGCAGGGAAGAGGCCGTCGGTCTGCGGGGCGCTCAGCGCCAGCGCCGTCATCAGTCGGGCGCGCTGCTCGAGTTCGGCGCTCCCGACCTGCCGCGCGTAGCGGAGGAGTCCGTTGGCGCAGCGCTGGGTCGAGAACCACGCCTGGTTCCAGACCGATCGCTGCTCGCGCCAGCGGCGCTCGGCCGCGGGGATCGACGGGTGCTGGGCGACATCGACGATGAACGCCGGCCCACCACAGGGGCGGCCGTTCACGGTGAAGCTCTGCCAGACCGTGTCGCCCCAGCCGACGGGGGCGGGCTCGAAGGTCCAGCGGTTGATGTGCTCGGCATAGGCTGCGAGCGGTCCGCGCTGGGCCCCTCCGGCCAGGAGCCCCTCGTGGCCCCAACGGTCCCAGATCCAGCGCGCCGCGAGGCCGTAGGGGTTGGCGAGGTCGGCGGGGTCGGTGCTCGTGAGCACGTGGACGCGGAGGCGCACCGGCTGGCCTCTGCACTCGAGCGGCTCCGGCCAGTAGAGCACGTGCTGGTCGGCATGGCGGTAGGCGCCCGCGGCGAAGGTGACGGTCTGCGAGGGATGGTCGTAGTCCATCCAGACCTCCCAGCCCGCCTCGTGGGCGGCGCGGACATCGTCGAGATCAGGCACCAGCGCGAGCGCGCGTGCGCCGTTGGCCGCGAGGAAGGCCGGCGATCGGAACGCGTGATCGCCCATGACGTAGCCGTCGGCCGGCGCGAGGTGGGGGGTCCAGATCTCGCGGGCGTCGTCGATCGCGTGGCGGAAGCTCGCGATCGAGGCGAGCACCTGGCCGGAGGAGGGGAGGGTATCGGTGAGGACGAGCATCTCCCCCTCGAGGGCGACCGCCAGCTCCCGGCTCGGGCAGGGCCAGGGCTTCTTGGGCTCATCGCGACGCGCGGGGACCTGCGGCTCGACCTGGGTGAGGAGCGGAGCGCCCTCGAGGGAGAGGGCCGTGCGGCCGCCGGCGGCGGTGAGGGTCAGCGGGGACTGGGACAAAGCGGGGGTGCCTCCTAAGCACAGGGTGAGCAGTGCGACGCGCGCGAGGTCGTGACGTGCCATCTGGTCCGTGCCTCCTTGATCGGGTGGGGGGACTGGGCTAGCCGTTGCGGGCCGGCGCGGGGTCGCCGTACCGCATGAACGCGCGGCAGGCGATCGCCTGCACGTCCGGGTCGACCCCGATCGCTTCGTTGCTGCCGTAGTAGCCGGCGATGAACCCTCCGCCGTGGCAGCCGAGCTTCTCGATGTACTCCCGCGCGGCGGCCTCGATCCGTGCGGGGTCGGCCGTCTGGAGCGTGGTCTGGATGTCGACGGGGCACCAGAAGTGGACCCGGCCGCCGAAGTGCTCGGCGAGGAAGTCGATCCCGTGCAGCTCGGGCTGGTCGAACTGGCAGACGTCGATGCCGGCCTCGATCCAGTCGCCGATGACATCGCGCACGTAGCCGCAGGAGTGGAGCCAGACCGCGAGGCCGCGCTCGTGCGCGGCGCTGCAGAGCTGGCGGAAGCACGGGATGAACAGCTCGCGGTGCATCTCCGGGCTCACGAGCAGCCGGTCCTGGGTGCCCCAGTCCTCACAGGTCATGACCGCGTCGACGCCGGCGTCTGCATAGCGGTGGATCACCCGCTCGTAGAGGTCGGTCACGCGCCGGAGCAGCTCGCGGATCCGGTCGGGCTCGAGCGCGCAGTCCATGAGGAAGTGCTGCATCCCGCGCAGGTAGCGGCTGGTGTCGAACGGCCAGCTCATCCCGCCGAGGACGTACCGACCCTCCGCGTGGCACTGGGCTGCCCGCTCGGCGGCGCCCGCGAACAACTCGGGGCGGTCGAGGTCGGGCCAGTCGTAGGTCTCCATCGCGTCCCACGAGAGCTGGAAGGGCCCGCGGTACGGCTCGCCCTTGGTGATCCCCTCGAGCCGCCGCCACTCGGTGCCCCACATGTCGACCATGTCCCAGTAACCGTCGCGCCGGGTCCACTCGCGCGCGCGGCTGTTCGGCGGCTGTCCGTAGCCGACCCCGGCAAGGTCGGAGGGGAAGCCTCCCCCCATGCCGTACGGGATCCGGGGCGGACCGTCGAACCGCAGGCTGGTCTGCACGATCTCTCGGGGTGTCATGGGGCTGGGAGTTCGGGGTGGCCAGGGGGCGGTCCTCCCTGGGTGGGCTTCCGGCCGCCGATGCGCTGCCGCCGATCTTCGCGTCGCTAGCGACATCGCCCGGGACGGCCGCCCCTCCCCCCTGTCCTTCGGACGTCCCCCCTCCCCCTCGCTGCGCTCGGAACGAGGGGGGAGCCAACCCTCCCATCTCGGCCGCAGGCCGAAGGGGGAGGGTGGCGCGCAGCGCCGGGAGGGGTGGGCTCGACGGCTCTCGGCACGGCCCGCCCTACCGCGGCCACACGTCCGGCCACTCGCCGTTCTCGCGCAGGCTCACGGGCGCCCCGCCGTCGAGCGGGACGGCGACGAGAACGCCGGGCTCGAAGCTGCCGTCCTCCCGGTCCTGCTCGACGACGACCAGGCCGAGCGCGGCGCTCATCCCGAAGGAGTGCACGTTGGCCGCGACGCGCCGGATCACCGTGCCCTCGAGCGAGATCTCGTACAGGCCGGGGCCTTCGAGCATCGACTCGCCCCAGACCGCCATCGCCGCGAACGCGACGTGCGGCGCGAGGAGGGCGTCGGTGATGTACTCGCCCCCCCGTGCGCCGGAGAGCAGGGGAGGCTCGGGGTCGCCGGAGAGCGTGAGCAGCTCGAACGTGTCGACCGGGTTGTCGGGGTAGGAGGGCAACAGCATCAGCCCGCCCTCGGGGGCGAACCGGATCCTGCGGCCGGAGGGGGCGCCCTCGCCGATCTCGCGGCGAAAGCCCTCGACCGGCTCCGGCTCGCCGCCGGACTCCTGCGTGTACAGAACGCGGCCGGAGTAGCCGTCCTCCTCCAGGATCAGGGCGGTGTAGACGAGGCGTCCCGTGCTCGGGTCGTACCCGAGATCGAACGGGTGAGCGGCCGTCGCGAGGACCTCCCACTCGCCCTCGGTGGTGCCGAGCAGGACCTGGCGGTCGACGCCCAGGCCGTCCTCGACCTGCCGGTAGCGGACGACGGCGATGGTGTCGCCGTCGAGCCAGACGGGCGGGCCGTAGTGGAGCCCCTCCTCACCCGGGGCGAGGCCGTCCTCGGTGAGTTGCACGCGGTGGTCCTCCGCGAGATCGTACAGGAACACGTTGCCGTCGCGCAGGTAGATGACCTGCGCCGCCTCCTGCTGTGGTTGCCCGGTCGCGCTGCCCGAAGCCGCGGCGAGCGCGACGCAGGCCAGGAGGCCGTACCCGAGGTACCGTCCCATGCTGCCCAACTCCCTCTCGTTCCGTCGGGTCTACCGCGGCCAGATGTCGGGGTCGGCGCCGCTGCCGAGCGGCGTCTCGTCCCCCGTGCCGAGTTCCATCACGGAGAGGTCGCCCGAGTCGTTTGCCACGACGGCGATCCCGAGCGTCTCGCTCACGGCGAGGCCGTACAGGTTGTTCTGCATCGCGATCTGCGTGTGCTTGCGTGCGGCGAGGTCGAGCCGGTAGAGGCCCGGGCCCATGTCGATCGCGTTGTCGAGCACCATGACGGTCGCATACGCGCCCTTGCCGCCGAAGTCGATCCCCGTGACGAACGCCTGGCCGAGGTAGCTCTCGGGGATCACGTCGACGGCGTCGCCGCTGTTGACGCGGTGGATGCCGTAGAAGTCGGAGACATCGGTCGGGAAGCGCGGGAGGCTCGCGAGGTCGCCCCGGGGGGAGAAGCGCACGCGGGCGTGGTTGAGGCCGGTGTCGCCGTACCAGGAGGTGAGTCGGGTCTGCTGGGGGCCGGCGCCGGGCTCCATCGTGAACAGCGTCAACTCCGCGCCGAAGTCGTCGGTCTCCTGGCTGCCCCGGCTCGTCTGCTCGAGGTAGAGCAGCTTCGACAGCGGGACGCAGTACCCGAGGCCGGTCGGCCGCTTGGCCTCGGGGAGGACGTCGCTCTCGCTCTGGATGACCCCGGACTCGATCGCGCGCTTCACGATCCGTCCGTTGGCATCGGTCTCCCACCGGAGCACAACGAGCGACTCGCGGTCGACGAACGTCGGCGCGCCGTAGTGGACGCCGGCCTTCTCGATGGCCACGCCCCGGCTGGTGATCTCCATCTCCTCCTGGGAGTCGAGATCGTAGAGGTAGACGTTGCCGCCGCGCGTGTACAGAACGCGGCCGGGGCCCTGGTCGCGCACGACGTTCGAGACCGCCCGGGTGGCCGGCTTGTCGGTCGAGGCCGGAGCCTGCGTGGTCGTGGTCCGGATCTCCCCGACGGGTCTCGAGCCGTCCTGCCCGGCCGTTGCCTCGGAGGCTGGGGCCTGCGCGTCGCTCCCCTTCGCGGCCTGCGCGATCCTCGCGACCGCCGAGCCCGGCTGGAACCGGCACGACGCGAGGAGCACGGCGAGGGCGAGGAGAGCCAGAGCGACTCCGATGCGACGAGGAACCATGGGACGCGCCTCCGTTCGAGCGGCCGGCCGCCGGCGCCCCCCACCGGCCATGTTCGCGGCGCGGGCGGCGTCCCCTCTCGCCGACTGGCCGCGGTACGCGGGGCCGGGCTCGATGGGTCTTCGGGAGACGCCCTAGCTGGCCGCCTCGTCGATCTCCTCGTCGTCCTCGTAGGGTACGCCGAAGACGCCGCGGAGCACGCGGCGGGGTCGGGAGCCGTCGGCGGGGCCGACGAGGCCCTTCTCCTCGAGGATCTCGATCAGGCGGGCGGCGCGGTTGTAGCCGATGCGGAACTTGCGCTGGAGCATCGAGGTCGAGATGCGGCGCTGGGTCTGCACGAAGCGGACGATCTCGCCGAACATGTCGTCATCGACGCCCTCCTCATCGACTCCGGCGGGCAGGTCGACCGGTGTCTTCATCGTGTCGACGGGCAGCGGCTCCATCGTGTACTCGGGCTCGGCCTGGCGCTTGAGGAAGTCGACGACCCGGTTGATCTCCTTGGCGCCGAGGTAGGCGCCCTGGATCCGTCGCGGCTTGCTCGCGTCGATCGGCGAGTAGAGCATGTCGCCCTGGCCGACGAGGCGGTCGGCCCCGACGGCGTCCAGGATGACGCGGGAGTCGGTCTGCGAGGAGACCATGAAGGCGATGCGGGAGGGGATGTTGGCCTTGATCGTGCCCGTGACAACGTTGACCGAGGGCCGCTGGGTGGCGACGACGAGGTGGATGCCGACGGCGCGGGCGAGCTGGGCGATGCGGCAGATCGACTGCTCGAACTCGGCGGCGGCCTGCATCATCAGGTCGGCCAGCTCGTCGATGACGATGACGAGGTAGGGCATCGGCTCGAGGTCGGGGTCCTCGTCGCGCAGCTCCATGTACTCGTTGATGTTGCGGACCCCGAGGGCCGCGAGCGTCCGGTAGCGCGACTCCATCTCCACGATCGCGTTCCGGAGCAGGCCGGCGGCCTCGCGGGCGTCGTGCACGACCGGCGCGACGAGGTGGGGGATGTCCTCGTACAGCGACAGCTCGACGCGCTTGGGGTCGATCATCATGAACTTGACCTCGTCCGGCGTGGCGCGGAAGAGGATCGAGAGGATCAACGCGTTCAGGCAGACGCTCTTGCCGGAGTTGGTCGCGCCCGCCACCAGCAGGTGGGGCATCCGGCAGAGGTCGGCGATCTGGACGTCGCCCGCGATGTCCTTGCCCAGCGTGAAGGCGAGCAGGCTCTTGTTGCTGCGCATGGGGCCGGACTCGAGGATCTCGCGGACACCCACCAGCGAGCGGTTCTTGTTGGGCACCTCGATCCCGATGACCGACTTGCCGGGCACCGGCGCCTCGATCCGGACATCGACGGCCTCGAGCACGCGGGCGAGGTCGTCGGCGAGCGCCGAGATGCGCGCGACGCGGATCCCCGGCTCCGGCTCGACCTCGTAGCGGGTGATCGCCGGGCCGCGCTCGATCGA
>CAZRDB010000121.1:0-5428 GCA_964598695.1 uncultured Armatimonadia bacterium
GCGCATCGGCGAGCGCCTGGTATTCGACATCCGCCACCGCCTCTACCGGCACATCCAGCTCCTTCACCTCCGCTACAACGAGGGCGTGCAAACAGGCGGCATCATGAGCCGCGTGCTGTGGGACGTGGAGGGCATCCGGCAGATCTCGACCGGGGCGCTGTCGCAGTTCGTGGTGGATAGCGTCGTGCTCGTGGTCTACGCCATCGTGCTCTTCGCGATGAAGTGGCAGGTCGGTTTCCTCGCCTGCATCTTCCTCCCGCTCTACCTCATCAACTACAACGGGTTTCGCCGCCGGATCGGCGACGTCAGCATGGAGGTCCGCGACAAGTTCACGGCCATCACGACAGACCTCCATGAGCGCGTCGCGGGTGTGCGCGTGGTGAAGTCGTTCGCCACCGAGCGCAAGGAGGCGCGGAGCTTCGTCGCCGAGTCGCGCGAGAACCTCCGCCTGAGCCTGCGGCAGGGCGCGTGGTCCGCGGCGTTCGGGCATGTCGCGCGCCTCATCACGATCCTCGGCCGCGGCGCGGTCTGGCTCTTCTGCGTCTGGGAGATATGTCACGGGGACGGCGACGTCACCGTCGGCGGACTGATCTTCTACTCCAGTATGCTCGACCGCATGTACGGCCCGATCATCAACATGACCAACGTGAACGACGCGATCATGCGCGCGAGTGCCTGCATCGACCGGATCTTCGCGACGCTGGACTCGATCCCCGATGTCGAGGAGGCCCCGGACGCGACGGTGCCCGTCGACGTGCGCGGCGAGGTCTCGTTCGACGGCGTCTACTTCTCCTACGAGCCCGACGAGCTGGTGCTCAAGAACGTCAGCTTCGTCGCGAAGCCGGGCACGGTCACGGCGGTCGTCGGGCCGAGCGGCGGTGGGAAGTCGACTCTCATCAACCTGATCCCGCGCTTCTACGACCCCATCAGTGGCTCTGTGATGCTCGACGGCGTCGACCTGCGGAAGCTCAAGCTCGCCGCGCTGCGCAGCCACATCGGGATTGTTCTGCAGGACACGTACCTCTTCTCCGGCACGATCCGCGAGAACATCATGTACGGTCGCGGCGACGCTTCCGAGGCAGAGGTCGAGGCCGCGGCGCGTGCGGCCAACGCGCACGACTTCATCCTCGAGTTCCGCGATGGCTACGACGAGGAAGTGGGCGAGCGGGGCAACAAGCTCTCGGGCGGCCAAAAGCAGCGGATTGCGATCGCGCGCGCGATCCTCCGCAACCCGAAGATCCTGATCCTCGACGAGGCGACCTCGGCGCTCGATTCGGAGTCGGAGCACCTCATCCAGCAAGCGCTCGAGAACCTGATGGAGAACCGCACGACCTTCGCGATCGCCCACCGTCTCTCGACGGTCATGAACGCGGAGCAGATCCTCGTCATCGACAACGGCGAGGTGATCGAGCGCGGCCGCCACGCCGAGCTTGTTGCCCAGGGCGGGCGCTACGCCCACCTTGCGGAGATCCAGTTCAAGGCCCCGACCCTGGCCGACGAGGCCGCGCGCTACCACCTCGAGGAGACCAACGCGCGCGCTACGGAGTCCGAGGAGACCGACGACGCCCCGTCGCGGTAACGGAACGGCCCCCTTCCCCCCTCTGTGAAATCGACGGAACTTTTGAGCGACACGAGCGACTCAATGTGTGTAAACTACTGCCCCCGTGACGACGTAACTGGTGAGTGTAAGACGGGGAACGCAGTAGGGACCCTGTAGAGGAGGTGACAGATTGCTGGACTTGCAGGAGAGGAACGTGCTCGACGCGATCGTGAACGTGGCCTCGCTCGAGATCCTGGAGCTGCTGTGCGGCGGGACGAACTCCGCCTACTCGGCGCGGAGCTTGAGCGAGCTGACCCGGCGTGACGCGTCGGAGATCGAGGAGGCCCTGGGCGCTTTCGGGCGCACGGGCGTGGTCCGCAGCGAGGCTGGGGCCAATGGCGAGATGCTCTACTCGCTCTCACCCGCCGTGGGGATGTGGCGGTTCGCGCGGTCGTTCAGCCAGCACTACGGGCAGAACTCCGCGTACTCGCAGTGCTTCATCGACGCGCTGGTGCGCAACACCGGGCAGCGT
This sequence comes from uncultured Armatimonadia bacterium, assembly GCA_964598695.1. Classification (GTDB taxonomy): domain Bacteria; phylum Armatimonadota; class Zipacnadia; order UBA1398; family UBA1398; genus CAZRDB01. The sequence continues at coordinate 2,073 of CAZRDB010000121.1, forward strand.
GTCGCACGGCGCGCGGCGGCCTGACTGCGGTAGCCTCTGCTACCCGGCGCCGCCGCCGCCACCCCCCAACCCCTTCAACAGATCGCGTATCGTCTCCCTCGCCTTGGGATCGCTCTCTGCCCACACGGCGTACTCGAGGGCTCGCCGCGCCGCGGCCGACTCTCCGCGCGCCTGGAGGCACTCGCCGAGGAGCGCGAGGCTGCGCCCATGCTCGGGCCACCGCTCGAGAGCCTGGGTGGCTCGCTCCTCCGCCATCGGGGCGTTGTGCGTGAGCCAGGCGACACGGGCGTGCGCGTAGCGGGCGAAGGCCGACTCCGGCGCCGCCTCGATCGCGGCCCGGGCAAGCGGGTCGGCTTCCGTGGCCTTGTCGAGGTGCGCCAGGCAGATCGCTTCGCCCGCCATGGCGTCAGGGACGATCTCCGGGCTGGCCTTGGCGCCGAGCCTGCGCGCCTCCTCGAAGTGGGGAACGGCGTCGATCCACCGCTCGGCAGCCAGCAGCGCCAGGCCGAGGTTGTAGACGGCCCCGACGTTGCCGTGGTCCTCCTGGACGGCCTCCGCGAGCAGCTCGAGGCGCTCGGCCGGGTCGCGCGAGAGCTGGGCCTTCTCGAACGAGGGCGTCGTGCGCACGCGGAGGGGGCCGATGCCGGCGGGCTTGCCGTCGTCGCCCCGCGCGTCCCACGCGGGCCCGTTGTACTTGCCCTCGGCCATGTCGAGCCGCACGAGTGCGGTCTCGGCCCAGAGCCGCTTCTCCTCGGAGCCGATCTCCTTGACCTTGGCGAGCGCGGCCCGCGTGCTGCGCGGGCTCTTGTCGCGCATGCGGCCCTCGGCGAGGCAGGCGTTGGCGAGCCGCTCCCACAGGGTGGCGTCCTCGGGCCGGAGGGCGGTGGCGCGGTCGTAGGCTTCGATCGCGAGGCTGGGCCTGCCGAAGGCGACCAGCGCATCGCCGAGCCGGCTGAGGATCTCGGCGTCGTCGTGTTGCGCGGCCGCCGCATGGTCGAGGAAGAGGCTTGCGAGCCCGTAGCGGCGCTCGCGGCTGAGCAGCTCGGCGAACCGGACGAGGGCCGCGGCATCGTCCGGGGCCGAGGCGACCTCCATGCACTGCGCCCGGATCTCCGGGTCGGTGATCCGAACGAGGTCGCTGGCGGTGAGCGCCTGCGTGAGCTGCGTGAGCGCCTCCGGGACGGCCGGGTCGACCTGGTGCAGGGCGTACACCGGCTCGTGGAGCGCATCGAGCACGTAGGCGAGTGGAGTGGCCGGCGCCCGGGGGGGAGTGGCGGCCGCCCGTGCCGGCGTCTGCCACTTGGCGAGGCCGTCTTCGGGCCTGCAGCCGCCCACGACGAGGGCGACGAGCAGCGCCGGCCCGAGCGGCGCGAGGCAACGGAGACGTGCTGTTTGGCAGGTGGACCTCATGGGCGGCCAGTTCGCGGTCGCTCTGCGAGGGACCTGCCGCGGGGAGGCTAGCCGAAGAGGTGACTGAGCGCGATGCGGGTGCCGATCACCACGAGGACGACGCCGCCCAGGATCTCCGCGGCCGAGCCGACGTAGTGGCCGACCCGCCGACCGAGAGCCATCCCGAGCCAGGTCATCAGGGCCGCGGTGAGTCCGATCACGCCGGCAGAAGCCAGGACCCCGACCTTCAGGAGCGCCAAGGTGAGTCCGGCGGCGAGTGCGTCGATGCTGGTGGCGACCGAGAGGGTGACGAGGCTCCATCCGCGGGTAGGGTCGGCTCGCTCGGCGGAGTCCTCGTCGCCGCCCGAGAGCGCCTCGTGGATCATCCGCTGCCCGATGTAGGCGAGCAGCGCGAAAGCGACCCAGTGGTCGATCCACGCGACGCGTCGGACCGCGACGTCGCCGATCCACCAGCCGATCAGGGGCATGAGGAACTGGAAGAGGCCGAAGTGGAACGAGAGGCGGAAGACGGGGCGGACACGGAGGCGGTCGAGGGTCGCGCCCGTCGCGATCGCCGCGGCGAAGGCATCCATCCCGAGGGCCACGGCGAGGCCGCCGACCACTGCGAAGTCGCCCAGGCGAACCACCTCCTCTCGTGGGCAAGAGCCGACATGATACCGGCGCCCTGACCGAGCGCCAAGGACTCCGGAGGGGGCCGGTCGATCAGCTCGGCTCCGCGGTCTCGGCCTCGGCGGTCGCGTGGGCGACGCGGTTGCGGCCTCCGTGCTTCGCCGCGTACATGGCCCGGTCGGCGGCCTCGAGAAGGCCCCCGGCGCCGGCGGAGGGCATGGGCTGGGCGATGGCCACGCCCACGCTGACCGTGACGTGATCGGGCATCTGCCCGGGGCGGGGGAGGGCGGCCGCCTCGACGAGGGCTCGGATCCGCTCGGCGCACGCGAGCGCCTGGTCGAGGCCCGTGTCGGCCAGGATCACCGCGAACTCCTCGCCGCCCCACCGACAGGGGAGGTCGATCGTGCGCCGGCATCCCTCGCGCAGCGCGCCGGCAACCTGCACCAGGCACTCGTCGCCCGCCAGGTGACCGTAGGCGTCGTTGTAGGTCTTGAAGTGGTCGACATCGAGGAGCAGCAGCGCGAGACTGCCTCCGTCGCGGGTCGCGGCGCGCCACTCGCGTTCGAGGCGCTCCTCGAACGCCCGACGGTTGGCAAGACCCGTGAGGCCGTCGCGGTGGGACATCGAGCGCAACTCGTCCTCGGCCCGCTTGCGGTCGCTGATGTCGGCGATCACGAGCACGACGTTCTCGAGGTCGCCCGAGCCGGAGTGGACGAGGCCGACGGCCAGGTCGGTCCAGACCGACTCTCCGTCGGCCCGCAGGCAGCGGACCTCGGCTCGGAACCCGTCGAGGCGGCGGGTCAACGCATCCTGCAACTGCTCGTGGAAGCCGGCGGCATCCTCCGGGTGGATGATCTCGGAGAACGGCCTGCGGGCCAGCTCCTCGGCGGTCGTCCCGAGCATCTCGGCCCAGCGCTGGTTGGCCTGGCTGACGGTTCCGTTCGGCCACGCGAGGGCGAAGCCGACCGCAGCGTTGTGGAACGCGCTCCGCATGCGCGCCTCGCTCTCGCGGAGTGCCCGGTCGGCGCGCTCGAGGTCGCTGAGCATCGCGTTGATCGCCCCGGCGAGGTGGGCCAGCTCGGCCGACCCCTGCTCGGTCACCCGCCCCGTAAGTCCCTCGGCGCCGGCAACCCGCCGCGCCTCCTGGCCGAGCCTCTCGACCGGCCGCACGACCGTCCGCTGGAGCACCCAGACGGTGAGCACGAGCCCGGCGAGCGAGGCGAGTGCGATCGAGGTGAGCGCGACGCGTGCCGCCGCCCGCCCGACACGGCTGGCGGTCCGGGGCTGCTCGGCCGTGATGACCACGGCGGGCCGACCCGAGACGTCGGGGTAGGTGC
>CAZRDB010000121.1:5438-15776 GCA_964598695.1 uncultured Armatimonadia bacterium
CGGTCAGGGCGAGCCTGCGCGCCATCGCCCTCTCCCGGCTCGGCCGCGCGGAGCGTGAAGCGCACACGGGTGCGCGCGGTGAGCTGGGCGAGCGAGGCGTCGTCCAGTCGGCGGGCCATCACGACGGCGCCGCGGGGCTCGCCCCCGCCGTCGGAACGGGTGATGGGCCACGCGGCGACCAGCATTAGCCCGTCCTCGGTCTGCTCGATCCCCTGGCGTCCGCCTGGGCCGGGCGCGATCAGGGCCTGCCAGGCGAGATCGCCGAGGCCGCCCGGCCGTGCCACCGTCTCCACCTCTTCCTCCCCACCGCGGGGGGCGCCGCCCCAGGTCACCTGTCCCTCGGCATCGACCAGCAGGATGAGGTGCAGCTCGTTGGAGGTGAACGTAGTGGCCTGGTAGTTGGAGTCGGTATAGGCGGGGTCTCGGGACTCCATGTACTGGTAGGTGTCGTCCCAACGGGCGTAGTCGAGGCAGGTCTGGCTCACGGCCTGCCCCAACGCCCGGAGGGTCGCCGTACACCGGGCGGCGTTCGCGCGCGCCTGGTCTTCCTCGATGCGCGCGAAGGCGGGAAGGAGGATGGAGGACTGGACGAAGTAGCCGACGGCGACGGCAGCCACGGAGACGGACAGCACCGTCAGGATGACGCGCCAGCGCAGCGATAAGGACGAGTTCACGAGCACGCTCCCTAGCGCGAGCCGCCAGGCTCGCCGGGCAGAGCGGAGACCGTGTCGGACGGATGCAGGGCCACGGACCCGCGCCTCACGTCCATCGCCCAAGATCACCCGGCGGTCGGTTCGCGCCCAGCCCGGCCGAACCCTTCCTGGCCGCGCGCCGATCGTGGACGCTCCGCTCCGTCGGGGCAGGGGCTCACCGGCGGTCGTGGAATAGCGCGGGGGGCTCGAACCGGAAGGAGTCGACCGATGGCGTTGCCCGACCCGCCCTACGTGGGCGCCGCGTACTACCCCGAGGCCTGGCCGGAGGAGACGATCGAAGAGGACATCGCCCGCGCGAAGCAGCTCGGGGTCAACATCCTGCGGATCGGGGAGTTCGCGTGGTCGCGGATGGAGCGGACCGAGGGCAGCTACGATTTCGGCTGGCTCCACCGCGTTGTCGACCGGCTGGGCGCCGAGGGCATCGCCGTGGTCCTCGGCACGCCGACGGCGACCCCGCCCGCGTGGCTGACCCGCAAGTACCCCGACACGCTGGTCTGGACTCCGGAGGGCCGTGCGCTCGTACACGGCGGGAGGCGGCACGGCTGCCCGACCTCGCCGACCTACCGCGCGCTGTCGGCCGGGATCGTGCGCAAGATGGCGGAGGAGTTCGCGGGCGACCCGAGCGTCCTCGGGTGGCAGATCGACAACGAGTTCGGCTGCCACCGCAACGGCTGCTACTGCCCGGCCTGCGAGGCCGGTTGGCGTAGGTGGCTGGAGGCGCGGTACGGCTCGCTCGATGCGCTGAACGCCGCGTGGGGCAACGAGCTGTGGAGCCAGTGGTACACCGACTGGGCCGAGATCCCGCTCCCGATCGAGACGGCCGCCGGCCACCACCCCTCGCTGCTCTTCCTGTGGCGCAACTTCATGAGCGACATGTATGCCGAGTACTGTCACGCGCAGTACGAGATCCTCCACGCAGCGGGCTGCCCCAACGTGAGCACCGACGGGATGCCGCACCTCGTGCACCGGCTCGACTACGAGGAGATGTTCCGGCCGCTCGACCTCGTGCAGAACAACTGCTACTTCCCGCCCGAGCACTACGCCGCGTACATCGGGGAGTGCGACTGGATGCGCCCGGTGAAGGACCGGCCGTACTGGTTCACCGAGAGCGCGGCAGGCTGGACGGCCGGCGGCTGCGTCGGGTCGCTCTACCTCCCGCGGCCGGGTTCGATCCGCGCCCGCGGCTGGTTCTCGGTGGCGCTGGGCGGTGAGATGGTCTGCTACTGGCTCTACCGGCAGCACTGGAGCGCCCAGGAGATGGTTCATGGATCGCTTCTCCACGCATGGGGGGAGCCCACGCCGGGCGCGGAGGAGATCGCTCGGATGGCCGGAGAGATGGCTCGCGCCGGCGCGTTCCTGCGCGAGACGCGGGTCGCCCGGGCCGAGGTCGCGCTCCACTACCACACACCCTCGGCATGGGTCTTCGACCACGGGCAGCAGGCGCCGGGGCTGCACTACGACAGCGTGCTCTCAGCGAGCTTCCACGGTCCGCTCGTGGAGGCGAACATCCCACGCGACGTGCTGTTCCCCGGTGCGCCACTCGACGGTTACCGCGCCCTGTTGAGCCCGTTGATGGCTTGGCTGCCCGACGCCACGCTCGAGGCGGCGCTGGCCGCGGTCGCCGAAGGGATGACCTGGATCGTCGGCCCGCTCACCTCGATCCGCTCCGAGCACGCGACCTGTTACCGCGACTGCGCCCTCGGGAGCCTCGAGCGCGCGCTGCCGTTCCGCGTCCGTCGCCGCTTCCCCGCGACGGGGATCGACCCGAGTGTGCTCTGGACCGACTGCGCGCGGCGCGGGCGGGCCACGCTGTGGTGCGAGGAGTTCGAGGCCGAGAGTGAGACGTGCCGCACGCTGGCCGTCTACGAGGACGGTCCGACCGCGGGGTCGCCCGCGGCGCTCGAGATCGCCCACGGGAAGGGTCGGGTGATCGTGCTGGGCTTCCTGCCCGACCCCGCGGATCCGGAGTGGCTGCCGCGCCTGCTGGGCTCGGCCGGGGTCCAGGCCGCGTGTCCGGCGAGCGAGGGCATCGCGGCGGTCCGACGCGAGGGGGCGACGCAGTCGGGTTGGATCGCGTTCGACTGGAAGGGCCTCGGAGGCCACGCGCATCTGCCGTCCGGCGGGACCGAGCTGCTGACCGGCGCCTCGACGGACGGCCGGATCCGGCTGGAGCCGTACGGGGTGGCCGTGGTGCGGGAGTAGGACGCCGGTGGGGGGGCTACGCGGGCGGCTCGGCCCCCCGCGTGGAGAGGCCTCCGCGGCCGTACGGCCAGTAGAGGTAGAGGAGCAGCAGGACGCCGGAGCCGCCGCCGACGCCCCAGAGCTTGACGTTGTCGGTGAGGCCGGAGGGCGTGACGAATCCCTCGATCACGGCCGCGACGACGAACAGGAGCGTTGTGCCGACGGCGAGCAGAACGGCCTCGCGGGCCGCCTCGCGGAGTGCCGCGCGACGGGTGAGACGCCCCGGGAGCACGACGCCGCGTGCCAGCCGCAGCCCCGCCGCGCCGGAGAGGACCACGGCCCACAACTCGATGACGCCGTGCGGAGCGAGGAGGGCGAGGAGCGCGGTGGGGTTCTGGTAGTGGTGGATCGCGCCGACCAGGCCGCCGACCATCGCGCCGTTCTGCAGAAGGTGGAAGACGGTCACGGTGCCGGCCAGGGCGCCGCCGGCGAAGCAGAGGAGCCCCACCTTGATGTTGTTCTGCATGATGAAGCCGGAGAGCAGTCCACGGACCCCGGGGCCGAGCACGCCGGTCGTGTGGTCGGGCCGCTCGAAGGGTCCGATCATCGAGAGGAACTGGGCCGGGACGAAGAGATAGGCGTAGGTGGGGTCCTGCCAGGTGACCAGGTACGCGAGCCCGGCGGTGCCCCAGAAGATGAGGCCGGAGACCAGCACATAGGGCCACAGCTTCCAGACGATCCGGGGGAACCCCACCCAGAGGAACTCGAAGAACGCCACGGCGCTGAGTGCGCTGCGGGGCCGGTAGATCGTGTTGTGCGACCGGGCGACGAGGCCGTTCAGGTAGGCGACGATCTCAGGGTCGGTCACGCCCGCGCGCGCTTGGGCGAGGTGGGAGGAGACCTTCCGGTGCAGCCGGCCCAAGTCGGCCAGTTCGTCGGGCGAGAGGTCGTGCATCCCGACCCGATCGGTCCGGTCGAGCAGCTCGGAGAGGCGCAGCCACTGCTCTCGTCGGCGGTCGAACCGGCTCCGCGGGCGCTGATTCACTGGACACTCCCCTCGGCGCTATGGTACATAACGGATGAAGCGGTCCACAAGCACTTCCAGCACGAGGTGCCCCCAGATGCCAGAAGAGAAGAGCCTGTCGATCCCCGAGCCGGAGGGCTTCCACGAGATTGCCAAGACGGTCCTCCAGGCCGTGGGCGATCTCTCCACCGGCGTCGGCCGTCTGGCTTCCGAGACGATCGCGGCAGCCGTAAAGGACGCGTACGTCACGGGATATCGTGACGGCTACCGCGAGGCCCTCCGTCGCGCGACGCTCGCCCAGACCGTCGCCACGGCTGCGGCCGAGGAGTAGCGCCCGTCGCTCGCGCTCCGCGAGGATGCGCCGGACCGACCCCGAACTCCCCCTCAGGGGAAGGCGCGCGGTTGAGGTCCGTGCGGTTCCGGTGATCCGGGGGCGTCGGACAACCCCGACGGACGCCCCCTCCAGACCGCATCATATCCATGGGCACGGACCTCGGCCCGGTACCCTATGGGCGTGCCTTGGCCTCGAACCGGTACGTCCCCGCGCCAACCTCGTAGACGGCGGCCCCGGGGAGGCTTGACGCCGGCGCTTGGCCGCCCTCGCGCACCGAGGTCGGGTCGGCGGTGGGGATCCAGACGCGGGCCCGCGAGCCCACCGGCACCGTGAGATCGAGCAGGAACCGATCGCCCTCGATCCGCCAGGATACGGAGATCGTGCCCCGGATCGACCGGTAGCTGCCCCGGGCCCACGTGAGCCCTCCGCCCGGCTGTGGGGCGACCTCGAAGCGCTCCCATCCCGGACCCTCCTCCGAGGGTGAGAGCCCGAGCACGACGCGGTAGAGCCACTCGCCGACCGACCCCAGCGCCCAGTGGTTGAGCGAGTTCATCCCTGGGTTCTGGAAGCCGCGTCCGGCCACGTAGCCATCCCAGCGCTCCCAGATCGTCGTGGCGCCGTTGTCGATCATGTAGCCCCATGAGGGCCGGGTGCGCGCGTTCACCAGCCCGTAGGCGAGATCGGCGCGGCCGGCCTCGGTCAGCTCCATCAGGGCGGGCAGCGTCGCGTGGATCCCGGTCGAGAGATGGCCGCCGTACCGCTCGAGGCCCTCGATGAGGTGCGCGGCCGCCGGCGCCCGCAGCTCGGGCGGGAGCAGGCCGTAGTGGAGGGCGAGCGCGTAGCCGGCCTGGGTGTCGCCAGCGATGCGGCCGTCCGGCGCGACGTAGGCGCGGAGGAACGCGTCGCGGATGCGGTCGGCCAGCGCGCGCAGGGCGGTCGCGTCCTCGCGCTTGCCGAGCACCTCCGCCATCCGCGCGACGAGGTCGGTCGAGTGCGCGAACTGGGCCGTCGCGAAGACCTCGTTGGGGATCGCGCCGCCGGACTGCGGCCAACCGTCGAGGATCAGCGTGTCGGCGTTGAGCCAGTCGTTGTAGTCGGCGAAGCGCGCGTTGCGCCACAGCAGATCGGGATTGCGGTCTCGCACGAACTCGATCCAGCGCAGGGCGGCGGGGTAGTGCTGCTCGAGGATCCGACGGTCGCCGTAGTTGAGCCACATGCGCCAGGGGACCGTCACGCCGGCGTCGCCCCAGCCCGGAGCGCCGGAAGCGCGCTCGTCGGGGCCGAACGGGTGGGGCGCGAAGTCGGGGAAGCGGCCGTCGCGCGCTTGGGCGTCTCGCACGTCGGGCACCCACTTGGTGAAGAAGCCTGCGAGGTCCATGTTGAGGATCCCGGTCTGGGCGAAGATGGAGATGTCGCCCATCCAGCCGAGTCGCTCGTCGCGTTGCGGGCAGTCGGTCGGGACGGACATCAGGTTCGCGCGCTGGGTCCAGAGGATGCTCCGCCAGAGCTGATCGAAAAGGGGACTCGAGGTCTCGAAGCTGCCGACTTCGGGCGAGGAGGAGCAGAAGACGCGGCCCGTGACATCCTCGAGCGCCGGTCCGGCGGCGAGCCCCGTGATCTCGACGTAGCGGAACCCGTGGTAGGTGAAGTGCGGCTCGAGGGTCTCCTCCCCCTCGCCGGCGAGCACGTAGGTGTCAATCTGAGGCGCGCCGCGCAGGTTGTCGGTGTAGATCATCCCGGTCGCGGGGTCCAGTGCCTCGGCGTGGCGAACCCGGACGAGCTGGCCGGGTGCGCCGCGGGCGCGGATGCGGACCCAGCCGGGCATGTTCTGGCCGAGGTCGTAGACGTGAACGCCCGGCGCGGGCTCCGAGTGTGCCACCGGGGTGCGCTCCTCGATCACCCGGATGGGTTCGTTGGCCTGCGGGAGCAGTCGAACGGCATCGAGCGGCTTGGCGGCAACCGGCGACCAGGAGGCCTGGTCGAAGCCATGCCGGTCCCAGCCGGGCTGGGACCGGCGGAGGTCCTGCGCCTCGCAGTCGAGGGTGTCGGCTGAGCGGACGGGGCCGTCGAGGGTCGAGCGCCAGGTGTCATCGGTGGCGATGACGGTGCGCGTGCCGTCGGTTCGTTCGATCTCGATCTGGGCGAGCAGCTCGGGCGTCCGACCGTAGAAGCCGCGGGGGCGGCCGGAGGGGTCCATGCCCGCCAGGCCGAGTCGCCCGGCGTACCAACCATCGCCGACGAGCACCCCGAGCGCGTTGGCCTCCCCGGCTCGGAGCAGCCCGGTCACGTCGTAGGTCTGGTATTGGATTCGCTTGTGGTAGTCGGTCCACTCGGGCGCGAGGATCTGGTCGCCGACGCGCCGGCCATTGAGGCGCGCCTCGTAGCAGCCGCGCGCCGTGATCCGCAGGGTCGCCCGCCGGAGGTCGGCGGGCACGAGGAACTCCTTGCGGAACATCGGCGCCGGGAGCGCGTCGCCCCCCTGGGCCGGATGTGCGGTCGCGTCGCCGTCGGTGAGGCAGCGCACCGACCAGGGGCCGGTCTCGATGGAGTCGAGGGCGGAGACGGGGCAGCCGCGGGAGACGTTGCGGCCGGAGGCGAGGACCTCCAGCTCGGCGAGCGCGCAGCCGAACTCCGGGCCGGCGCCGCGCTGGCGGAGCCGTGTGACGGTCAGGCGGAGGTAGCGGCACGCGGTGGGGTCAGTGGGGTAGGTGACGGGCTCGGCGCCCGGCGGGGGCTGATCCTCGCCGGTGCGGTCCACGACGACGGTTGCGTCGGAGCCGTCCTCGGCGGTGGAGGCCGTGATCCGGAACCGAACGGGGAACAGGAAGCCCGGCGTGTCAGGGACCCAGTCGTACGGGCGGGCCGGGCAGAGGCGAACGGCGTCGATGGTCTCGACCGTGCCGAGGTCGACCTGGACCCACTTGGTCTCCTCGGGCCCCGCGGCGAGCTGTGAGTGATAGCCGTTGTGGGCGGGGGCGAAGCCCGGCGCCGGCGTGGGGTCGCTGATCCAGCGGCCCTGCCACTCGCCGGCGGTGCGCGGTCCGACGCCCCAGAGGGCCGTCTCGCTCCACGGGCCGGCGTGGCCGTCGGCATCCCAGGTCCGGACCTTCCAGTAGCAGCGCTGACCGGCGGAGACCGGCACCCCGGCGTACGCGACCTGCGACGAGCGCTCCGAGGCCACGCGCCCCGAGTCCCACAGGTCGGCCGCGCCCTCCCGGAGGCGGCTCGGGTCGCTCGCCGCGAGCACTCGGTAGGCCGTCTGGCGCGCGTCGCGGCGGGGATCGACGACCTCCCACGATAGGCGGGGGGTCGCGACGGCAACGGACTGCGGGTTGGCGAGGTACTCGCAGCGGAGGTGTGTCGGAGCTTGGGGACCGGTGGCGGCGCTCGTAAGGAGGCCGCCGAGGAGCAGCGCGCACAGCGACATCGGCGTTCACCCGTTCCGGGACGAGGGCCCGTCCCAGGGACGAGTCGTTCGCTACCCGGGTGCGAGGACCTCCGAGAGCGCGGAGACCAGGTCGTCGTACCGGAACGGTTTGCTGAGGCAGCGCGCGGCGCCGAGGGCGAGCAGTTCCTCGTTCAGCGTCTGCTCGAGGCGGCCGGTCATCACGACCACGGGCAGAGGGTGCGGGAGTTGTCGCGCGGCGCCGAGGATCTCGCGAGCGCCGCCGCCGGGCATCATCAGATCGGTCAGCACGAGGTCGAAGGGCTCCGCGCGCAGGGCGGCGATGGCGCTCTCGGTGTCGGCTACGGTCCGGGACTCGAACCCGGCGGTCCGTAGCTGCAGCTCGATCAGGGACGCGATCGTCTCCTCGTCGTCGGCGACGAGCACGCTGCGGCCGCCGCCGGGCGAGCCGGGCTTGGTGTCGACGACGGTCGGCTCGTCGGCCGGCTCCGTGGCGCAGCCGTCGGCGAGGGGGAACTCGATGGCGACCGTCGTGCCCCGGCCGGTCTGGCTGGCGATCTCGATCGTGCCGCCGTGGGCGGTGACGATCCCGTGGGAGACCGAGAGGCCGAGGCCGGCGCCGGGGACCTCGCTCTCGCCGAGACGGCCCTTGGTGGTGAAGAATGGCTCGAAGGCGCGGGAGACCACCTCCGGGGCCATGCCGACGCCCGTGTCGGCCAGTTCGACGCGCATGCGACCGCCCGTCGAGGAGCGGCGCGTCGAGACGGAGAGAGTGCCGCCCTCGGGCATGGCGTGCACGGCGTTGATGACGAGGTTGAGGAAGACCTGCTGGAGCTGGCTGGGGTCGGCGAGCACCTCTCGCGGAGTGTCGGAGTACTCCCGCCGCAGGGAGACCCCGGCCCCGCCGATCTGGTGACTCGCGAGTTCCAGCGCCTGGTCGAGGATCGCCTCCACGCGCACGGGCTCGCGGCGGGGCGCCGTGGGCATCGCGAAGGCCATGAGATTGCGGCAGAGATCGCCGCCGCGGCGCGTCGATCTGCTCACGATCGCGGCGAGGCGGGCGTAGTCGGCCCGGTCGCCGCTCATGGCCGCGACCTCGGCCGCGAGCGACATCGCCATGAGGATGTTGTTGAAGTCGTGGGCAACCCCGGCCGAGAGCTGGCCGAGGGAGGCGAGGCGCTGGGCGTCCTCGGCCCGGCGCTGCTCGGTGAGATCCTCGAAGACGACGAGCCTCAGGTCGCCGACCGAGCCCATCCCGACGCGCATGGACAGGCGCCGACCGTCACGACCGGCGATCACCACGTCGATGGGTCGCGGGCCATCGGGGCCGTTCGCCGCCTCCTCGACGCCTCGGCTCCACTCGTCGATCACCTCGGCGCGGTAGGCAGGGTCGGGGTAGGCGAGGGGCCACCAGCTCTCGAGATCGTGGAAGTCGGCGGGCCCGTAGCCCGTCACGGCCCGGAACCGCTCGTTCATCAGGACCACCCGCATGTCGGCGTCCACGAGCAGCATGGGCACGTGGGAGGTGCGGACGACACTCGTCAGGTCCTGCTCGTTGCGTCGGAGTCGGGCCTCGGCTTCCTTGGTATCCGTGATGTCGTCGAAGAGGATCGCGACGTGTCCGGGTTGGGGCGCGTAGGCGAGGACACGGAACCAGCGCCCCTGCGGTGCCTGGAGCTGCTCCCAGTGGCGCGTCTCCCCGGTGCTCACCACGGCGCGGAGGGCCGCCTCGAAGCCGGGACCCATGGTTGCGAAGAAGCCCTCCCCGCTCCTTCCCGCGACCGCCTCGCGGGCCAGGCCCGTGATCGCGGTGAACGCCGGGTTGACCGTCTCGCAGACGAGGTCGCTCACGCCGCCGTCGTCGGCGAACCGGGCACGGTAGTAGGCAAACGCGGCCTGGATCGTCTCGAACAGCAGCCGGTAGCGTTCCTCGCTCCGCCGCAGCTCCGACTCGGCCGTCTTCTGTTCGGTGATGTCGGTGAAGGTCGCGACGGCCCCGCGAAGCTCACCCGTGGCCGCGTCCGTGAGCGGCTCGGAGTTGGTGAGCAGCCACCGCACCACTCCGGCGTGGGCATCCGCGAGCCCCATGACCACCATGCGCCGCGGCTCTCCGGTCCGCAGGGTGTGGCGGAGCGGGCTCGTGCCGGAGGCGAATCGCGTCCCGTCCTCGTGGACGGCGTACCACTCCGGGTAGGTCGGGACGCCGGAGAACAACTGCTCGCGCGTGTGTCCCAGCAGCTCGCAGGCCCGCTCGTTGGCCTCGACGATCCGTCCGGCGCGATCGTGGATCGTGACCCCGCCCACGACCGAGCTGACCAGGCTGCGGTGCAGCTCCAGGCTGTCGCGGAGACCGGCCATCGTGTGGCAACGCTCGATCGCGAGGGCGAGCAGGCGCGCGAGGAGACCGATCGCCTCGACATGGGCCTCGCTGTAGCCGTCGGGCGCGTTGGCCAGTGCGACCTCGCCCAGCAACTGGTCACCCAGGAGCGCCGGAGCGGCGAGGAATGTGCGGATCGGCAGGTGGCCGACAGGCACCCCGATCGATGCGGAGTGGGCCGCGGGGTCGTTGGTGACGAAGGGCCGACGCGTGTTGAGGGCGTGTCCCCACAGCCCGGGGAAGCTCCCGTCGACGCGCGGGGCGAATGCGACGCGCTCGCCCTCCGTGGCCGGCAGCATGTCG
>CAZRDB010000122.1:0-9190 GCA_964598695.1 uncultured Armatimonadia bacterium
ACGCGAGCCAGGCACAGGGCAGCGCGCCCCTGGTGGCGGGCGATGTACAGGAAGGCGGCCCGGTAGCCCTCCACCGCGGCCGCGGGGCGGTCGGCCGCCGTCGAGGCGCCTCCGAGGTGGGTGATCCGCACGCTGGGGAGCCAGTGGAGTCGCAGCCCGGCCCGCAGCGCGCGCCGTGCGAGGTCGGCATCCTCGCCGTAGAAGAAGAATGCCTCGTCGAAGCCGCCGAGCCTCTCCCAAGCCTCTCGGCGCACGAGCAGAGCGGCGCCGGAGGGGTAGACGCCGGGAGGGAGTGCTCCTCCGGCCGCGGGGAGGCCGATCTCCTCGAACCGGCCGAAGCCCAGCGCCTCGGCGGCCAGGCGACGCAGGGTCGGCGGCGTGCGGATACTCGCCTGTGGTGTGCCATCCTCCTCGAGCAGCTGGGGGGCGATGAGGCTCCATGTGGGCCGGCTCTCCGCGGCCTGCCACAGCAGCCGGAGCGCGTCCGAGGAAACGAACGCATCGCTGTTGAGGAGCAACAGGGCCTCGCCCGCGGCCCGCTCGGCCATCCGGTTGTTCGCGCGGGCGAACCCGAGGTTCTCGGCGCCGCGCACGAGGACTGCCTCCGGGAACTCGTGGGCCACCATGTCGGGGGAGCCGTCGTGCGAGGCGTTGTCGTAGACGACGACCTCGAACGGCGGTGCGGCCTCACTCGCCCGCAGAGCTTGGAGGCACGCGCGGAGCACATCACGCGCGTTGTAGCTCGCGATCAGCACCGAGAGGGCTGGGCGCCGGGTGGGCATCGGGAGTCGGTCCCTTGGGCAGCAGAAAGCCGGATGGGCGAGCGCCCATCCGGCTTTCGAGAGGAGCAGGTTGTGCGATGGACGCCCGCCTACTTGGTGGGCTCACCCACGACGAACTTGGCCGCGCCGACCTGGTCGACGCTACGGCCGAGCAGGTCGCAGACCGAGTCGAACGGGATGAGGAGCTGGACCTTCGACATGACCGGCTTGCGCGAGAGCTTGACGGGCTCGCCGTCGAGCACACCGGTGGCCTTGTTCTCGAAGAAGACGAGGTGATGCTCGTCGATGACGAGCGTCGCGGCGCGCAGCTCGCGGTCCCACTGGACCTCGCCGCCGAACATCTCGGCGACCTCGGCCGCGCCGACGCGGAGCTGGTCGCTGGTCGGCAGCGCACGGTAGGCCTCGGGGGTGTAGGGGACGCCGCCGACCTCGATCTCGAGCGGCTTGCGCTCGGAGGGGCTGGTGAGCGACGGCCACTGCGCGAGCTTGATCTCGGCGGCGCCCGGGGCGGTGCGGGTGAGCTTGGCTCCGAGGGTCTCGCAGAGGTAGCCGATGGGCAGCAGCATCTTCCCGCCGACGAGCCGCGGCTTGTGGGTGAGGAATGTCTCCTCGCCGTTGATGAGCACGCGGTTCTTGTCGTTGAAGAAGGTGAGCGTGGTGGGCGGGGCGGCGAAGACAACGGCCTCAATGTCGCCGTCCCACGCGAGAGTGGCCTCGAGGAGGTCACGGCAGGCGGTGGCCGGGACGAGCAGCTCGCCGTCGGTGTACGCCGTGCAGCCGGCAACCGTCATCGTCTCGGCTTCCACCGTGAACGTGACGGTCTTGGCCTGCGCGACGCTCGCCAAGAGAGCGCACCCCAAGAGGGCCAGTGTGAGACGCATCCCGAAAGAGCGTGTAGCCATGAACCTGCCAACTCCTCCCGTGCGGGAATCCAAGCTGCCCGACTCGACATCAGGCCGAGTCTAGCAACGGGTCCTCCGTGTGGTCAATCACGTACACCAACCTATCCGAACCCTGTTCATGTTCGATGGAGCGGGGCGCGTTTCCTGCGACAATGGCTGGGCGGGTGGAACATCCCCCACGTCCCCCCATCGGCCTAGTCGGGGCCCAGGACCTGGATAGTGTCCTCGCTGTGCGCGCCCTCGAAGAACGCGTGGAGGGTGGCGGCGCCCGGGCCCAGCGCGAGCAGTGCGCCGCGCCGGTCGACACAGGCCGCCGAATCGGTCACGCAGACGAAGGACATGAGCCCCCCGTAGGGCGCGAACGCGTCGGGGAGGCCCGGCTCGGTGGCGGGTCCGCCCGATCCCGTCTGCGCCGGCAGGTCGAGACGGAACTCGCCGAGGGTGTCTCCCGATCCGTAGTCCGGGGCCGCCTCCCCGGGGTAGACCGAGAGGCTGGCGGTGAGCCGCGCGCCGGCTGGAGCCTCGACGGCGCAGGAGAAGGGCAGGTAGCGGTCGTTGCCGGTGACGGACAGGCGCGTGAGGCCCGCGGCGATCCCGTCGAGGTAGTAGATCCCCCTCCGGTCGGAGCGGTTGCGCCGCGTGACGCCTCGGCTGTCGACGGCCTCGACGGTCATCCCGGCCAGCGGCGCGCGGTCGCGCGATCCATCGACCACGTAGCCCGCGGCAACGACCGGCCCCTTGCCCCACGGGATGCTCCCGCCGGTGTAGGGGTTCTCCGGGCCGTCGATCGACAGCTCGTTGCAGCCTTGCGCCACGAGGCACGCCGCGAGCAACGCGCAGGCGAGCGCGGGGGGTGCGCCACGCATCAGGTCTCCCACCCTTGTGCCGGCCCCCGCTCCTCGACCGGCGGCCATGCGAGATCGTCGAGCCACTCCCGCGACGCCTCCCCCTCCTCCTGCCCCAGCCACCACAGATGCCGACGGCAGACCAGAAGCCGTTCGGGATCCTCGAGGACGGCCTCGCCGGGCCCCGCGTCGCCTTGCCGCATCGACTCCACCGCCTCGACGGCCCGTGCGCACCAGGCGCGGTCCTCGGCAGGGGCATGGCGGGCAGCCAGCGCCGCCGCGCGGCACCGGACATCCGGGTCGCCCATCCGCTCGGCGCGCACGAACGCCGCTGTCGCGTGCTCCAGCGGTGTCTCCCCCGCGCGGGCAAGCGCGAGGCGCGCCTCGGCCTCGAGCCGCCCGAGCCCGCCTTGCACGGCCGATTCCGCGATCTGGGCCAGACGGGCGGTCGATGCGTGCCCCGGCGAGACCGCGCACCGGATGACCTCGGCGGCGAGGGCCTCGGCCGTGAAACGGAGCGCCCGGAGCGACTGAGCGGCCTCCTCGGCGTGGTAGGCGGCCTCGTCGGCCCGGCCCACCCGCTGGTGGATCCGTGCGAGGTTGGCGTGTACGAGTGCTCGGGTGCGCTCGTCCCCCTCGCGGAGCGCCTGGCGGCAGACGTCGCGGCCGTCCGCCAGCGCCGTCTCGTGGCGGCCGGCGAGGGCCTCGTTCCAGGCGGCAAACGACCGCGCGACGAGGGAGCGCGACAGGTCGGCCGCGAACCACGCCAGCCGCGCGGCAAGAGAGAGCGTCTCGCGGGCCTCGCCGTACCGCCCCAGCCCGGTGAGCGCGATCCCGGAGTTGACCATCGCCTCGACGCGCTGGTCGCGCGCGCCCAGGCGGTCGGCCTCTCGCTCGCAGGCGCGGGCGGCCTCGAGAGCCTGTGCCAGGTCGCCGAGCGCGAGGTGGACGTTGCCCTGGTTGCCGAGCGCGTAGCAGCGCGCCAGGCTCGCCTCCTCGGGCGAGGGCGCCTCCTCGCAGGAGGCGAGGGTCTCCGCGAGCAGCTCGAGCGCGGCGTCGAGGTCGCACTCCTGCTCCGCGAGTGCGGCCCGCGCAACGAGCGCCCTCCATCGGGCGGCCCAGACCGGCGAGTCGCTCTGGCGCTCGAAGATCCCGCGGGCTTCGTCGCAGGCCCCGACCGAGAGCAGCGCGGCGCCGAGGCTGTGGGTCGCCTGCGTGCGGAGCGGTCCCAACTCGATCTGGCGCGCGATCTCGATCGCCTGCCGCAAGGCCTGCGCAGCCTCGCCGTGGCGCCCGAGGGCTCCGTAGGCGTTGCCGAGACGGAAACAGGCCTCGGCCTCGGTTCGCTGGCGGCCGGAGACGCGCGCGAGCGCCAGGATTCGCTCGGCGGTTCGGACCAGCCCTTGGGGATCGGGAGGGCCCTCCTGGGCCCGCGCGAGATCCTCGAGGTCGGCGAGCGCGCGCTCGAGGTTGGGCAGCGGGAGGTCCTCTCTGGGCGCCTCTTCGGCGGGGTGGGCGGGGGCGAGGGCCGGGGCTTCGTCGGCAGCCGTAGGGGGGCCTGAGGGGGCCGGGACGGGCTCCGCGAGCGGCACGCCGTCCTCGCCGAAGAAGAAGGCCATCGAGCGGCCGACGGCGCGCGCGATCCGCTGCAGCCGGTCGGTCTGCACGAGGGTCGCGCCGGAGTAGTACTGGTAGATGAGCGCGCGGGAGCACTCGGCAATCGAGGCAAGGTCCTCGGCCGAGAGGCCGGCGTCGCGGGCGGCGGCCTGGATCAGCTTGCCCTGTTGTCTGCGGCCCTCGCGGGTGCTCAGGTCCATCTTGTCACCAGTATCGCTACACGACCGACGAGAATCGCTAGTGTGACTATAACAGAACGGCCGGGAGCGCAACAGGGGCCGGGCGGCGTGCCCTCAGAAGCACAGAGGGGCCGCCGCGCCCGCGGCAGCCCCTCCACTGGGCCTTGTGCTCGCCGCGCGGGTTACGCGTCGCGTGGCTCGGGCGGGACGGTCGGCGTCACGTCGTCCTCGTCCTCGATCTCGAGGACCTCCACGGCGTCTTCCTCCTCGAGCGCGGGGGTGCGCTCGGCGCGCACACGGCGCCAGACGGAGAACTGCACCGAGGCGACGTAGAGGACGATGATGGCGGCGATGATGCCGAAGAAGAGCAGGCCCGCCCACTTCGGGTTGACGCGGCTCGAGGTGACGGTGATCGGCACGCCGCCCTCGCGAGCCAGATCGTCCATCGTGAGCGACCAGGTGACCTTGTTGCCATCCGACTTGCCCGGCGGGGTCGACTCCTGGATCTTTCCGGGCATGGTGATGGTGTAGAAGACCTCGGCGTCCTTCACGTAGGGTCGCTCATCGGCCGACACGAGAGACTCGTCGGTGAGTTGCTCCTCGTAGAGGTATGTGGTCTTCATGCCCTCGTCGGTCCGGGAGACGGAGACCCTGCTGCTGAACGGGTCCTTCTCCGGGAGCACCGCGCGGGAGGAAGCGAGGAAGGAGACGGTCTGTCCGTTCTCAACCTTGCGCAGGGTCCAGCCCGAGCCGCGCGGGAAGATCCGCTGCAGCTCGATGAACGCGGAGTCGCCGTGCTCCTTGGTGACCTGGCACCGCACCTCACGCCGGACCCGACCGTCGGGGGAGACGACCGTGTGGATCCGGACACAGCCGGCCAGCGTGGCCAGCGCGAGGGGGATCGCCACGAACGCCAGGAAGATGCGGCGGGACTGTCTCGCTTCCATGTGCCTCACTTGGTCTCCGTTCCGCGTCCGGGCTTCGTCTCGGCGGCGAAGTCGGCACGCGCCGCTTCCTCGAGAGCTTGGCGCTGCCTGCGGTAGCCGCGGTAGCCGGCCTGGACGACAAGAGCGCCTGCCGCGCCGACGAGCAGGGAGATCAGTACGAGCCAGACCACGCTGATCTCGCCGCCGATGCAGGGCGGGATGCTCACGCTCACGCTCGAGCCGTAGTTGACCCATGCGAGAACGAGCACATACAGCAGTGCCACCAGGGCGAGAACGGCCCGCCAGTCGATGACCCGCGTGCGCGAGCCGGGCTCATCGTCCGGCGGCACCGGAGCGCCACCCATGTCCGCGACCGGTTCTCCCTCGCTCACAAGCGACACCCACCTTCACAGGATCTAGCCTTTCTACGTCCCCCCAAAAAGGATTCCTGCCTCGGGGAGGACAACTAAGCGGCAGGCACGGCCCACGAACCGCGCGATGCAACCACTTGTTCGAATTGTGAGGGATAGCGCTCGGTGGTAGATTGTGGGTCACTGTGGTGGGTTATGGGGAGCCGGCGCTAGGGTAGGCCTACGATGGCGCGACTGCTCGGCAGTCATCCCGGCTCGGTCGACGCGAAGGGGCGGATCGTGATCCCCGCGTCGCTTCGGCCTGCGCTGGGCGAGCGCGTCGTGCTCACGCGGGGGGTCGAGCCCTGCATCTGCGTCTTCCCCGAGTCGGCCTGGGAGCGGGTCGAGGCGAGCATCGCACAGCTCTCCCGTTTCGACCCCGAGTCGGCATGGATCCGCCGTGCCTTTGGCGATACGGCCGAGGAGCGCGCGATCGACGACCAGGGACGGATCCTCCTCGGGGAGCAGCTCCGCCGCCATGCCGGCCTCGAGCGCGACGTGCTCACCGTGGGCGCGATGGACATGCTCGAGCTGTGGAACCCCGCCACCTACCGCACCCGCCGCGAGGCGGAGGTCAGTACCGAGTGGCTCGGGCAAGTCGCGAGGAGGGTCAGCCTGTGAGCGGTGACCGTCCGCACAACCCAGTGATGCTCGTGGAGACGCTCGGCCACCTCGCCCTGCGCGAGGGCGCGGTCTGTGTCGACGCGACGTTCGGGTATGGCGGCCACAGCAGCGCGCTGTGTGAGGCCGTTGGCCCCGGCGGCACGGTGATCGGTTTCGACCGCGATCCCGACGCGCTCGCCTACGGCCGGGAGCATGTGTTGCCCGGACGACCCAACCTCCGGCTGGTGCACGCGAACTTCGCGGAGATGGGGCGCGGGCTGGCGGAACTGGGCGTCGAGTCCGTCGATGGCGTTCTCATGGACCTCGGCGTCTCCTCGCCCCAGCTCGATCCCGAGCGCGCTCGGGGCTTCAGTTTCGAGGACGCGGGCGCCCTCGACATGCGGATGGACCCCACCCGTGGCATGGGCTTGGCCGAGCTACTGGACACGACGAGCGAGTCGGAGCTGGCGAGGATCCTCTACCACTACGGCGACGAGCGCAACTCGCGCCGGATCGCGCGGGCGGTCCTCGCCGCCCACCGTGCTCGGCCGCTCGCGAACACCGCCGAGCTGGCCGAGGTGATCCGACACGCGGCGCCGGCCCGAGGACGGGAGCGGATCGACCCCTCGACGCGCAGTCTGCTGGCCCTTCGGATCGCGGTGAACGACGAGCTGGGCAGCCTCCGGCGCGGGCTGTGGGCGGCGTTCCGTCTGCTACGCCAGGGCGGCGTGCTGGTGGTCTTGAGCTACCACTCGGGCGAGGATCGGATCGTGAAGCAGTTCCTCGCGGCGGCGGCGCGGGGCTGTGTCTGTCCCCCGCGCGTGCCGGTGTGCGTGTGCGGCCGGGCGCCGTGGGCCGAGGTCCTCTCGCGCGGGGCCGAGAGGCCTTCGGAGGAGGAAGTCGCGTCGAACCCACGCGCGCGGTCGTGCAAGCTGCGCGCCGCGCGGAGGATCGGGGAGGTGCCGTCGGATGAGGGAAGCTAGCGTCGCGCTTGCGGGGCCGAGGGGCGCTGTGGGGCTGTGGCTGGCGCTCACGCACAGCATGTGGGCCGTGTTGGTGGTCGTCGGGTTCGTGACCGCGCTGGCTCTTGTCTATGTGCAGGCCTACGCGCGGCTCGCACACTGCGACTACCGGTGCCGGATGCTGGAGCAGGAGGAGGGCGAGTTGCGCGCCCGCCAGCGCGAGTTGCTCGCCGATCTCGATGTGGCGCGCGAGGTCGGCCGCGTGCGCGACCGGGCCGAGGCGCTCCACCTGGTGCGACGGTCCGACGACGCGGTCCGCCAGGTGGTCGTGAACGTCGAGACCGGCCGCGAGGCCGTCGTCCCCGGGTCGGCCAACGGCCCCGCGCCGGAGTCGTCGGAGCGGGAGATCGCCCTCGCGCGGCGGCCGCTGAGCGGCCTGAGCCTGCCGACGGGGCTGTAGCGGGCGACAGGAGAGGCGAGGAGGGGCCCGAACATGGTGCGGACCATGGCGATCGCAGACGTCGTGCAGTACCGTTGCATCCGGCTCTTCCGCGTGCTGACCATCCTCGGGCTCGCCCTCATCGCTTGCCGCCTGTTCGCGGTCCAGGTGCTGAGTCACAAACACTATGAAGAGGAAGCGCGCAACCTGGTCGAGCGCCACCGGGTGCTGGCCGCGGAGCGCGGCACGATCTGCGACCGGCGGGGCCGCGAGATGGCGACCGACCGACCCGCGCTCAACGTGTACGTGCGGCCCAAAGACCTGACCGACCCGCTCCGCACGGCGGCCGATCTCGGGGCGGCACTCGAGATCGACCCGGCGACGGTCACACAGGCGATGAGCGGCGGGCGCGAAGGTCCCGTCGTGATCGCTCGGGCGGCCAACGCCTCGGCGCACGAGGCGCTGCGGGAGATCGGGACGCGCGAGCCCAAGGGGCTGATCGTTGAGCCGATCCGCCGCCGGGTCTACCCGCAGGGCAGCATCGCCGCCGATCTGATCGGTTTCGTGGGACGCGAGCACAAGGGCCTCGAGGGGCTCGAGCACTCGATGGAGCATCGGCTGCATGGCCGCAGCGGGCTGGCGGTGGGGGAGGTCGATGTCTTCGGCGGCCGGATCGAGCACCGGACGGAGACGATCCAGGAGCCGCAGGACGGGGACACGATCTGGCTGACGATCGACTCGGAGCTGCAGGCCGTCTGCCAGCAGAAGCTCGGGGAGGCCGTGGAGCAGTGCGGGGGGACCGACGGCTACGCGATCGTGATGCAGGCGAAGACGGGCCGGGTACTGGCGGCCTGCGACTCGCCGACCTTCGACCTCACCCGATGGTCGGACGCCAAGAGCGACCTGTGGCGCCCGGGCTTCTCGACGTGGACCTTCGAGCCGGGCTCGACGATGAAGCCGCTCACGTTCGCGATGGCGCTCAACGAGGGCGTGATCGGCGCCAATGAGACATTCACCTGCGACGGGGTCGAGAAGGTGGCCGACCGCACGATCAAGTGCCACTCGCCCTCGGGCGGCCACGGGCGGCTGGGGGTATCGGGCGTGCTTCGCGTCTCCTGCAACGACGCCTCGGCCCAGGTCGGAGTCCGGGCCGGAGCCAAGAGACTCTCAGGGCTGTTCGAGTCGCTGGGTTTCACCCAGTCGCCCACCGATGAGATCCAGGCGCAGTATCAGCTTCTGCCCGCATACCTGGGTCCGACCTGGTGTGCCAACGCGGCGTTCGGGCAGGGGATCTCGATCACGCCCCTCCACCTGACGGCCGCATTCGCGACGCTCGCCAATGGCGGCAGGCTGGTCCGGCCGGAGTTCATCGAGGCCGTGACCGGTTCGGACGGAAGGCGCGTGGAACGGCAGCCCCTTGCCGGGCGGCAGGTCTTCCGCCGCGAGGTGGCCGACCTGATCTGCCGGTACTTGATCGAGACCGTCGAGGCCAACGACGGCACGGGCCGCGAGGCGGCGATCCCCG
>CAZRDB010000122.1:9200-14602 GCA_964598695.1 uncultured Armatimonadia bacterium
GTGCGCGTCGCGGGCAAGACGGGCACCGCTGAGATCCCCTCGCCCTCGGGCGGTTACCTGCCCGATCGCTACGTGGTCTCGTTCGTGGGCGTTCTGCCGGCCGACCGCCCGGAGTGGGTCGTCACGGTGGTCATCAACCAGCCAAGCTCCGGCAACGCCTGGGGTGGTACTATAGCCGCGCCGGCCTTTCGGGAGATCGCCAAGAGCACGTGCAAGATCCTCGGGACGCCCGGCAAATCGGACTGAGGGAGCGCAGCCAATGGTCGAACGCGCGCGTGTGGACCTGGGGGCGATTCTCGATCTACTCGGCGCCGAGGCGCTCGAGAGCCGTGGGGCGCCCGAGACGCCGGTCGCCGGGGTGACCCACGACAGCCGCGAGGTCGAGCCGGGGATGCTGTACCTCGCGATCCCGGGGGCGCGGTTCGACGGCCATGCGTTCCTCGCGGACGCGCGGGCGCGTGGGGCCTCGGCGGCGATCGTTCAGGGCACGGAGCGCATGGCCGAGGTTCCCGACGGGATGGCGGCGATCGCAGTGGGCGAGACGCGGCGGGTGATGTCGCGGATCGCGGCCGCGGCCTACGGCACACCGTCGTGCGCGCTGGACCTGATCGGCGTGACGGGCACCAACGGCAAGAGTTCCACCTGCTACCTGCTCGACAGCATCGCCCGCGCCGCCGGGAAGCGCTCCGGTCTCTTCACCACGCTGGAGATTCGGCTGCCGAGCGGCACGAGCCAGACGGCCGGTCGCACGACGCCCGAGGCGACCACGCTGCAGCACTGGCTGCGCGCGATGGCGAACGACGGAGCCGATCAGGTCGCGATGGAGGTCTCCTCCCACGCGCTGGACCTGGACCGCGTCGGCTGCACCGAGTTCGCGGGCATCGTCTTCAGCAACCTCACGCAGGACCACCTCGACTGGCACGGGACGATGGAGAACTACTTCCGGTCGAAGGCGACGCTGTTCACGCGCGCGGTCTACGGCCGCGAGAGCTGCGTCGGCGCCGTGAACGTCGATGACGAGTACGGCCGCCGGCTGGTGGAGCTGGCCGAGTGTCGGGTGGTGGCCTACGCGATGGAGGCCGATGCCGAGGTGACGGCCCGAGAGGTCCATCTCGCCTCCGACCACACGCGGTTCATCCTGTGCACGCCCGAGTGGGAGGCGCCCGTCCGGCTGCGGCTGCTGGGCCGGTTCGCGGCATGGAACGCGCTCTCGGCCGCCGCGCTCGAGTGGGGCCGAGGTCGGGCGGTGGAGCAGATCGTGGCGGGGCTCGAGGGCCTCGCGGCCGTGCCGGGCCGCCTCGAGCGCGTGCCGTGCGAGGGCGGGCCGACCGTGCTGGTCGACTACGCCCACACCCCGGGCTCCCTGGTTTCGGTGCTGGAATCCGTGCGCGAGTTCGCGCGCGGCCGTGTGCTCTGCGTCTTCGGCTGCGGCGGCGACCGCGACAACAGCAAGCGCCCGCTGATGGGGCGGGCTGTCGCCGAGGCGGCCGACATCCCGATCGTGACCTCCGACAACCCACGCTCCGAGGATCCGGAGGCGATCCTCGACATGATCGAGCCGGGTCTCGCGGGCACGGAGCACCTTCGGATCGCCGACCGCCGCGCCGCGATTCACCGCGCGGTCGAGTTGGCGACGGCCGACGACCTGGTGCTCATCGCCGGCAAGGGCCACGAGACGTACCAGGAGGCGCGGGGCGCGACGATCCACTTCGACGATCGCGAGGTCGCGGCCGAGGCCCTGGCGGAGTGGCGGGGCGGAGGCGCGCGATGACCCCCAGGAGCGTCGCCCGGTTCGCGGATCTCGTCGGCGGGGCGCTCCGGGGCGACCCGGGCGCCACGGTGACGGGGGCCTGCACCGATTCGCGCCGCGTCGCCCCGGGCGACGCGTTCTTCGCGATCCGCGGTGAGAACGTCGATGGCCACGACTACTGCACGGCGGCCCTGGAGCGCGCCGCGGCCTGCGTGGTCGTCGAGCGCCCCCTGGACCTCGCGGGGCCGCAGGTCGTGGTCTCGGATGCCGTTGCGGCGATGGGCGCCATGGCGCGCGGCCTCGTGCGCGAGCTGGACCTCCCGATCCTGGCGCTCACGGGCAGCGTCGGCAAGACCACGACGCGCGAGTTGCTGGCCGCGGTCCTCCGCGAGAGCACCGTCCCGGCCGTGGCGGGCGAGAACCTCAACACGGAGATCGGCGTGCCGCTGGCACTGGCGCGCGTCGAGCCGGGGAGCCGCGTCCTGGTCCTGGAGTACGCGATGCGCGGCCTCGGGCAGATCCGCTATCTCGCGGAGATCGCGCCGCCGCGCGTCTCGGCGGTGCTGAACGTCCGTTCCTCGCACATCGAGATCCTCGGGAGCCGCGACGCGATCGCCGCGGCGAAGGCGGAGATCCTCGAGTGTACGCTCCCGGACGGTGTCTGCTGCGTGAACCGGGACGATGACTACGCCGAGTGGCTGATCGGTCGGGCGAATGCGCCGGTGCTGACCTTCGGTACGGGGCCCGAGGCCGAGGTGCGCGCCGAGGACATCGTGGCCGGCCCGACGGAGACGCGGTTCACGCTACGGTACGGCGGCGAGGCCGGGCGGGTGCGGATCCCCGTCCCCGGCGCACACCTGGTGGAGAACGCGCTGTGCGCCGCCGCGATGGCGATCGCCGCCGGGTACGGCGCGCTGGAGTCGATCGCGCGGGGAATCGAGGCTTTCGAGCCGGGCGCCCACCGGGGCCAGGCCGTCGCAGGCCGCGATGGGATCGTGATCCTGGACGACTGCTACAACGCGGCCCCGGACTCGATGCGCGCGGCGCTTGCGGTGCTCGCCGCGCACGATGCGGGCGGTGGCCGGCGGGTGGCCGTCCTGGGCGACATGCTGGAGCTGGGCGGGCGCGCCGAGCCGGAACACGCGGCGATTGGCGCTCTCGCGGCCGAGGCGGGCCTGGGCCTGCTGGTGACGGTGGGCGCGCGCGCGCGCGGAATCGCGGCCGCGGCATGCGAGGCAGGCCTCGCCGAGGAGCGGATCGCGACGTTTGACGACGCTCCCGGGGTGCTCGCGAACCTCGAGTCGCTCGTGCGGCCGGGCGACGTGGTTCTCGTGAAGGCGAGCCGGGGGATTCGGCTCGAGCGGATCGTGGAGGCGCTGCGCGAGGAGGCTCGGCCATGAGCGCCCCAGCAGTGGCAGCGGCCGTGGCCTTTGGCGTGGCGGTCGTCGCGGCGCTCGTTGCGGGCGGGCCGGCGATTGCCTGGCTGCGGCGCGGCGGCTTCGCGGGGAAGGTGCGCGAGGACACGCCGGAGTCGCACCAGCGCAAGACGGGCACGCCGTCGATGGGCGGGATCTTCCTGGTGCCGGCGCTGCTGGCAGGGATGGTCGCCGGGGGCCGCACGAGCGCCGTCTCGCTCGGAGTGGCGGGCGCGACGCTGTGCTTCGCGTTCGTCGGTTCGCTCGATGACATCGCCAAGGCGCGCCGTCGGTCCGGCCGAGGGGTGATGGCCCGCACGAAGCTCGCGGGGCAGATCGTCATCAGCGCGGGCGTGGCGGCCTACGGTCTACTGGTTCTCGACCGTGAGGGCCACGTCGGCCCGCTTGCGCTCGGGCTGGGAGGGGCGATCGTCTGGGCTTTCTGGACGATCTGGACGACGAACACGACCAACCTCACCGACGGCCTGGACGGCCTCGCGTCCGGGCTCACGCTGCTCGCCGCCGGACCATTCCTCGTGCGCGCGCTGCTGCGTGAAGACGCGGGCGGAACGGCTGCGGCGGCGGCGCTGATGGGAGCCTGCCTCGGCTTCCTCGTCTACAACCGGCGGCCGGCGCGGGTCTGGATGGGCGACACGGGCTCGCTGGGGCTGGGAGGAGCCTTGGCGGCACTCTCCGTATACACGGGCGGCGAGTGGCTGCTCCTGGTGGCGGGGCTGCCGTTCATGCTGGAGGGGCTCTCCGTGGTCATCCAGGTCGCCGTCTTCCAGACCACCAAGCGCATCCGGAAGACCCCGGAGGGGCGTCGCTTCTTCCGGAAAGCCCCTCTCCACCACCATTTCGAGGAAGGCGGAGCGACCGAGGGCCGTGTGGTCCTCGGCTTCTGGGCGTTCGGCCTGATCTGCGCGTTGGCGGGAACGGCGCTCGTCGTGCTGGAGCAAGGAGTGAGATGATGTCCGCAGCCCATGGGTTCGATGTGCGCGGACGCGATGTGGCCGTCATCGGAGCCGGGATGACCGGCCAGGCGGTGTCGTCGGCGCTGCTCGCTCTCGGCGCCCGTCCGGTCCTGTACGACACGCGCCCCGCGGAGGAGGTAACGCCGCAGGCGCGCGCGGCCGTGGAGGCGATCGGCTGCCCGACCCGGTTCGGGTCGAGCGCCGGGCTCGCGGAGTCGAGCCTGATCGTCCTGAGCCCCGGCGTCTCGGTGCGCGACGCCTTCCTGGCGGAAGCGCGCCGCGCCGGCGTCGAGGTGATCGGCGAGATCGAACTGGCCGCGCGGGTGCGGCCCGGCGCGACCTTCGTGGGGATCACCGGCACCAACGGCAAGTCGACGACGACGGCCCTGACGGCCCGGATCCTCGAGGAGGCCGGGATCGCCCACGCGCTGTGTGGCAACATCGGCTCGCCGCTGATCACGCACGTGCTGGAGCGGGAGGATGCGGCGGTCTTCGTCGTCGAGCTGTCGAGCTTCCAGCTCGAGACGGTCTCGACGTTCCATGCCCGCGCCGGAGCGCTGCTCAACGTGACCGACGACCATCGGGACCGCCACCCCGACCCGAACGAGTACGTCACGACCAAGGCGCGGGTCTTCGCGAACCAGGCGGAGGGCGATGCGGCCGTGCTGGGCATCGACTGCCCCGAGTTGGCCGCGCTGGCGCTCTCCGTCCCGCCGTCGCGGCTGATCCAGTTCTCGGCGGTCCGCGAGGTCGAGCGTGGCGGCTACGTCAAGGGCGAGGCGCTGTGGCTGCGCTGGACGGCGGGCGGGACGGCCGAGCGGATCTGCGGTCTGGATGAGATGCGCCTGCGCGGCCCGCACAACGCCCGGAACGCGCTCGCGGCGACGAGCCTGGCTCATGCGGTCGGGGCGCCGATCGAAGCGGCGACGCGGGTGCTGCGCGAGTTCGCGGCGGCGCCGCACACGATGTGCGCGGTCGGCTCGGCGGGCGGCGTGGTCTACGTCAACGACTCGAAAGGCACGAATGTCGATGCCACGATCCAGGCCCTGCGGAGCTGCGCGGGCCCGGTGGTGCTGATCGCGGGCGGCTCCGACAAGGCCGCCGACTTCGTCCCTCTGGGCAGGGAGATCGCGGAGCGGTGCCGCGCGCTGCTCACGATCGGTGAGACCGGGCCGGCGATCGGCGCCGCGGCGGCCGCCGCCGGCGTCGCCCGGGCCGAGGCGTGCGCCTCGCTGGAGGCCGCCGTGGCGCGCGCGTCGGATC
>CAZRDB010000122.1:14612-15292 GCA_964598695.1 uncultured Armatimonadia bacterium
GTCGGATCTGGCGCAGCGGGGCGACACGGTGTTGCTCTCGCCGGGTTGCGCCAGCTTCGACATGTTCACGAGCTACAAGCACCGAGGCGAAGTGTTCGAGGCGGCGGTCCGGTGCGTTCCGGGGTTCAGCCCCGCGGCGGGGAGGTGAGGCGGATGCGGGAGTATGAGGCGGCCCCAGGGCGTCACGACAACGTGCTCTTCGGCGCGACCTGTGTGCTGGTCGCCATCGGCCTCGTGATGATCTACTCCGTCGCGGTGGGCTCGGTGGAGGACATGCGGACGGGCCGGCCGCCGGAGGCGACGCTGTGGAAGCAGCTCGGCGCGGTGGCGCTGGGCGTGATCGGCTGCTGCGCGCTGTCGCGCGTGAGCATGGAGCGGCTGGGCAAGCTCTCGGTTCCCCTGTTCGCGCTCGCGGTGGTGCTGCTGATCGCGGTGCTGATCCCGGGCGTCTCGGTCGCGGGCTCCTACCATCGGTGGATCCGCTTGCCGGGCGGCCTGACCTTCCAGCCGTCGGCGTTGGCCCAGGTGGCGATCGTGGTGCTGTTGGCCGAGTTGGGCGCGCTGCTGCGGAAGGACGAACGGCAGTACCCCGGCTTCCGGCTGATCGGCGTGGGCGCGGTGGCGGTCTGCACGCTCCTGGTGCTGGTCGAGCCCGACCTCGCGAGCACCGTGCTGGTCTG
>CAZRDB010000123.1:0-15177 GCA_964598695.1 uncultured Armatimonadia bacterium
CGGCCACGCGGGCCGTCGATGCGCGCTTCGCGACCGGTCCCCGCATAGGGCTCGGCCCAGTCGCGGGCGAGGTCGTACCGCCAGATCTGGTGGGAGCCCGCCATCGCGATGTAGAGCATGTCGCCGACCGCGGCGAGGTCCCAGGGCGAGGCGATCGCGACCGCGCGCCCACGGCCCGAGCCTCGGGCGTAGTCGGCCGACTGCTCTCCCGTGCCGACGATCGTCGTGACGTGCCGCGCCGCGAGGTCGACCCGCCGGACGGCGTGGTTCTCCGTGTCGGCCACGTATAGCGCGCCTCGGTCGAGGAGCACTCCCTGCGGTCGGCTGAAGCGGGCGGTCGCGGCGTCGCCGTCCCGGAAGCCCGCAAGGCCGCTCCCGATCGACTCCACGAACCGGCCGGCGAGATCGGTCACGACGACGTGGTTGTGGCTCGAATCGGAGATGTACAGCCGGTCTGCCCGCGCGTCGGCCGCCAGCTTGGCCGGGTAGGCGAGGGGAGAGGCCGGAGCCGGCTCCCGCTCGAGGGCGAGAGGCTCGGTCGCGAGGCCCCCGGCGGCGCGCCAGGCCGCGAGGCCCTCGCCGATCCGCTCATCCAGCTCCTCGCGGTGGCCCTCGCCACTCGCCGCCCAGACCACGTAGCCCTCCGGGTCGATCAGGAGGAGCGTCGGCCAGGAGCGGATGCCGTAGCCCTGCCAGATCGCCATGGCACTGTCGTTCACGACGGGATGGGCGATCTCGTACCGGCGGATCGCCTCTCGGATGTTGCCGGCCTGCTGCTCGTTGGTGAACTTGGCCGAGTGGACCCCGATCACGGTGAACGGCTCGCCCGCGTACTTGCGCTCGAGCCAGGCGAGATCGGGGAGGATGTGCATGCAGTTGATGCAGCAGTAGGTCCAGAAGTCGAGCAGTACGAAGCGCCCCCGCAGGTCACGGAGGCGGAGCGGTCGGCCCGTGTTGAGCCACTCGAGGCCCTCGGGGAACTCGGGGGCGAGGACGGCGTACGAGGGTCGGTCGGGCTGGCGCACCATGGTGGCGACCTCCAAAGCAGCCGGCTGGGGCCCCGGAGCCCGGACGAGCAGGAGGCCAAGGGCAAGCAGCGAGGCCGCGACCGCGAGGGGGATGCATCGCGGCGCTCTCGGTACGCTGCACAGGGCCAGGGCCATCGCGCACCTCCTGCCACTACCCTACTCGCGAATAGGAACCATTCGCAAGTAGGCTTCCGCTCCGCGCGCGGAGCGGGCAGCAGGAACCGCCTACTGGGACGCCACCACGTGCGGGTCCTCCGGGCGCGGCCGCAAGCGGCGCTCGATGTAGTCCGGCCAGAGCGGGCAGTTGAGGTCGATCCAGGTCTTGAGCCGCAGGGTGTCGTCGCGCGTGAGCTGCACTCCGTGGTGGCCCTCCGGCGCGTCGAGCACCTCCCACAGCCGGCTCTTCACCGTGCCGAAGGAGAGCGGATCCAGCTTCTCGCAGCCGCCCGAGTTCCAGCCGCAGTCGACGTACCGCACCAGCCCATGGGTGATCAGCGTCCGGTAGGAGGCCGGCACCCGCTCGTCATCCAGCGTGCCGCGAAGGTCGAGCCCCATTGGGTGCTCCTCGTTGTGGCACGAGGCGCAGTTGCGGTCGAGAACGGGCTGTACGACCTGCTCGAACGAGAACGACCGCCCCTCCCACTCCTCGGCCCGCAGGGGCTCGAAGCCCGGCGGGTTGAGCGGCGCGGTCGCCGGCGGCGCGGTGTTGCGGCCCTCATGGCAGCCGACACAGGTCCGTTGCTCGCCGGGCTGGAGATGCACCACGCTCCGCATCCGCTGCAGCTCGTTGAAGTTCTCGTCGAGAGCCTGGAAGTAGAGCTGGCGGCCCGCCGGCGCCTCGAAGCGCACCGAGCCGTCCTCGCCCACGGGCACGAGCCCGAGCGAGGCCTTCGCCGTGTAGGCGGGCCAGCCGTACGGGCCGGCGACGATGTCGACCGGCGAGGCGTACCACTTCATGAAGTCGGCATGGTCGAGGTTGGGGTCGGCGTTGAGGTTGTGGCGGACCTCCTCGACCACCCGCAGCCACTTCACGCTGCCGCGCGGGACCTCGGGCTCGATCCCCTTGTAGACATCGAGGAGGGCGAACCGGCCGATGGGCGGGGCGTCGGGCTTCACGTTGTCGGGCAACACCGGCGGCCGCTCCGTCGGGTGGAAGACGGTCGGCGCCATGCTCCCGATCGTCGGGTCGAGGTGGAGCACCTCGCGGTTGCCGAAGCGGTCGATCACGTACAGGCCGAAGACGTCGCGCGGCGCGTGGGAGCACAGAATCAGGTCGCGCGAGAGAGGCACCGGGTCGCGGAAGCACTCCGTCGACGGCCACATCCCCGGCCACGGCACCTCGGGTGTGATGCTCGTGATCGCCGAGGGGTTGAACCGGCCCTTCTGCGTGTCGACCAGGGCGATCGGCCCGTTGATGTCGCCGAAGTGGCTGACCAGCGTACACGAGATCTCGCTCGTGCCGGGTACCTCACGGCCGCAGGCGTAGCCGTTGGGCTGGATGATCGTGTTCCCGAAGACCAGCTCGGGCTCTGTCCCGTCCGGACGGATCGTCCACAGCGACTGCGAGAAGTCGGCGCCCTTGTCGATGTACTCCCACCGGGTCCAGATCAGCCGGCCGTCGCGCATGACCGACGGCGCCCACTCGCTCAGGCTCGAGAACGACAGCGGCCGGAGGTGGCTGCCGTCGGCCTTCATGCGGAACAGCACCGAGGAGGTCCAGCGGAAGCAGAAGACGCGCGCGGCGCAGCGGGTGGTGATCAGCGCGAGATCGCCGTCGGGCAGCGGGCAGGGGTAGAGGTCGTGGAACGGGCCGTCGGTGAGCTGCTTCAGGTCGCTCCCGTCCGGGGCCATCGACAGCACGTGGTAGTAGCCGTCGGCCGCGGGGCGGTAGCTGAAGTAGATGCGCGACAGGTCCCACGTCGCGGCGGGATCGCGCGCGATGCCCCCACCAGACTCGAACAGTCGCGTGACCGACGCCTTCTCGGGCGCGAGCCGGCCCCCTTCGACCGGCGTGTCGATCCGGCAGATCGCCCCGCCCGGGCGGAACGGCGCGTCGGTGTAGTCGGTGTAGATGTGCGAGGGCATGAAGGGCATGCGCTTCACGAACAGCACGCGGTCGAGCTGGGCCAGGCTCGGGTGGCGGAGCAACCAGTCGCGCTTGGTGCAGCGTGCCTCGTAGAAGGCGGCCCGCTCCGTCCGGAGATCGGGCGCCGCTTCGCGCAGGGCCCTCTGCTTTGTCTCGAGATCGCGCAGCACGCCGGCCGCGTTCGCCGGGCCCGCGCCCTCGCCGGCGAGCATGGCGCGGACCTGCCGCGCCAGCGTCAGGGTGCGCTCGAGCGGGTCGTAGCGGAACGCGTGCAGCGCGTAGACCTCGCCCGCCCCGGTCGCGATCTGCAGGTCGAGCTGGGGACCGATCGGCCCCGGCTCGGCCGAGAACTCCAGCTCTTGGCTCTCGCCGGGCGCCAGCGAGACCTCCCGTTGCTCGCTCCCCGCGACGGCGGTCACCTCGCGGCGATCGCCGCCCTCGGGCGCCGCGAGCCGAACGCGCACGCGGTCGCCGACGCACTCGCCGACCTGGGCCACCGCGAGCGGGGCGCAGACGAAGTGCACGGGGCGTCCCGCGGCCGCCGTGTGGCGGCCACCCACGCCGAGACCGACACGAAGGCCGGCCTCCTCGATCCCGGTGAGCCGCGCGAGGGGGATCCGACACTCGACGACCGTTGCCGTCGCGTTCCACGCGCCCTCCACCGGCGTGGATTCGGCGAGCGCCCCGTGGCCGTCGTAGACGTTCCAGGCGAGGCCCCCATCGGTGAGCGTGAGCGCGCCCCAGCTCCGCCAGTCGCCGGTCGAGACGAGGGCGAGGTGGGCGCTCAGCACGCGATCGGCCTCGATCGCCAGCAGCAGGTGGTCGGAGGCGCGCGCGGCGCGGACGGCCTGGGTCACGAGCGGCCCCCGGGCGAAGTCGTACGGGTGGGCGACGCGGGCAACGCCGCGCGAGGCCCACTGCCAGCACGGGTCGTCCAGCCGGCCGTCGAGCGAGGGCTGGGTCGCTACGGTGGGAAGCGGCAGGAGGTCGTCGTCCACGTGGCGGGGGTACTCCCGCACACGGCCGTTGTAGGGCACGAGCCCCGGGTCGAGGTCGGCCCGGCCGTAGGTCTTGAGCCAGGCGTGCTCCTCGCCGAGGAAGGCGTACTCGAGCAGCTCGCGCTCGGTCATCCCGACAGGCCCGGTCGCGGCCTCGGCGATCGCCCCCGCGACCTTCTCGCGCGGGATCTCCCCCGCCGCGCCGTAGACCTCGATCTCGTCGAGCCGAGCCTGGGTCTGGGCCTGCTCCAGCGCGATCCGCACCCAGCGGGCTCGAATGGGCTCGAAGAGGAACTCGGTCCGGCCCTGGATCACCCGCTCGCCCTTGCTCGCGCAGACCTCGTGCCAGCTCGGGGCCGACGAGTCGGCGCCGTACTCCGTGGCGGTCAGCACGCGGAAGACGCTCGCGCCGCGGTCGCCGAACCGGCCCTCGCGGTCGCTCGCCGCCGCGACGCGGTACACGGTGTACTCGGCGCCGAGGTCGATCTCGGCCCACGAGGGCTCCCCGTTCGAGATCCAGCTATGGTCGTTACCGCCCAGGCCGTCGTTGAGGTGTGCCACCTGGTGGATCGGGTGGGCGCCATCGCCCAGCAGCGAGGAGGCCGCGGCCCTCGCGTCCGGCCGAAGCGCGAGGTTCGCGTAGCCGAGAGCGTCAACGGTCGGTGCGGCCGCGGCCGGCGCGACCGGAGCCGCGCCGAGGCGGCCGGAGGCGTCGAAGCTCGGGGCGGGCGGGATCGGCAGCGGTGGGGCGGCCGAGTCGGCCCGCGAGCCGCGCCCGAGGACGAGGGCCTCGACGCGCTGGACCGTCGTCCACTCCCTGCCATCCATCGAGAGGCGAACCTCGAAGACGTTGGGCACGCGGTCGGTGAAGGCGCCCGTTCGGTCGCGCGAGAGCACGACGCTCGACACCACCGTGGGCGCCGGGAGCGCGATCTGGGCCCACTCCTCGCCCACGGTCGCGGGGATCCAGCTTGCCGCATTGCCGTAGGCGCCGTCGTTGAGGTGCTCGACGGCATGGGCGACGTAGCCGGTGATGCACGAAGAGGCCGAGGCCTCGGCGCCGGCCGCGAGGTTGTCGTCGCCGGTGGGGCCTCGCACCTCCAGCTCGTCGACGCACGGCTGCTGGCCCGAGGCGCTGCCCCAGAACACGACTCGCACGAAGCGGGCCTCACAGGCCTCGAACCGGACCTCGTACGGGCGGTCGCCCGAGAGGACCGGCCGCGCCGCCTGGCTCGGTAGTGGGGCAAGACCGTGCGCGGCCAGAAGTCCGTCGCATTAGCGGGTTGTGTGGAGACTCACGATCGCGACACCCCTTCGCCTGCACTGCTTGCGTACGTGGCCTGATCGCTTGTTCGCCGCGGGGCCGTCTCGGCCTGCCTCGCCGGGGCCCGCACGGGGCAGGGAAGGAGCGTGCGGCGTCCCGGCGAATGCGGCGGGTGCGCTCCGTCCCGGATGCGCGGGCTCGAGGGACAGGCGCCTGTGCCGCCACACCGCGTTCGGGCGTCCGGGGGCGCGGCCGCCGGCTCTCGCCGTGCCGCACGTGGTTCGCGATCGCCTGGTTGGGGCGGTCGCGACGGAGGAGTGCGGTGGAGCACCCGTTCACCACAAACCTGTTGGTGGCCCTCGCGGCCTCGCTCGTGTCACTCGGCTGGGCCGCGGTGCTGATCGCGTCGACCCGGCCCCGCGGCATGACGGAGTGGCAGCGGTTCTCTGTCGTCCTGCTCGGAGCGGCCGCCGCATTCGCCGCCTGTCCGCTGGCCGAGGCGCTCCTCGTCTCCCCCCTGCCCAAGCGGGTGCTCGATGCCTTGGGCCACGGCGTGGGTGGCTTCCTCGCCGCCGCGTGGGTCTATCTGCTGTTCCGGTACGGCAACCCGGGCCTGCCGGTGCGGCGCCTGTGGCTGTGGCTCGGGGGCCTCGTGCCGGCGCTGCTGAGTGCGGCCGCCTCGGCCACCAACGACCTCCACCGGCTGCTTTGGGTGGAAGGGCGCGCCCCGATCGGGCCGGGCGAGATCGCCAAGACCCCGGGGGCCGCCTACAGCGCGCTGTTGTGGTACGGCGCGCTGTGCTCGTGCCTGTGCGCCTTCGTGCTGGTCCGGAGGGCGGCGCGGTCGGAGCGCGTGGTTCGGAGCCGCCCCCTGGCGCTGCTCACCGGACCGGTGGTGGCCCTGCTGGCCGGAGTCGCCTCCTTCCTCCCCGAGCTGGGCCCCGGCCGGCTCGTCGTCGCCCGCTACGCCGCGATCGCGACGGTCTGGACCGCCTGCGCCTACCTGCTCACCCGCGAGCGCCCCGGGCGCCTGGCAGCGCTCTCACGCGAGCTGCTGATCGAGCGCACCGAGGATGCCGTGCTCGTCATCGGAACGCGGGGCGATGTCCTCGACGCCAACCCCGCGGCGCTTCGGCTGCTCGCGCGCGCCCGGGGCGAGGCCGTCGGACGGCCGCTCCGCGACCTCGCGCCATCGCTCGCCGGTCGCCTCGAGGCCGCGCTTGGCGACGGAGGCGAGGCGCAGGTCACCTGGGGGCCGGAGGACGGCGAGGTCCGCACCTACCACGTTCTGGCCACGCGGCTCCGCGCGCCCGATGCCGCGCTCGGCGCCGATGCGCTGGTCCTCCGCGATGTCACCGAGCATGCACGCATCCGAGCCGAGCTTGCCGACGAGCGACTCGCCCTCCGCACCCTGATCGACAACCTGCCCGATCGC
Organism: uncultured Armatimonadia bacterium; assembly: GCA_964598695.1. Lineage (GTDB taxonomy): Bacteria > Armatimonadota > Zipacnadia > UBA1398 > UBA1398 > CAZRDB01. Next base: position 6,812 of record CAZRDB010000123.1, read on the forward strand.
GCCTGGGTGAAGGATCGAGACAGCCGCTTCGTGGTGGCGAACCGACTCGCCGTCGAGGCCATGCGCGTGGGCGATGAGTCCGAGCTGATCGGCAAGAGCGACCTCGACCTCCTGGGCCCCGTCTCGGCGCGGCGGTTCTTCGAGGACGAGCAGGAGATCATGCGGACGGGAGTCGGCTACCGCGAGCGCGAGCTGCGCACCGAGCGGCCCGATGGCAGCCTCGACTACACGCTCTCCACCAAGATGCCGCTCCGCGATGCCGAGGGGCGGGTCACCGGTCTGTTCGGACACCAGCGCTCCGTGACCGTCCTTCGCTCCGCCCTCCATGCGGCCGAGGAGAGCGAGCAGCGCCTGCGCCAGATCATCCGCACCGCGAACGAGGGCATCGTCGAGGCCGATCTCGACGGGCGCGTGGTCTTCGCAAACGGCCGCCTGCTCGCGATGGTCGGCCGCACCGAGTACGAGGTCGTCGGTTGCCCGCTGGCCGACCTGCTCTTCGAGGAGGATCTCGCCGACCACGAGGCCCGCATGGCGACGCGTCGGAGCGGCCTTCCCGAGGCCTACGAGCGTCGGCTCCGCCGCGCCGACGGCTCGGCCTGCTGGTGCGCCGTCTCGGCCAGCGCCGTGCGCGATGTCCGCGGCGAGATCGTCGGTTCCTGCGCGATGTTCACCGACATCACCGAGCGGCGTCAGGCCCAGGAGGAGCTGCAGCGCGCGCATGAGCGGCTCAGCGCCACCGTCGAGGCGCTTCCCGACGCCCTCGTGGAGCTGAGTCCCGAGGGCGTGGTGGTCGCCGTTCACCCGGGGGCGTCGCGCTCGTCGGAGGTCTTCACGCAGGCGATGGTCGGCCGCGACATTCGCGACCTGCTGCTCTCGCCTGACGATGAACGGGCTCTCGAGGCGCTCGCCTGCGCCGTCGCCGGCGGGGAGCCCGCCCCGCTGGTCTACCGCTTCGAGGGCGACGATGGCTCGCGGTGGTTCGAGGCCTCGCTGGCTTCGGCCGGGTCGCCGGGAAGCCCCGACTCGAGGGCTGTGGCCGCGATCCGTGACATCACCGAGCGCAAGCGAACCAGCGATGCCCTGCGCCTTGCCGAGGTGCGGCTCGAGGCGCTGCTGCGGCTCAACGCGATGACGGAGGCCGACGAGCAGAGCATCACCGACTTCGCGCTCGAGGCGGCCGTCGAGATCACCCAGAGCCGCATCGGCTACGTCGCCTTCCTCGACGCGTCGGAAGAGACCCTGATCATGCACTCGTGGTCGAGCGAGGCGATGGGCGAGTGCGCCGTGCACGACCGAACACTCGTCTACCCCGTCGCGACCACCGGCCTGTGGGGCGAGGCGGTCCGCCAGCGCAAGCCGGTCATCACCAACGACTACCAAGCGGCCAACCCCTGGAAGCGAGGCGTGCCCGAGGGCCATGTCCGCGTCGTGCGGCACATGAACGTCCCCGTGCTCGACGGCGAGCGGATCGTCGTGGTCGCCGGCGTCGGCAACAAGGTCGAGGAGTACGACGACACCGACGTGCGCGAGCTGACGCTGCTCATGCAGGGGATGTGGCAGCTGGTCGTCCGCCGGCGCGCGGTCGACGAGCGGCGACGCCTCGAGGCCCAGATCCACCAGAACCAGCGACTCGAGAGCCTCGGGATCCTGGCCGGCGGGATCGCGCACGACTTCAACAACATCCTCGCCGCCATCGTCGGCTACGCCGAACTCGCCAAGCTGCGGGGCGCGCACGACGAGACCGGGCTCGCGCACCTCGACCACATCCTGGCCGCCTCCGACCGCGCGCGCGGCCTCGTGCGGCAGATCCTCACCTTCACCAGGCAGGCGCCGCGCGAGGCGGCCGCCGTGCGGATCGAGCCCATCGTGCGCGAGGCGGCACGCTTCCTGCGCTCCTCGCTGCCCAGCACGATCCGAATCGAGGAGCGGATCGCCGACACCTGCCGGCCCGTCCTCGCCGACGCGACCCAGATCCACCAGGTGGTGGTCAACCTCTGCACCAACGCCCACCACGCGATGCGAGACGGCTCCGGCCTGCTCCAACTCTCAGTCGACCCGTACCGGATCGGCCCCGGCGACGAGACGAGCCTCCCGGCCGGCGACTACGTACGGCTCCGCGTCCGGGACACCGGGTGCGGGATGCCGCCCGAGGTCCGAGAACGGATCTTCGAGCCCTTCTTCACGACCAAGCCGCAGGGCGAGGGCACCGGCCTCGGCCTCTCGATGAGCCACGGGATCGTCGAGAGCCACGGCGGCGCCATCACGGTCGAGAGCGAGGAGGGCGTCGGCAGCACGTTCACCGTCCTGCTCCCCTGCACGGAGCTGCGACCGGAGGCGCCCGAGGACGGCGACGACGCGCAGGCCGTCCCCCGCGGGGCCGAGCACGTGCTGCTCGTCGACGACGAAGGGGCGCTGGTGCTGGCGACGCAGCGCATTCTGGAATCGTTGGGCTACACCGTCGATCCGCACACGAGCAGCCAGAGCGCGCTCGGGGCCTTCCTCGCCGATCCCGACGCCTACGACCTCGTCGTGAGCGATCAGACCATGCCGGGCATGACGGGGCTCGAACTGGCTGCCCGGATCCGTCGGATCCGCCCCTGCGCTCGCTTCCTCCTGATCACCGGCTACAGCCAGCGCCTCGACCCCGGACAGGAGGGGATCGCCCCCGTCTCCCGGGTCCTGCTCAAGCCCTGCTCACTGAGCCGCCTCGCGACGGCCGTCCGCGCGGTGCTCGACGGCGACCCGGACGAGGGCGCCGCCGCCCTCACTCGGTGACGGCAGCCGCGGCGCGCGCCGGCTCCAGCGTCGCCACGTCGCGCCGCGGGCGAGCCCACGCCTGCGCGACCGCCTCCTCGACCAGCCTGCGGACCTCGGCGTAGTCGGAGTCGGTCTCCGAGGCGTACACGGCCCGGCCGCAGCGCTCGGTTCCTCCGGCGGACTTCGCGAGCGGCGCGGCGAGGAAGCCCGAGTGCTCCGGCGCCCGCAGGTCGATCCACCAGCTCCCACTGACCGTCGCCGGGTCATGGCACTCGGCGCAACGGCGCGCGTGGACCTCGGCGAGCCGCGCGTGGAGCTGCACGTCGGCCGCGGGGTCGTACGGAACCACGGCGGCGCGGCGATCCAGGAACTCCGCGTGGTACGGCGCGTTGACGTCCACCCAGGTCACGAGCCGCAGCCAGTCGTCCTCAGTCAGGTGAACGCGGTCGGCGTGCGTCGTGTCGAGCACCTCGATGAGCCGGCTCTTCACCGAGCCGAACGCCCAGGGCGGCGTGATCCGGGCGTCGTCGGACATGCTCGAGCGCACGACGAGGCCCAGACGGTTGATCGTGAGCCACGAGCGGTTCTCGGCGCCTTCGAGCCCCCCGCTCAGATCGACGCCGTTGGGCGGCGTCAGGCCGCCGTGGCAGCCGACGCAGTTGCGGTCGAGCACGGGCTGGACATCGCGGAGGTAGCTCACCGCGCCGTCTCCCCATGGCGCGGGGACGAGCGGGCTGGGCGGCCGCGTCGCCGCGACCGGCACGGCCGGGCTCGACGGCGCCAGGCCCCGCGTCTCGTGGCACCCGTTGCACGAGCGCTGCTCGCCCGGCTGGAAGCTGATGAACGAGCGCATCCGCCGCACCTCGCGGTGACGCTCGTCGAGCGCCTGAAAGAAGACCGCCGTGTCGGCCGGAAGGCGGAAGTGCGCGCTGCCGTCCTCCTCGACCGGCACCGTCCCCAGTACGCGGGCCGGGTTCCAGTTGATCATCCGCGTCTTCACGTCGGGCTCGTACCGCAGCCCCCCGGCCTCCAGCGTGTACGGCCAGGCCAGCCCCTGGGTGATCCGCAGGTACCGGATCGTGCCGCGCGGGACCTCGGGCAGACCCTCGTAGATGTCGGTGACCACGCAGGTCGCGTCGGTTTGGCCCGCGATCCGCGCGTCGGCCAGTACCGGAGGGCGCTCCCGCGGGCGCAGCGGCGTCGGGCTGAAGGAGGAGATCCCGGGGTTGCGGTACAGCAGCTCCCGCGTGCCGTACACGTCCACGAGATAGAGCCCGTAGCCGTTCTCGTCGGTCATCCCGCCGTAGGTGTAGGCGACGAGGAAGCTCGCCTCCGAGAGCGGCCACGGGGTCGCGTACAGCCCCCCGAGGCCCTGCACGCCGCCCTCATGCACGGCGAGGCCCTCCATCCCCCCCTCGGGTGAGACCGACCCGGGTGTCACGAGCCGCATCGCCTCGGGCGCGTTGATCCCTCTCTTGTGATCGACCACCACCAGCGGGCCGACCGGGAGGGTGTGGTGGCCCGTCGCGATCGCCACCAGCTTCGGGCTCGCGGGGATCGAGCGCGTCTCCTCCAGCCCCCACGGGTTGCTGAGGTGTTGCTTGTACAGCGCGTCGGCCCCCGTGCCATCGGGCCGCACCACCCAGATCGACTGGATGTTCGCGAACGAGCGCTCCTGGTACTCCCACCGCGTGTAGGCCAGCAGGCCATTCGCGAGCGGGTGGGGGAGGTAGTCGCCGTCCTTGGTGTCGCTCAGCCGCTTGATCGTCCCGTCCCGCGCGAGCAGGTAGAGGTTGCAGGAGGTTTCGTCCTTGTCGTTCTCGTTGCACTGCAGCGAGTAGCCGCAACGCTCCGAGACGAAGGCGATGTCGCCGCTTGGGAGGTAGGTCGGGTCGAGGTCGCTCCAGGGGCCGCTCGTCAGCTGGCGCAAGCCCCCGCCGTCGATCCCGATCTCGTAGAGGTGGATCGGTTCCTCGGTCCGGCGCAGGGTGTAGCTCGTGGCGCGGTCGAGCCAGCCGGCGACAGGATCGGCGCTCCGCGCGGCGGCGTAGCCGAAGACGACGCGACGGGCGTCCCAGTTGAGCGCGTAGCCGTGGACGTGGCCCGGCCCGAGCCGGCCCCGCAGGATCGCCTCGGGCTCCCACGCGGGCGCACGGAGCGAGAGGACCTGGAGGTCGCCGCCCGGGCGCGAGACCCACGGCATGTGGTTGAGACAGACGTCGGGGTACGCCTGCTGCGTGTGGCGCGTGGTGAACAGCAGGCGATCCACGCCCGCGGCCTCGAGCGCCAGCGCGCGCGCGAGCCATCGGCAGCGCAGGTACAGGCCGTCACGACCGTCGGGATCGGCGCCCACCTGCAGCTCCCGCACCGAGAACGCTCGTGCCTCGTCCTCCAGGGCCCCCAGTGACGGAGGAGCCGGCAGACGCGCCTCCCGCAGCAGCGCGCGGGCTCGGCGGAGGCACTCCTCGGCCGGCGCCGCGAGGAAGGCCCGGCTGTCGGTCCACTCGACCGGCCCCTGGCTCGCGTGCAGCACGAGCGCGGCGGGGCCCTCGAGCGCGAGACTTCCGGCCACCTCGACCGGGCCCGGGTCCCGCGCGACGACCGGGTCGCCCATCCTCCGCTCGATCCCGAAGGGCGTGAGCACCACGAACTCGGGTCGGATCGTGACCGGCTCCGCGAGTGGGCCCGGGGCGACGAGCGTGAGCGTCACCCGGTTGCGGCCGAACCCGAGCGCCGGCGATTCCGGCCAGCGAAGCTCCCACTCCCCTCCGAGCGAGAACGCGGTGGGTGTCGCCCGCGCCAGCCGCACGGCGCCCGGCAGCGCCCCCGTCGCATCGCGCAGGGGGATCGCGAACTCGGCCGTCACGCGGTCGCCCGCGATGCGCGTCGCGCCCTCCGCGAGGGCCGCGCCATCGAGGAGAAGGGCGGCTCCATTCGGGGCGAGCGTCACGCGGCGCCCGGCATACTCGAGGAGCGCCGGCGCCGAGGGGCCGCCTCGCGACCAGATGCTCAGCGAACTCTGCGTCGCCGGCCGGTGGAGCGCCACGTTCTCCTCGGGCCGGTCGGCACGGTAGACCTCGACCTCGTCGAGGTGGAACAAGACGCCGCCCGGCGCGGGCGCCTGGAGCCGGACGTAGCGCGCGGTGAGAGCCTCGAACGAGACCTGGAGGGGGCCGGTGGCGTCGACCCCGCCGAAGAACGTCCCCGGGTTGCGGTACACCTCGCGCCACGTCGCGGCATCGTCGGAGACGAGGACCCTCAGGCTGTCGGCGTTGTGCAGCCCGGGCGCGTAGTCGAGCCGGTTGTACACGACGACCCGTCCGATCGGCGTCGACGCGCCGAGATCGACCTGCCACCACGGGTCGGGGTCGCCGCCGGTGTGGAAGGCGTAGAGGCCGTTCCGCACCCCGTCGACCGCCCCGGCCGCGTCGAGCCCTGTCGCCTCGCCCCGGAACGCCGGCGCCCAGCCGCGCGGCAGCTCCGCGGCCACATACAGCCGCTCGAGGTCGTGGCACAGCCGGTAGCGGGGCATCCAATCGGCCTCGGGCTCGATGGTCAGGCCGCGCGGCCAGCAGTCGTCCTCCGGGACGCCGTCGAGGGTGGGCGGCGCAAGGCGCGGCACGACCAGGCCCGCGCGCGTCGTCAGACCGGGCCACTCAACGACACCGCCGGGCAGGCGGAGCGTGCTCGGCTGCGTGAGCTGGGCGAGCCGTTGGGCGTCGTGTCTCCGCCAGTCCTCCTCGACCATGCGACGGACGTCGGCGAGGGGCTCGGAGGCCACCCACGGAGCGGCCGGAGCCGTTCGAACGAGGAGGGGGAAGAGCAGGAGCGACCATGCCACGAGGACACGGCGGCAGCGCATCGCGGAACCCCGATCTCCGGCGGCGCGTGCGACCGCGCCGGGCGGTCTGTGCTGCCTGGGGATTCCATGCGGCCGGTGCTTTCCCTCTCGCGACCGATGGGCCGGGCGGCAGGGATCATCGGCCGCCCCACGAAGGGGGGCGTGCCCATCGGGCATCCTATCGACACACTGCCTTGGGGAATGGTCACATGCAGAGCGCGATCCTCTCGGGCTTAGCCTCGCTCCTCCTCACTTCGACTCCCGCGTACCACGCCCCCCTCGCACCGGGTGACGTGGAGTACCGCGACGAGCTTGCGACCCGCTACATGGCCGCCACCGCGAACATCCTCACCCGGCCCGACCGCTACCCGATCAGCAGCTTCCGCTCGAACATCACCGGCGAGCCGGGCGCCCTGTGGGTCGGTTGGCCGGGCGACCAGGTGGGCCGCTGGTTCACCCTCCTGCGCGGGGCGCAGGCGAAGGGCTGGACGCCGGCCGCCCGCAGCCGGGCCGAGGTCGCCGAGGCCGTGCTCCCCCTCCAGAACCATCGGGGCGACCTGGGCCCCGCCCTGCCGATCGACCAGAAGGACGGCCGGGTCCCCTCCGGCCACGCCTTCGCGCTCCGCGGGATGGTCGACGCGTACCTCGACACCGGCGAGGCGCGCTACCTCGAGGCCGCGCGGGGACTCGCGCGGTACTTCGAGCAGGCGGCGCCGACCTGGCGCGAGGCCGAGAACGGCGGGCTCCACTGCTTCTACGGCCATTGCCTCGACGGTCTCGTGGCCCTCTACGAGGTTGGGGGCGACACGTGGGCTCTCGACCTGGCCCGCGCGCTGTCCCGCCACGTCGGCCGGAGCGGACACACCCACCACAGCCTCTCGATGTGCCGCGGCGTCCTCGACCTGTACCGCGTCACCGGCGACCCGGAGGTCCTCGCCCGCGCCGAGGACTACCTGACCTGGTGCCGGGAGAGCCGCACCGTCAGCGGAGGACTGCCCGAGGCGATGCCCGCCTCCGCGCAGGACGAGGGCTGCGGGCTCTCCGACTACATCGTCGCGAGCCTGATGGCCTACTCGGTCACCGGGCAGATCGGCTACCTCGACGATGCCGAGCGCACCCTCACCAACCATTTCTTCATGAACCAGTTCCACACGGGCGGCTTCGGCCATCGAGGCTTCGGCCAGGAGGTGGTCGGGGGCAAGGAGTGGCAGGGCTGGGACGGCGCATACGGCAGCGAGAACCCCGGCTGCTGCTCGCTGTGGGGCCAGTGGGCCCTGGGCCAGCTCGGACGCTGGATCGTCACCACCGAGGGCGACCGCGTCGAGGTCAATCTCTACCCCCAGGCGGTCGTCCATCTGCGCGAGCGGGGCGTGCGGATCGAGATCGCCAGCGACTTCCCCCGCACCCGCCGGGCGACGCTCACCCTCGCGGCTGAACGGCCCGAGCGCTTCGCGCTCGCGCTCCGGGTGCCGGCCTGGGCCGAGGAGGTCGTCGCCGTTTGCGACGGACGCCGCTACGCCGGCGCGGAGCCGGGACGGCTCGTCATCGATCGGGTCTGGCAGGGGACGGAGACGGTCGAGGTCACCTTCCGCTCCGGGCTGCGGATCGAGCGCGGCCCGGCCGGCGATCCCCCCCTCGGCGCGGTCTTCGACGGCCCCGTGTGCCTGGCGCTCTCCTCTGCCACGGCCGACGTCTCCACCATCCGCCGGATCCGCGTCGAGCCCGATGGACGGCCCGAGGCGGGGCCCGAGGGCGTGGTGCTGGCCTA
>CAZRDB010000124.1:0-15030 GCA_964598695.1 uncultured Armatimonadia bacterium
TACCCCGTCGACTACTACTGGTTCTGGACGCCCGAGGGCTGGACGTGGTCGGGGACGGCGCCGGAGCAGGTCCAGGCGACGCTCGATGATCTCGAGGCGGCCTTCGAGGCCCACCGTCGCGTGGGGGCGCCGTTCGGGCTCGCGACTTGCGGCTGGGTCCTCGGCCCGGAGTATGACCGCTCCCTCTTCGACAGAACCCTCCCGCCGGAGGTCGCGCTGAGCTGCATCAACCGGCGGATCGGGAGAGACCCGGTCGAGCCCGGCTTCGCCGCGGTCGGGCGCGAGGGTAAGTGGGCGATCCCGTGGCTCGAGGACGACTCGGCGCTGCTCACCCCGCAGCTCTGGGCGGGACGGATGCGCCAGGACGCGATGGACGCCCGCGCGTACGGCTGCAACGGGCTGATGGGGATCCACTGGCGGACCCGCGTGCTCGCGATGAACGCCGCCGCACTCGCCCGCGCCGCCTGGGAGCAGGAGGACTGGCCGGCCCCCCACGAAGCCCCGGCCGAGATGCGTGAGGGTCCTCTCGGCGGCCAGGTCGCGGCCTTCCCCCAGAGCGAGTTCGCCGATACCGACGAGGACGTTCTGTACCGGACCGTCCGCTACAACGTCTCGGGCTACCGGCTCGCGCTGCCGAACGGCTCCTACACGGTGACGCTCCGGTTCTGCGAGCCGGCCTACGACGCGGCGGGCGTGCGCGTCTTCGACGTGCTCCTCCAGGGCCGCACGGTCCTCGAGGGGCTCGATGTCTTCGCCCGCGTCGGCAAGGACCGCGCGCTCGACTTCCGCTACGAGGGGATCGAGGTTCGGGACGGCTGGCTGCGGGTCGGCTTCGGTCGCCGGGTCGAGTACCCGTGCATCGCGGCCATCGAGGTCGAGGGGGAGGGGATCCACCGGGGGATCGACTGCGGCGGCCCCGGGGCCGGGCTCTACGCGGCCGACCCGGAGCCCGCCGACGCCGGAGAGCGCCGGGGCGTGAGCGCGCTCGACTTCTACCGCGACTGGGCGACCGTCGAGTTCGGACCGGCCGCGGGTCCGTCGATCGGCGAGCTGTTCGCCCGGCTCGACGGCCGCTTCCCCTTCGCCTCGGTCTGGACGAACGGCCCCGGCGGGCTCATGCCCGAGCCGACCCCGTGGGAGCAGATGCGCCGGCAGTACGGCTTCGTCGAGGAGCTGGAGCGGCTCGGCGGTCCGATCGCGAGCCCCGGCGACCGCGCGCGCTACGAGTACTGGCTCGCGCAGTTCCGGTTCGCCCGCGCCCAGACTAAGGTCGCGTGCCTCTGGGCGGCGATGAACACGGCGCTCGACCGGGTGCGCGCCGAGCAGGACCCCGCAACCCGGAGGAGCCTCGCGCGCGAGGTCGCGCTGCCGGCTCGCGTCGCGCTGGTCCGCGCGGCCGAGGAGGGCTCCGATGCGCTGCTTGCGACGATCACCAGCACCGGCGAGCTGGGCACGGTGATGAACTGGGAGACGCACTGCCTCCCCCCCGCGGTCTTCGACGCCGAGCCGGAGCTGGAGGCGCTGCTCGGCGCGCCGTTGCCGCCCGAGGCACGGATGCGGTCCGACTACCGCGGCCCCCTCCGGCTGACAGTCCTCAACCCCCGCAGCGGGCTCCGCGCGGGCGAGAGCTTGCGGCTGCGGGCGATCGTGCTCTCGGAGACGCCCGTCCGCGGGGTCACGATGCACTGGCGCCCGCTCGGCGCGAAGTCCTACGCGGCGCGGCCGGTCCCTTCGGCCGGACGAGGTGTCTACCTCGTCGAGCTGACTCCCCGCGAGTACGGCGGCGGGAGCTTCGAGTGGTACGTCGAGACCGCCTCGGGAGGCGAGTCGGTGACCTATCCCGCCACGGCGCCCGATCGCGGCGAGACGGTGAGCGTCTTCCCGCCGTAGCCGCCTCGTGCGGCAGGCGGTCCGGGCGAGACTCCGCGGGTCGGACGAGTGATCGGAGGATCCGGTGAGCAGGTTGCGGGCGACGCTGGGCCTCATGGGGGCGGCGCTGTGCCTGGCGGCGTGCGCGGGCGTTCGGGCACAGGGCGTGCTGGAGCCCTACGCCGACCCGCGCCAGCAGCTCGACCTCGCCTTCGGGCACCGCTCCTACTGGCACCAGCCCTGGCGCGCGTACGTGGACACCCAACCCGCCGCGCGCCTGCTCGAGGGGATCGGCATCAACCTCAACGTGCCGCCGGAGCACGCGGACGCGGTCTGCCGCCACCTCGCCGAGCACGGCTTCCGGCGCGTGCGGGTCGAGTTCGGCTGGGGCTCGCTCCGGTACGACGACCCGGCGCTGCTCGCGAACCCCGAGGCCTTCGAGCGCGTCGTCGGCGCCTGCCGCCGGCACGGTCTGCGCCCGCTGTTCCTGCTCAACGCGCACCACGGCTACCCCTGCCCGATCCGCTCGGTGCGGCTGCGGCTCACGGCGCCGGCGGAAGCCGGCGCGACGACGGTGACACTCGGGAACCCAGCCGAGGTCGTCCCCCTCTACACCGGCTTCAACGGCTTCGGCGACTACTGGGCCGCGCGCGTGCTGATCACCGCGGTCGACCCGGCGACGGGCGTCGCGCGGCTCAGCCGGCCGCTGCCCGCGGCGCTCGAGGCCGGGGAGGTCGAAGCCTCGGTCCTCAAGTACCAGCCCTTCAGCCCGCTGACGCTCGCGGACGGCACGCCCAACCCGGCTGCCGAGGAGACGCTGCGGGGGTGGGTCACCTACGCGGCGACGATCGCCACGAATGCGCGCCGGGTGCTGGGGACCGAGGGGGCCGCCGACGCGGGCTTCGACCTGGAGGTGTGGAACGAGCTGACCTTCGGCTCGAGCTTCCTCCACATCAAGAACTACTACGAGCCGCCCCTGCTGGGCGACCGCGAGTGGCCGATCGGCGAGATGCTCCGCCGCACCGTCGCGTACGTGAACGACCCGGCGAGCGGCCTCCCGGGCGTGCGGGTGGGGGATGGCTTCAACAACCAGTGGCCGTGGGGCGCGGGCAGCCTCGCGCCGCCGGGTCTCGGCGCGATCGACAAGCACCCCTACCCGGTCTCGCGCCGCTTCCCGGAGGCCGACGACGGGCAGGGGGCCTACGGGCTCCAGCCGCTCGATGCGCTCGGGGGGCCCGACGGCTCCGTGGAGCAGGGCTCCTACTTCCGGCCCACGTTCGGCTGCTACTTCCCGGAGTACTCCCTCTGCGCGCTGCAGACCGAGCACATCATCCGCGATGTCAGCCCCTTCACAACCGACATCTACGGCGCCCAGCACGGGCGTTTCACACACCCCCCGGGCGGCGACCCGCCCGCCATGTGGATCACCGAGACGGGGATCGCCCCCAACGAGCGCGACCCGGACGTCCCGCGGGACGTGGCGCTGCATGTGAAGGGCAAGACGACGCTGCGCACCCTGACCTGCTTCCTCCACAAGGGCATGGGCTTCGTGACCCTGTACGCGGCGGCGGGCGGCGATGGCTGGCTCGGCCTCGTCTCCGACCGCTTCCTCGAGGCCGTCAAAGCCGGCGACGGAGCCCTGCCTGCCGATGCGGGCGACCTGGCAAGCCCGGCGATGCGCGCCACCGGCAACCTCGCGCGGGCGTTCGAGGGCGCGGAGCCGCTGGCGCTCACGCGGGCCATTGCGCTCGCGCGGGTCGAGGAGCCCGAGGAGCGTTTCGCCTTCCTCGGGGATGGTACGCCCGAGCACCCGTCCCTGCCGAACCGCGCGATCCTGGCGTTCCTGCCCTTCCAGCTCCGGGCCGACGAGTTCATCGTCGCCTACTACGTGATGACCCGCGACGTGATGCAGGTCTGGCAGCCCGATCTCGCGCCGGAGGATCCGGCCCGCACCGACATGCCGCCCGAGCCGCTCGTCCTCGATCTCACCAACCTCCGGGGCGAGGGCGCCCGGGTCACGGCCTACGACCCGTTGCGCGATCGCGAGGTCCCGGTCGAGGTTGTGGCACGGACGGCGACGACGCTCCGTGTGCGGGTGCTCGCGACCGACTCCCCGTGCCTCCTGCGGATCGTCGAGGACCGTCCGGGGCCCCTGATCGAGTCGCCCCGGATCCTCCGCGAGGGCGAGCGGTGGCTGCTCCGCTTCCGGACCCCCCGGCCGGCTGCCTGCCGGGTGACGATCGGGAGCGACACCGGCCGGGTCGGCGTGGCGGAGATCGCGCTCCCCCCCGGCGCGGGCGAGCGCCAAGTCGAGCTACCCGCGCCGGAGGGCGCGCCGCACTATCTGAGACTGGAGGCGGAAGCGGAGGGCCTGACGGCGAAATGGCCTGAGTGGGACGAGGATGGGGCGGGGGCGTACGGTGAGGTCGTGCGGGGTTGAGGCGACGCGACGGGATCTATATGCGGATGGCAGTCCGACTGTGGTGGGCGCTTGCGTTGTGCTTGGGGGTGTCCGTAGTGGCACATGCCGAGATGGCGGAGTTCCGGCACGGTGTTCTGCGACTGGGGCTCGATGCCGGCACGGGGGCCTGGCAGGGCCTGTCCCGCGAAGGCGTCACGGGCGGGCTGCTGTCGGGATCCGGTCCGGCCGATCTCGACCTGGGCTTGGACGGCGGGGCCTGGCCCGGGCCGACCGAGTGGAGTGTGGACTCGATCGACCGCACCGAGACCGGAGGCGACGCCGTCCTCACCGTCGTGCGCTCGGGGGGCGACTGGCAGGTCACGGAGACCTACCGGCTGCACGGCGACCGGCCGGTGATCGCCCGCCGCGTACGGGTGCTCTGGCAGGGGTCGACGCCGGTCTCGGTGACGCGCATGACCCTGCGCGTCCCCGGGCTGACACTCGGAGCCCCCGACGCGGAGTGGCTCGTGCCCGGCAACTTCCCCGTCGACCGTGGTCGGGTTGCCGACGCCCGCTCGGGTCGCTCGGTGCGGGAGCGGGGCTGGACGGGCTCCGACACCGGCGTCGCCTGTGTGACCTCGGCCGCGCGGGGTCTGGCCGCCGTCGTCGGCTACACGCTCGATCCCAGCCACGCCGTCGTCTCGGTCGAGCAGGGCGAGGGCGAGGTCTCGCTCGCCCACCACTTCGAGTGTGTCGCCCTCCTGCGGCCCGACGACAGCCTCGACATCGGGGTGCAGTGGCTACGGCTCGCAGACCTCACCGCGGAAACTCTGGAGCAGGCCGCCGGCGCGGTGCTCGCCGATGCCACGCCGGGCCCGCCTGACGACCGTCCCGCGTGGCTCTCCGGCGCCGTCATCGACGAGCTGCACCCGTGGGGCCGCCTCGAGGCTTGGGACGGAGGCGACCGGGGCAACCGCATGCCGAGCATCGAGGCACAGCTCCCCGACCTCAAGGGCCTGGGGGTCGACGCCATCTGGCTGCTACCGGTCTCGGAGAAGCCGCCCTGGGTCTACCACCTGCCGACCTTCCGCTCGATCGACCCGCAGGTCACCACCCCGGAGCAGCTCCGGTCGTTCGTTCAGGCCGGCCATCGGCTGGGGATGCGCACCCTGATGGACCTCGTGACCTACGGCGTCGACCCGGCGTCGCCCGACATCGCCCAGCTTCCCCCGACCGTCTGGTGTCTCGACCCGAAGGGCGAGCGGGTGCGCGTGTGGGGCGGGACCGTCTTGGCCGCGAACTGCGACGACCCCGATTGGCAGGCCCACATCGTCGAGCTGTGCACCGAGTGGGTGCGCGAGATGGGCTGCGACGGCTTCCGTCTCGACTGCGGAGGCACGGGCCAGACACTCGACTGGGCGCTGCGGAGGGGCCGGCAGGCCGACACCGCGATCCACTGGGGCGGCATGCGCCAGAACGCGCGGATCCGCGCGGCGATCCGGGCGGCCAACCCGGAGGCCATCCTCATGCCCGAGGCCGGCGCCGCCTACCACTTCGCCTCGGCCGACCTGCTCTTCGATTACCCGCTGTACATGGCGTGCCGCGAGGCGACGCGGATGCCCGATACGGCCGCCTGGGTGGGAGCACTCCGGGAGTGGCTGCGGTGCCAGAACCTGACACACTCGCCGGCGCAGCAGCGCGGCCTGGTCCGATTCCTGGAGCTGCACGATACGGTCGCGGCACAGGACTACTTCGGACCGGGCCTCTCGCACGCGCTCACCGCGCTCGGCGCCTTCCTGCCCGGCGTGCTGCTGCTGCAGCAGGAGCAGGAGATCGGCTTCTCGGAGGACCTCCGCCTGTGGCTCCGGCTCCGCCACGAGCTACCGGAGCTGCGCGATGGCTCGATGGTCTTCGCGGGCGTCGAGGCCGACGATCCGCGTGTGCTGTGCTTCGCCCGTGTCGCGGGCGACTGCGCCTGCCTCGTGGCGATCAACCTCTCGTCCGACGCGCTCGAGACCACGCTCTCGTGGCCCGCGGAACTGGGCGCGGGCGTGCCCTGGGACGGACTGACGGGGCAGGTCATCCCGCGGGGCGAGCCCGTCGCGCTGGCCCCGTACCAGCCTCGCGTGCTGCGCCTCCATGGCGGCACGCTGGCCGAGTCGATCCCGGTGGCGCCTCCCGTCGCGCGCGGCGCCGATCCCCTCGTGCTCGAGCGCGGCGCGGCGCCCCAGCCGGATGGCACGGTCCGCGAGACCTTCCGCCTGGCGCCGATGCGGCACTGGTTCGTGCAGACCGCGGACGGGATGCTGCGGGGGAGCTTCGTAGAGCGGCACCGTGGGACCCGGCCCGGCGAGACCCACGTCGACGCCACCCCGCCGCTGGCGCGCTGCTGGCGTCCCGTCGAGAGCGGCCTGTGGACCGCCCTGCCGGGTGGGGCGATTGCGGTCGAGGCCGAGGACGGACGGGGCGTGGTGCTTCGTCTCTCCTACGCCGACGCCCCGAGGCTGGTGCGGATCGAGGACAACTCGGCCCGCGGCGAGTCGGTCGAGTTCGTCGTGGTCGCCCAGGCCGACGCGCGGCCGGAGATCGCCGTCGAGGAGGTCGAGGACCTGCGCGCCGCGGTCGCCGCGCTGCCGGCGCTCCGGCCCACCGAGGTTCCGAACGTGACGGTCGATCCGCTCTGGGCTCGGCTGCGGGGCCCGGGCTGGGAGGCAGCGTTCTCCCGCCGGCACGGAGGGACGCTCGGTGGGGTCCGGCTGGCCGACGGGACGGTGCTCGCCACGGCCCAGGCCGAGCTGTACACCGACTGGGGGCTGTTCCCCAACAACGAGCTGATCAGTCTCGAAGGCGAGCCGACGCCACGGCTCGAGACGGCCGACTCCGAGGTCACCTTCCGCGGCCTGCTGCGCCACCGGTCGTGGAACGGGGTCCAGAGCGCCCCGGTCGCGCAACCGGCGCTGGAGGCGCGCCTGACGCACCGCGTGGCGCCGGACGGAGGGCTGCAGTTCGAGATCGGCGTGACCTCGTCGGTCGATCGCCTCGCGGCCCGGGCCTTCCTGGCCTGCCGCGTCGGCCTGTCGGGCGTGGAGTGGTGGAGGACGATCCGCGGGCTGGAGGTCGAGGAGGGGGCTCCCGGCGCCACGCCGGGCCAGCGCGTGGGAGTGCTCGAGGGGCCGGATGTCGAGGACGGCACCATCGTGCTCGACGTCGGCGGGCACCGGTTGCGGCTGGGGTCGTTTGGCGAGGGCCCCACGTTGCCGCAGCGGGTCTTCCTGATCGACAGCGCGCCGGGCCAGGCCGCGATCTACGTGGCCCTGCTCGATGGCGAGCCCTTCGACCTGCCCGCGGGCGAGGAACGCGTCTGGAGCTTCCGCGTCCGTGCCGACGGGTAGGCGCGGCGCGTCGGGGAGCAGGGAAGCGCCGGACCTGAGCGAAACGGTCGGGGGGGGGGAGCCGTGGTCGCGCGTGCCGGGCCGAGGAGCCCGTGCGCCGCGATGAAAGGGTGCCGTACCGATGAACCGTGTCGCAGTTCCGCTCCTGGGCCTCCTGCTGGCCTCCCTGCTCGTGTGGGCCGGCTGCGGTCCGAAGCCCCAGTCCGAGGCGACGACCGGTGAGCCCCAAGCCGCGCCGAGGCCCGCCCCGGCGGCGAGTAAGCCGGCGGAGACCAAGACCGAGACGATGAACGCCCCGACCGCCGACGCGATCGTGCCGATCACGGAGGCCCCGGCCGCGCCGCCGGCCGCGCCGCCGCCGTTCGGCTGGTCGGCCTTCCCGGCCATGGAGAGCATCCCGGCGAAGCCGCTGGAGGGGAGCCTCCAGGGCAAGCCGTTCAAGCCGGCGAAGGTGGTCCTGGAACTGAAGGACGGCAAGCCGTTCCGGTTGCGCTTCATCGCGACCGAGGACATCGACTCGGCACAGGCCGGCGATCTCATCGAGGCCGTCTACATGCCCGATTCCTCGGCCACGGGCGCCGGTCCCTGGACCAAGCAGCTCGACAAGGACCCCGGCAGCGCCTCCGCCTACTACCGGTACGTGAACGCCTCCGAGGACGTCGCGACCATGCAGAGCGCGTGGGCCGCGGCGCTGTCGATCGACGGCGGGCTCTCCGCCGCCACGGCGGGCGGCAAGGTCAAGGGCAAGGCGCTGTTCTGCTTCGGCGATGACGCGCAGAGCTTCTTCGGCGGCGAGTTCGAAGCCGAGGTGCGCTAAGCGCGCCCTCGCGGGCCCGGCGGCGAGCGAGAGGAGCAGCGGGATCGCGCGCGCACTGAGATCGAGGTTCGTGGCCGTGTCGCTCGGCGTGTGCGTCATCTTCCTGGTGGTCGCGCTGGCCGGGGAATCGTTGCACGACCACCCGTTGTCGGCGGACTCCCTCCTCTGGACCGCTCTCGGAGCCGTGCTCTCGGGCGCGGCCGCGGCGGCGCTGATCCACGTGGCGATGCTCCGCCCCCTCTCCCGGCTGGAGGCGCGGGTCCGCGGCGCCCTGCAGGCGAGCCCGATCCGGGACGACGCGAAGGCCGTCGGCGAGCCGGCTTGGCCCGGGCTCGGGGAGGCCGTGGAACGCATGCAGGGGGGGCTCGACGCGGCCCGGCGCGCCGCGGTCGAACGGGAGGCGCGGCTGAACGCGATCTTCAGCAACGCTGCCGTCGGCCTGGGCGTGATCGGCGCCGAGGGCACGTTCGAGCAGGTCAACGGGCGCCTGGCCGAGATGCTCGGGTACGCGCCCGAGGAGATGATCGGTCACATCGGCGTCGATATCGTCCACCCCGACGATCTCCTCGAGATCCTGCCGTCGCTCGACCGCAGGACGGAACTGCGCGAGGTCGACATGTTCCGCGTCGAGGTCCGCTGTGCACGGAAGGACGGCGGGCTGATCTGGACCGACCTCTCGGCGAGCGGCCTCCGAGGGCCGGAGGGTGCACTCGACGCGATCATCCTGGTCGCCGTCGACGTCACCGAGACCAAGCGGGTCCAGGCCGAGCTGGCCGCTCTCTCGCGCCGCGACAGCCTGACCGACCTCGCCAACCGCCGTGCGTTCGAGGAGGTCCTCGAGCGCGAGTGGCGGCGCTCGCTGCGCACCGGCCGCTCGGTGGGGATCGTGATGTGCGATGTCGACCGGTTCAAGACGTACAACGACGAGTACGGCCACCTCGCCGGGGACGAGTGTCTCAAGCAGTTGGCCGACGTGCTGCGGCAGTGCTTCCGCGATGGGGTGGACCTGGCGGCCCGCTGGGGCGGCGAGGAGTTCGCGGTGATCGTGGTCGAGACCGATGCCGAGGAGATGGCCGAGTGCTCCGAGCGTCTCCGGGCGCGCGTCGAGGAGGTGGCCCTGCCCCGGCCCGGCCAGACGCCCGACCACGTGACGGTCAGTGTCGGCGCCGTGGCCCTGCCGGCCGATCCCTCGCTCGAGGCGTCGGTGCTCACGGCCGCGGCCGATGCCGCTCTCTACCAGTCGAAGCGCGAGGGACGGAACCGCGTGACAATCGGTTCCGTCGCAGTCGCGGAGGAGGCCGCTCCCGAGGCTCCTCCGGAGGAGACGACATGAGAAACGAGGCGATGCACGTGCGTCTACGGATCGGCGTTGCGGTGTGCGGTGCGCTCCTCTGGGCGAGCGGGGCCTGGGCCCAGCCGCTGCTCGACTACGTGAACGCGCCCGATGCCTCCTACCAGTGGAGCATCGAGGAGCAGGCCGTCCAGCCCAACGGCTCGACGCTGGTCAAGCTGGCGATGACCTCGCAGACCTGGCAGGGGATCGCCTGGACCCACCACCTGTGGATGATGCTGCCCAAGGACCTCTCGGAAGCCGACAACGCGCTCCTGGTGGTCACCGGCGGCAACCCGGAGGCCCAGTTCACCATGCTGGGCGCCGCGATCTGCGAGCAGGCGAAGACGGTCTGCGCCGTGCTGTGGAACATCCCGAACCAGCCGCTGTTCGAGGGCCGGTCGGAGGACGCCCTGATCGCCTACACCTTCGTCCGCTACCTGGAGACCAAGGATCCCTCCTGGCCGCTGCTCTTCCCCATGACGAAGGCCGCGGTCCGGGCGATGGACACGGTGCAGGCCTGTTGCGCCCAGCTCGGCCACTCCGTCGACGGCTTCATCGTCGCCGGAGCCTCCAAGCGCGGCTGGACCACCTGGATGACCGCCTGCGCCGATCCCCGCGTCGTCGGCATCGCCCCCATGGTCTACGACAACCTGAACCTCCCGGCCCAGATGGCCAACCAGCGCCGCGTCTACGCCGGCGGCTACAGCGAGCAGATCAGCGAGTACACCGAGTACAGCCTCCAGGACATGCTCTCCTCCGAGCAGGGCCGCGGTCTCGGCGAGATGGTCGACCCGTACTCGTTCCGCGAGAGCCTGACCATGCCGAAGCTCGTGATCAACGGCTCGAACGACCCCTACTGGACCCTCGAGTCGGCCAACCTCTACCTGCCCGACCTCAAGGGCGAGAAGTCGCTGCACTACTCCCCCAACGCGGGCCACGACCTCGGCGGCGCGCAGCCGGCCCTGACGCGCATCGTGCCGACGGTCGTCGCGTTCATCCGTCACTGCGGCGGCTACGCGGCCTGGCCCAAGCTCCGCTGGCAGTACGAGCGGACGCCCGGCGGCCTGTGCCTCTCGCTGCGGCCCGGGATGCCGCCCGCGAAGGTCGGGGTCTGGGTGACCGAGACGACGACCGACACGCGGCCCTCGAGCTTCACCTCGCCCGGGGCCCTGGCCGAGTGGGTGGCCGAATCGGGCGCCCAGGACTTCCGCAAGTGCAAGTGGACCTACGTGCCGCTCGAGGCGACCGACGGCCTCTACCGCTACACCCTTCCGCCGGCCGAGATGGGGTATGCCGCGATGTTCGCCGAGGTCCAGTACCAGGTCGAGGGCCGGCCGGTGTACCTCTCGACCGCGCCCGGGGTCGCCCGGTAGACGGTCGCTCGCGCAGCGCGCAATGGAGGGGAGGCGGAGATGCGAGGCGATGCGTCGCTCCCGACGGTCGAGGAGGTGCTCCGCCCCTTCGCCCGCCTCCCCGTGGACTTCGCCCACCCGCAGAACGTCGCTCGGCTGGCGGTCTCGCTCTACGATCAGATGGAACGGTGCCACCGCATGGGCGCCGCCGAGCGACGGGTCCTGTGGTGTGCCGCGCTGCTGCACGACGTGGGCTACGCCGAGGGATGGCGCGCCCACCACAAGCACTCGTACCGGCTGATCCGCGAGACCCCGACGCCCTGCCTCGCCCCGCGCGAGAACCTGCTGGTGGCCTGCGTGGCGCGGTACCACCGCGGGGCCGACCCGAAGGCCCGACACGAGGGCTACGCCGAGCTGAGCGAGGATGAGCGTCTCGTGGTCCACTGCCTTGCCGCGATCCTCCGCACGGCCGACGGGCTCGACCGGGGCCAGGTCGGTCGCGTCACGCGGGTGGCCTTCGTACGGGAGGGGGCCGGCGCGGCCGAGCTGCGGGTCTACGCGCCCTACCGGCCCGAGCTGGAGCTGGCGGCCGGCCGGAAGAAGGCCGCGCTGCTGGAGGAGGTCTACGGGATCCGGCTCACGATCCGCTACGCCGGCGCCTGCGAGATCACGTCGTAGCCCAGCGCCTGGAGCGTGACGCCGGCGACCCCGAGGATGCCCGCATCGTCGCCGCAGGCCGCCTGCACGATCTCGATGCCGTCGTAGCAGCCGGGCAGGCAGCGCTCCTGCGCGACCTGCCGCACAAGGTCCATCATGTACGGCCCGAGCGCCTCGATGACCCCGCCGCCCAGCACGATCCGCTCGGGGCTCAGCAGGTGGATCAGGTTGGCCGCGGCGTAACCGAGGTAGCGGGCGACGCGGTTGATGGCCCGTAGCGCCAGCGAATCCTGCATCTCGGCCGCCTTCTGGAAGGCCCGGCTGCCGATCCGCCCGCCTTTGCGCTGCAGCAGCTCGGCCAGCGCGCTCTTCTCGCCCCCCGCCATCTTCGCCTCGGCCCAGGCCTGCATTGCGGTGCGGCTCGCGTAGGCCTCCAGGCACCCCGCGCGGCCGCAGCCACAGAGCGGACCCTTCGGGTTCATCACCATGTGGCCGATCTCGCCGGTGATCCCCGTCTTGCCGCGCAGGATCCGGCCGTCGATCAGGACGGCCCCGCCGAGCCCGGTGCCGGGGAACATCCCCGCGACGTGGCGCAGCCCTCGGGCCGCGCCGCGCCACACCTCGCCCATCAGGCCGGCGTTCACGTCGTTCTCGACGTAGACGGGCTTGCCGAGCGCCGCGCCGAGGTCGGCGCCGACATGCACGTCGGTAAGGCCCAGGTTCGGGAGGATGTGGGCGATGCCTCGCTCGAAGTCGGTAGGGCCCGGCACTCCGATGCCGCAGCCCGCCAGGTCGTCCAGGGCGAGTCCGGCGCTGCCGAGCGCCGCCTCCACGGCCGAGAGCACGTTCTGCCGGATGCTCTCCCAGTTGCCCCGTGTGCCGATCTTGGTGCGGCCACGGCCCAGGATCTGCCCGTCGCCGTCCACAACGGCCGAGAGGGCTTTGGTCCCGCCCAGGTCGATCGCGAGTACGGTCGGCATCCGAGGATCGATCTCCTTCCGGGCCTACCCGCGCCGCGCGGCACGATCGGCTCCCGACTGGTCTGGATCGAGGGTTCCGCGTCCGGTGGGCCACGCCCTGCTCGCGGGCCAGATCGCGATCCGTGGGCGCCCCGAAGGGCGAGCCGACGGCTTGGCGAACCTGGAGCAGAGGGCCCGCCGCCCTCCCGGAAGGAGTCCGCCGTGACGCGCGCCCGCAGCCTCTCCATCGCGCCGCTCGCCAGGGCCCTCGCCCGTCGCGCCGCGCCGAGCTGGCACTGGCTCCTCGTTCTCGGCCTCCTCGCCCCGCTCGCCCGCGCCGAGGACCACGTCGATCCCGAGGGGCGGTACGCGATCAGCATCCCGCCCGGCTGGCAGGCCACCGCGCGCCCGGGCGCCGTGGCCGCCTGGAGCCACGGCGAGGCGCCGGCACTGGTCTCCGTCTGGGTGGAGACGGCGCCCTGCGCGCCCGGGCCCGACAGCACGCCGCTCGAGGCGGCGGTGCTCCGGACGGTGCGGCCGTGGCTCGCTCGCTCCTACAGCATCGCCGGCTCCCGGCCGCTCGATCCCGCCGCGCTCGAGGGCCAGGGGGTGGACCAGGGCGTCGGACTGCGGCTCGTCGAGAAGGCCACGCGGGAGCAGGCGTTCGTGGTCGTCATGGTCCGAGGCGGCGAGGCCTACGTCGTGTCCGTGTCGGTCCCCCCGGCTGCCGCGACCGACGAGGCGCTCATGGAGGTGCTGCCCGCGATCGTCAGTTCGTTCCGGGTGCTCGACCGCACGGAGACGACGCCCGAGGCCGAGCCGCCAGCGGGGGAGCAGCCCGCCACGCCGGAGCAGGCTCCGGAGCAGCCGTCCGAGCCGGAAGCGCCTACGGAGGTCGCCCAGACTCCCGACGAGGACTCGCAGCCCCCGCCCGCAGAGACCGCCGCGCCGTCGGCCGGCCCCGGGGCGCCTGGCGAGGAGACGCCCCCCGGGGCGCCCGAGGAGCCTGTCGCGCCTCCCACTGACCCCGCCGGCCCCACCGAGGTCGCGTTGGTCGGACCCGAGGCGCCGGCGGAGGAGGCGCCCGCCGGTCCCCCGGCCGAGGAGGCCGGACCGCCGCCGCCCTACGTCGCCGACCTCGAGACCAAGGGCTCGAGTCTGGGCGAGGGTTGGGCCTGGCAGCTTCCCGAGGGGGCGCCGTCGCCACCCCGTGTCGTGGTCGGAGGAGGGCTCGTGCGCATGGCCTGCGGGGCGGGAAGCCTCATCAGCGCCTCCGACCCGACGCCGATCCTGACACGCTCCGACCTGCCCTTCCCGTGCGATGCGCGGATCGAGGTGCGGGATCTCCCGGCCGAGACCAACGCGCCGGTCGAGGTGGCCATGACCTTCGTCGACGCCAGCGGTCGCTCGGTCGCGCTGAGCCGCTCCGGACGGGGCGCGGGCGCCGTCGCGCGCCTCGTGGTCACCCGCCGCGGGGGACGGGAGGAGTACCGCGCGCCCATCCCCGGCGACGCGATCCAGCTGCGGCTGTGGAGCGATGGGGAGACCGTCGTGGGGCTGTACAGCCGCGATGACCGTACCTGGGAGCCGATCCCGCTCTCCGCCGCGCCGATCCGGTTGACGCTCGAGCATCCGAGGCTGGGGCTCTTCACCGGGGGAGCGCAGGGTCTGCCGATGACCGGGATCGCGCGCATCGACCTGCGCCGTACGCCGCGCCTCGGCCATGCGCCCCGTCTCGAGGGCGCTCCACGGGCATGCGCCGACGGGGCCCTGGAGTTCCGCGTGCGCGACACGAACGGAACGGCGACGCTGCGGTGGCTCCGGATCCGACCCGACGGCGAAGCGGCGGGGGAGGTCGCGTTCCGGCGGCTCGAGGAGACGGGCCAGTGGGAGCGGGTGCTGCCGGAGACGGGCGAGGTGCCCGCGGGGCCGGAGGTCGAGATCGAGGATGAGGCGTCCGAGTGCATCGTCGTGCGGTTGCGGCCGCGCGGCGAGGGCTCGATCGCACCGGGCCGGGTGGGAGTGCAGGCGATCGACGCGCTCGGCCTGTCGTCCGGCTGGTGGACGCTGTGCGGGGGAGGCTTCGAGCCGAACTAGAGCGGTTCCCGCAAGTCCCTGCGGGCGTCAGCGGCGAGCGGCGGTCTGTCGAGTGCTCGTCCTTCTGCTCTGCCTGAGCGGTTGTCGTCGGGGCCCGCGGGCTTCGGCCCCGACGGCAACCGCCTCGGGTGGTGCGGAGGGGCAACCCTCCGC
>CAZRDB010000125.1:0-15009 GCA_964598695.1 uncultured Armatimonadia bacterium
GGGCTGGGTCTACCTGACCCCCGCCCAGGCCGCCGCCGTCACCGCGGGCACGACCTTCCAGGTCTCGACCGTCGCCCAGCCGAGCCTCGGCTCCGTGCCCGCCGGCACGACGGGCGTCTCGCTCAGCTCGGGTGGCGCCAGCACCACGATCGACCGGACCGGCCACTACCGGATCGAGGGGATCACGCCGGGCGTCTACGGCCTGGCGCTGCTCTCGCAGAGCGGCCAGACCACCCTCTCCGAGACCTTCGGGGGCCTGCTGGTCGCGCCCGACGCGACCACCTACGGCCTCGGCGCCCCGGCGGGCTACTCGGTGCGGATCGCCCCCCCGGCCCCGACCACCGTTGCCGCGGGCGCGCAGCTCACACTGACCGCGGAGCTGGCGCAGACCACCAGCGGGCAGGCCGTCGCCTTCGCCGGCCCGTTCACCTGGACTTCGGAGCAGCCGGCCGTCGCGAGCGTGAGCCAGGGCGTGGTCAGCGGCCTCACCGAGGGCACGGCGTGGATCCGCGCCAGCGCGGGACCGCTCTTCGCGCGCATCCAGGTCACCGTGCAGGGCGGGACGGCACACCAGGCGGCCGTCCTGACGAGTAGCGCGACGGTCGCGGCCGTCGCGGGGACGATGCGGATCAGCGCCTTCTCGCTCCAGGTCCCGGGCGGTTCGATCGCGCTCCCTGCGGGCTCCCTCGCGCTGGTCACGCCCCCGGCCGGGACCCCCGTGACGACGCTCACCCCCACCGCCTCGGGCGACACGCTGGCGCTGCCCGGGCCGGTGACCGTCTCCGGGACCGGCGTGATGCTCCTGACCTTCCGGGCGCCCTCCGGTGAGGCGATCGCATTCACGGATGCCCTGGGCGGGACCGCCCACGTCGAGCAGGTCCAGTTCCGGTGCGGGCTGCCGCAGGTGGGAACGGTGCTGTTCCCGGCCGATCTCGCGCTCGCGCTCCCCGTCTCCGGCGCGCCGGCCTCGGTCGCCTACGCGGAGTTCGGCGGCGTGCCCGCGGGCGGGGAGGCCTCGCTCACGCTCGAGCCCGGCGGCACGCGGAGCGACACCCCCGACGCGAGTGGGGATGTCCGCATCGAGGGCTTCCCCGCGGCGACCACGGTGACCACGCTCTCGGCCGTTCGTCTCGAGGTGCTCGGGCCGTAGGGCATTCCCTCAACGCGCGCTCCCGTGGCGGCCCTACGACGGGTCGGCCCGGCGGATCGGCCAGCAACCGCCGGCGTCGGGGTCGCGGCCCCAGTCGGTGATCAGCGCCGCCGAAGCGCCGTACAGCAGGAGCGTCCACTTCGCGAGCAGCCACAGCGGCAGCAGGCACGGGACGACGCCCACCAGGCTGAGCAGGGCCCAGAGCAGGAACCCGCGGCGGAGCTGGGCGGCCGGATCCGCGCTCGCGCGCGAGACGGCCGCGCCCATGCGGCGGAGCAGCCCCACCCAGCCGAGGGCCGCGGCGGCGATGAGCACCAGCACCAGCGGCAGCAGCGCCAACCACCCGATGCAGGGGATCAGCGTACAGGCGATCAGCAGGCCGAGGAGGCAGCAGGACCAACTGACGATCTGGCCCCGGTGGGCGCGCAGGGCGTCGGAGACCGCCTCCAGCCGGAGCGTTGCGAGATGGGCCATGCTGTAGCAGAGAGCCCCGCCCACCAGCGTCCCGAGCAGCCAGAGGATGAAGGCCAGGCAGATCAGACCGCCGAGAGGGTCTCCGGCCTTCGAGGCGGCCGGTTGCGGGCCGACCCGCGCGCCCGGCTGCACCTCGCGCGCCCCCTGCGCGACCTCCACCTTGCCCTCGACGCGGGCGCCGGCCTGCACGCTCGCGTTGCCTTGCCCGACGCGGACGTCGCCGCCGACGACCGCGCCATCGCGTACGACGACGTTGCCCTGGCTGGCGATGATGCTCCCGCGCACCGCACCGCCCGACTCGATGATGACGAGGCTCTCCGTGGCGGCGACGTCTCCCTCCACGGTCCCCTCGACGACGAGGAGCCCCCGGGTGAGCCGCACCGCCGCGACGTGCTCGCCGGCCGGGATGGTGATCGAGCGCCCGGTCTCGTTGAAGACGGGGAGGCCCGCCCCGCTCTCGGCCGACTCGACGACCACGCAGCCGTAGAGATCCTCCGGAGTAGGGGGTGCTTCGACGAGGGGCTGGGCATGGCAGACGCCACCGAGAAGCGCCAGCACGGCGGCGACGAGCCAGACAGGGAGACGATGGCCGGGGGCTGAGGTCCGTTCGTCTGTCGACCGGGCATCCATCACTGCGCCGTCACCGCCCTCCGGAGCCCGGAGAGTGAACTGCGGGCCAGGAAGCAGCCGAGGACGCCGCCGGCGAGGATCGCGAGGAGCGCTCCACCGACGAGGTAGGGGAGCGTGGCGGGGAGGGTGCTCCAGCACGCGGAGAGCGACGCGGCGGCGCCGGCCCATGCCCCCCGCAGCAGCTCGAGCGCGCGGTCCGCGCCCAGCCAGAACCACGCGCCCGCGAGACCGGCGAGCAGCAGGAGCCCGGTGCTGCCCGCGCCGCTCGCGAGCAGCACGGCGAGCGCGGCGGCGAACGAGGGGCTCCGCCGGGGCGGCAGCGACCGGAGCAGCTCGCGGGTGAAGGCCGGTCCGGGGTCGTCGTGGCCGGAGAGCTTCACGGCCGTATCGAGCCCGCGGAGGGCTTCCAGCTCGGCACGGCACGCGGAGCACTCCGCCAGGTGCGCGTCGAGCAGCAGGAGCGTCTCTTCCTCCTCGAAGGGCGGCTCCGCACCCTCGGCGAGGATGCACAGCGCCTCGAGCCACTCGGGGCAAGCCGGTCTCACGACGCCTCACCTTCCTCCATCCCGCGGAGCGCCCGCGCGAGCTTGAGGCGCCCCTGGTACGCGTGCGTCTTCGCGGTGCCGACGGGGATCCGCATCGCCTGCGCGATCTCGTCGTAGCTCAGGTCCTCGAGATGGCGGAGGAGGACGGCCATCCGCTCCCGCTCGGGCAGCCGATCGATCGCCTCCCGCACGGTCGATCCGATCTGGGCGGTGAGGGCCAGCTCCTCCGGTCCCGCCTGCTCCGCGGCCGGCTCGGCCCGTCCC
The DNA here is from genome assembly GCA_964598695.1 of uncultured Armatimonadia bacterium. Classification (GTDB taxonomy): domain Bacteria; phylum Armatimonadota; class Zipacnadia; order UBA1398; family UBA1398; genus CAZRDB01. The sequence continues at coordinate 3,064 of CAZRDB010000125.1, forward strand.
GCCTCGCGCTCCTCCTCGAGCGAGCCGACGCGCGACCGGGCGCGCCGCAACTCGTCCAGGCACAGACGAGAGGCGATCGTCAGGACCCACGTCGCGAAGCTGCGCGACGGATCGTACCGCTCGAGCGCATCCCAGACCCGCAGGAACGCCTCGGAGGCGATGTCCTCGGCGCGGGCGCGCTCGCCGACCATCCGCAGAGCGAGAGTGTAGACGCGCGCCCTGTGCCGGTCCACGAGCTGCCCGAACGCCTCGCGATCGCCTCGTAGCGCTCCTCGGACGAGAGCGGCATCGGCGGCTGTCGGCATGTACCCTCTCTTCCCCTTGCCGGGGGGCTGTGCCTACACTCACTACGATCGGGCGAGCCCGTCGGTTTTGGCGCGGGCGCGGCCGGTCGGCGCAGGCGGCTCGGGGCCGGGAGTCGAAACGGTCTCTCAGACGGAGGGATTGGATGCGGAAGCTCAGTGCCACCCGCGAGATCGAGATTCTGGTGCGGGCGCGGTACCCGATCGTCTACATCGTCTCGTGGGAGGAAGGCCGCGTCGAACTGGCGCTCGCCGAGATCGCGCAGGCGCGGAAGAAGCGGCTGTACATGTGGACCCTGACCGAGGGTCTCCACCCGTACGGGGCCCGAAGCGGTGATCCCGACAGCCAGCAGCCAATGGTCGTGCTCGACCGCATCCAGCAATCGCAGGAGCAGGCCCTGTTCGTCCTCAAGGACTTCCATCCGTTCCTCAAGGAGCCGCAGGTCATCCGCAAGCTGCGTGACCTGACGCAGTCGCTCAAGTTGACGCTCAAGACGTTGCTGCTGGTCTCCCCCGTGCTCGAGCTTCCGCCGGAACTCGAGAAGGAGGTCACCGTCGTCGACTTCGAGCTGCCGACCGACAAGGACATCGCGGCGCTGCTCGAGCGAATCCGCCAGTCGGTCCAGGGCAAGGAGGGCCTCCAGGTCGAGCTGTCGGCCGAGGAGCGCGACCGGATCGTGAAGGCCGCGCGCGGCCTCACGCTCACCGAGGCCGAGAACGTCCTCGCCCGCAGCCTCGTCGAGGCCAAGCGTTTCGACATCGAGATCATCATCGGCGAGAAGCAGCAGATCATCCGCAAGACCCAGATCCTCGAGTACTTCCACACCGCCGAGAGCGTGAGCCAGATCGGCGGCCTCGACGTGCTCAAGGACTGGCTCGCCAAGCGGACGCGCGCGTTCGGAGAGGCGGCCCGCGCCTTCGGGCTGCCCGAGCCCAAGGGGCTGCTGCTGCTCGGCGTGCAGGGCTGCGGCAAGTCGCTCACCGCGAAGACGGTCGCCGACCTGTGGAAGCTGCCGCTGCTCAAGCTCGATGTGGGCAAGATCTTCGGCGGCATCGTCGGCTCGTCCGAGGAGAACATGCGGAAGGCCATCCGGATCGCCGAGTCGGTCTCCCCCTGCGTCCTGTGGATCGACGAAATCGAGAAGGGGCTCTCGGGGGTGAAGTCCTCGGGCGCGAGCGACGCCGGGACGACGGCGCGCGTCTTCGGGACGCTGATCACCTGGCTGCAGGAGAAGACGGCGCCGGTCTTCGTGATCGCCACGGCCAACGACATCAGCGAGCTGCCGCCCGAGCTGCTCCGCAAGGGCCGCTTCGACGACATCTTCTTCGTCGATCTCCCGAACACGGCCGAGCGCCGGGAGATCCTGCGGATCCATCTCGGCCGCCGCGGACGGGACGCGAGCGACTTCGACCTCGAGACCCTCGCCGACGCTTGCGAGGGCTTCTCGGGCGCCGAGATCGAGCAGGCGGTTCTCGCGGGGATGTACGAGGCCTTCGACCGGGGCGACGAGCTGTCCAGCGAGGATGTCGAGCGAGCGATCAAGACGAGCATCCCGCTCTCGTCGACCATGTCGCACTCGATCCGCGAGTTGCGTGCCTGGTCGCGCATGCGCGCTCGGCCGGCCTCGACCGGCGAGTCGGTGGAGATCCCCGAGGCGACCGAGGACCTGCGCCAGCTTCTCGAAGCCGCCGGGATCCTCGACCCGCGCGAGCTGTCGGACGAGGACGAAGAGCCGGTCGAGGGGATCGTCGTACCGGAGGCGGAGGCGGGGGGCTCGGCGTGAGGCACGAGGAGCCCGAACGCTTCGACCTGGTCGAGATCAGCGACACCGCCGAGGAGCCACTGCCGCCGCCGGGGCTGATCGACGAGGACCCGCTCGACGCCCAGCGGGAGACGCGGGCCCGCTCCCTGCAGCCGCGATCGGGTGCTCTGCGCGTCCTCGAGGTGATCGGCACGCCGGGGCGCGAGGTGGGGCAGCTGTGCCAGCCGCTCGGGGTGGCCGTCGATGTCGAGGGCAACCTGTACGTCGCCGAGGCCGGTCTGGGGCGCGTGCAGCGGATCAGCCCGGAGGGAGAGGTCTGGGCCTACACGGGCAAGGGCACCGGCCGGGGCGAGTGGGAGGAGGCCGTGGCGGTCGCCGTCGATGCGCGGGGGATGTTGTACATCCTCGAGCGGCGCGCCTGCCGCATCCAGAAGGTCGGCGCCGACGCCCGGTACCAGCACACCTTCGGGATGCCCGGCGGCTCGTTCTCCCAGCTCCATCGGCCGTCGTCGCTCGCGCTCGATAGCCGCAACAACGTCTATGTGGCCGATACCGGCAACAACCGGGTCTCCGTCTTCGAGCCGAACGGACGCTTCCGCGCCGTGCTCCGCGCCGAGGCCGTGGGTGGGCTCGCGGCGCCGCGCGGGGTGGCCTTCACGCGGGACGACGAACTGGTGATCTGCGACACCGACAACGGCCGCCTGGTGATCCTGGACGCGCGCGGCGAGGTCGCGCAAGTGCTGGATGGCCTCGGGGCGAGCGGCCGGCTCTTCGCGGCGCCGATCGCGGCGGCAGAGGACCCCTTCGGCGGGATCTGGGTCGTCGATGAGATCGGGCGGCAGCTCGTGAAGGTCGGACGCGACGGCGTCGTGCTCACCCGTCTCGGCCCCCATCTGGGGCCCCAGCTCGTGGGCCTCCGCGAGCCGACCTCGGTCTGCGTCCGCCCCGACGGCGACCTGTACCTCTGCGACTCGGGCAACGGCCGCGTCCTCGCGATCGGCTACCGGGCCTAGCGCGGTTCTCGCAAGCTCCCGCGCGCAAGAGCGAAGGGCGACAACCGCTGAGGTAGGGCAGAAGGACGAGCACTCGACAGACCGCCGCTCGCCGCTGGCGCCTGTAGGGACTTCCGGGAGCCGCTCTCGCGGCGAGGCCCGCGCGACCACCGCCGCGTCCCCCGCGGAACCCCGTGTAGTCCTCCGCGCCCCCTCGGGTGTAGTAGGAGTGTCGGCTCACGCTCCGGCGGCGAAGGGGAACCGATGGCCAGCGGCGACACCGAACTCATGCGGCAGGCCCAGGCAGGCGACGCGGCCGCCTTCTGGCAGCTCGCACACACGCACCGGGCGACGGTCTACCGGATCGCTCGCGGGATCGTCGGCTCGCCGGAGGACGCCGAGGACGTGGTGCAGGAGGTCTTCCTGCGTGCCTATCAGGCTCTGCGCCGCTTCGATCTCGCCCGCCCGCCGATCGCCTGGCTGCGCACGATCACCGTCCACTGCGCGATCAGCGTTGCCCGGAGACGTGGACGCACGCGCTTGCTCGACGGCGCGACTAGCTTCCCCGAGGCCGCGAGCGCCTGGGAGAGCCCCGAGGACCACGCGATCGGACGCGAGGCGCAGGACCGCCTTCGGCGCTCGCTCGGCGCCCTGTCTCCGCAGCAGCGGGCCGCGATCACCCTCTCCGCGATCGACGGGCTCTCGGTCGGGGAGATCGCGGAGGCGATGGGCTGCCGTACCCCCACCGTGAAGACACACCTGCTCAGGGCGCGCGAGCGACTCGCGCACCTCATGGCCGACCACCTCAGGGAGGGCTAGCCCATGGACTGCCGACAGGCCCGGGAACAGATGCATGAGACGCTGTGCGTGAGCGCCCCGCCCGGCGCCCCGCTCGAGGCACACCTCGCCGGATGCACGGTGTGCCGCGAGCACTTCGCGCGCCTCACCGCACTCCAGGGCGTCGTCCGATCCTCGACTGCCGCGCCCGTGCCGGACGAGCGCCTTGCGGAGGCCGTCGAACGCGCGCGGGCACAGGCCGTGGCCGGTCAGCGAGCCGCCCGCCCCGGGCGACCCCTCGCGTGGGCCGGCGCAGCGCTCGCCTTCGGCCTCTGCGCCTTCGCGGGTGGTCTGTGGACCGGCAGGACCGCCTGCCCCCGAGAGGTGACGGTGGTGCGCACCGAGGTCCGGTACGAACCGGTCGAGCGCGTCATCGAGAAGCCGGTCGAGGTGCGCGTTCCGGTCGTCGAGTACCGCGACCGCGTCGTGGTCCGCACCGTGAGGGTCGCCGCGCCGGCAGGGCCAGCCGCCGGGGAGCGGTCGACTGCGGTCCCCGGCCCGGGGGACGGCGCCACTGCGGGGGCTCTCGCGCTGGCCGCACTGCAGATGCAGTCGATGGAGCCCGTCGTCGTGAGCCAGGAGATCGTCCCGGCTCGCACGCTCACTCCGCCACCGCCCACGGAGCCCCCGGCAGATGGACCGGACGGGGCGGCGGCGCCGACGAGGGTCCGCCAGGTCGCTCTCGCGGGCGGCACGGCGTCGCCCGTTTCGTGCCGATCGGAGGGAATGTGATGAAGCGCTTCCTGGTCCTGCTCGGTCTCGCCCTGTTGCTCGCCCCGTGCGCCACCACGCCCCGCGCAGCCGCACAGGGCGCGCCGATCCCGGTGGCGCGGGCCGTCACCCCCGCCGAGGCGGAGGAGGAGATCGTCCGCTGCTACCCGCTCACCCACGCCGACGCGTCGTCGGTCATCGCGATCGTGCGGCGCGTGCTGGGCGAGCGGGCGTCGGTCGCGGTCGACGAGAGGACCGACGCGCTGATCGTCACGGCCACGGCCAGGGCCCAGGAGGCCGCCGAGGGCGTGATTGCCGCTCTCGACCAGGCGGCTCTCCCGGTCCCGATCGAGGCCGCGGCCTACCTGATCGCGGGCGAGGACGCCACGGCGTTCGACGGCCGCCATGTGGTCCTGTTCCCCGAGCGCCAGGGAGTGACGATCCAACTCGTCCCGGAGGCCTCGGTCGCCACCGCCGCGTCCCCGGCTCCGACGGCGACGCGCGAGGAGGGGATCGCCGCGGCGCGCGAGCGCGCCATGGCCGCGCGGGCCGAACTCGACGCGGTGCGAGATCGCCACGCGAAGGGAGCCGCGCCCCGGTCCGAGGTCGAGGAGGCCGAGGCCCGGAGCAGGCTGCTCGAGATCGACCTGTGGCTCGCGGAGGCGCAGGGGCAGCCCGACGTGCTCGAACGGACACTGCAGTACGACCAGGCACGGGCCGAGGTGGAGCTGCGGCAGGCCCAAGCGGCTCTGGCGCGGCTCCTGGAGCTGCTGCCGTCCGGCGCCGTCCAGGTGCGTGAGGCGGAGCGGGCGGTACGGCGGTGCGAGGCGGCGGCAGCAGCGGCGCGTGCCGCCGCCCGGCCGCGGGAGCTGGCGGGACCGGAGCACGCGCTGCTGGACCCGGGCGGACGGCCGCGGCAACTGCGGCTCTCGTTCGACCCCGAGGCCCAGCCCGGGCGCGTGTGGTTCACCGCGATGCTCACGCGTGTCGACGGGTCGGGCACCCCGTCGGTGGCGATGGAGCTGGTGCGGAACGTCGCGGAGACGACCGGGGCGGAGCCGGAGGTCGTGCGGACCACCTGCACGGCCAGCGCGCCGCTGATCCCGGGCCTCACGACTATCGTGACCTGGCGGATCGCGGACGATGCGGGTCCCGGCGAGCGGGTCCCGGGGCTGGCGGACGTCCCGCTGCAGGGCGAGCTGTTCGACCGGCCGACCGCGACGCTGCCGTGCCTACAGCTTCGGATGCGCCTTGCGGAGCCGGCGCAGAGCGCGCCCGCGACAACGGTTGCCCCCGCGGAGCCGAGGGAGTGGCTGACCGTGACGGCTGAAGACCAGCCGACGGCGCTTGGCCCCTACCCGGTGTGGCCGAGCTGGCCGCAGACCCCGCGAGAGACCGTCGCGTGGCGCCTCGTCGAGCTGGACGTGAGTTCGCCGGAGTGGAAGACGGTAAGCGGCTCGACCGACCCCGGTGCGGAGCTGCTGCGGATGCTGGAGGAGGGGAAGGTCACGGCGGGCGTCACGGGCCGGCGGGCTGTCGAGTCGTGGTGGGGGGCGGTCCCCGCAGCTCCAAGTGAGGGCGACGGGTCGGCCGTGTGGCGATGGTTCGGCGGCGAGGACGCGACCGTCGGGGGCTCGTACCACTACCTGTCGCTCGAGACCATCGGCGAGGAGCTGGCCCCCGTCGAGGAAGGAGCGGGCCCGGTCCTTCCATCGGCTCCCACCGCAACCGACGCCGGCAGCCCTGCCCTCATGCTCTCCCCCCTCAGCGCGATCGAGAACAACGACATCGACGTGCAGGTGACACGTGTCACGCGCGACTCGAACGGCGCCGTCGAGGTGGGCCTCGCCGTCTCGTGTACGCTCCGCCGCTCCTCGCTCCGCGCGGACTCGCCGGAGGCTCCTCCGGTGCCCGGCGGGATGTCGACCGGGCTCACCTCCCATCCGGTTCTCTCGGCCGGCGGACACTGCTGCCTCCGCGGGTTGTGCTACCTGCGGCTCGTGCCCGGCGGCGAGCCGGACACGGTGGAGATCGTCGTGAGGGAGGCGTTCCTGGTCCTCTCCGTGGAGACGGCCTCGCCGCTCGATGAGCAGGCGCGGACCACCTGGTAGCCCGGCTGCCCCGCGGCCTCGGCACGCGGGCCCGACGCGCCTTGACGCATCGGGCGGCGAATCGCTACCATCCGTCTGCACTTGCCTGCCGGTCGGGGAGTGGCTCAGCCTGGTAGAGCGCACGGTTCGGGTCCGTGAGGTCGGAGGTTCAAATCCTCTCTCCCCGACCATAGAGTAACCCGACGGACTCGCCCTCCGGCCCAAAGCCGGAGGGCGTTGTGCTCTCTGGCGCTCGCTCGCCCGGAGGTGGACGCTTGCCGCGCCCGCGCATCCCTGTGGTGCTCCGCGTTCTGGCCCTCGCGCTCCTCGCGCAGGCCGCCTACCCCTACACCCTGCTCTCGTACGATCCGGCCGCCGGCCTCAACCACGCGCGCCACGGCGGCAGCCACGGCCTCGTGGCGCGCTGGGACCTCGACGCGCTGCCCGAGGGCCGGATCCGCTATTGGGTGAACCTCGACCGAGCGCCGGGCCTCGAGCCCTTCGCCGCGGATGAGGAGCTGCTCGCGGCGATCGACCGCGCCTTCGGAGTCTGGGAGGACCTCCCCGACTGCCGCGTGCGGTTCGAGCGCGCCGGCTTCTGCTCGGACACCGATGCCTTTGACGGCCGCAACGTCGTGACCTTCCACCCGGCGGCCGAGCTTCCCAGCGGTTTCCCGGGCGGCCTCTTCCCGCTCCTGTGGCTCAGCCGCGGCCAGGGCCCCGACCGCGCGACGGTGGAGGCGACCCCCGAGGACCCGGAGGCTCCGCTGACTGTGGTGGACTGCGACCTGTGCGTCCAGCCCGGCTCGCGGTACGTGCTCAACGCCGCCGGGCAGCTCCCCTACGCGGTGTTCGATTTCGAGGGCGTGCTGGTCCACGAGATCGGTCACATGATCGGCCTTGACCACTCCGGGCTGGCGCAGACGACGATGTACGCCTATGCGAGCCACGGAGGGGCGCGGCTGAGCAAGGCCCTCAGCCTCGACGATGCGATCGGCGCCTCCGTCCTGTACCCGGAGCCCGGTTTCCGGGCGCGGCACGGCTGGATCCGGGGCACGCTCCGGATGCTCGACGGGCGGGCCGTCGCGGGCGCCCAGATCGTCGCGATCGACGCCGCGACCGGATGCGCGGTGACGACGGCGGTGACCGGTCTGGCGGCGGTCGGGGCCGATGGCATGCCGACGGAGTACGATCTCCGGAGCGGCGACTTCCTGCTCTGTGTGCCGCCCGGGCGCTACCGCTTGCTGGCCGAGCCCTTCGGCAACCCGGCGCAGGGAGAGACCTGCGTGGGCGGCATCCTCGGCTCGGCGGCGGCGCGCGAGCAGTTCACGCGGCAGGAGTTCGTCGCCGCGCTGAGCACGGAGCCGCTTCGCGCGACGGCCGGAGCGACCGCCGACGCCGGGGTGCTCACCGTACAGCGGCAGCGGGGCGACTCGCCGATCGTGGGGCGGGCCTCCGACTGGTTCCGTCTCACGGGGAGCGGCCAGTGGACCGATCCCGCGCGGCTGCGGCATGGCGATGAGGGCGAGCTGCAGGTGAACGAGGGGGCGGGACTGACGCGCGACGGCAGGCCGGTGGAGGGCTTGTCGGTCTCGTTCCTCGGCACGGGGCTGAGCGCGCGGTTGCGGCGCGTCACGGAGGATGGCCGGCTGGCGATCGCGGTTCGGGCGGACCGAAACGCGACGCCCGGCGATCGGGTGCTCGTGTTGCGGACCCCGGCCGGGGAGACCTACTACCCCGGCGCGGTGCGCATCGAGGAGAGCGACGAGTAGCGGGCGCGCGAGGCCGCCAGGGAGGGCCGCGCTCGGGCCGGGTCGGCACGGAGGGCAGCGGTGTCACCGGACGGGCAGAGGATGGACGGGAGCGGACAGGCCGCCGAGGGCGCGCTGAGCGAGGCGCGCGGCGACGGCCTACGTCTGTCGGTTCTCCTCGCGAACCTGCCGGGGATGGCCTACCGGAGCCGCACCGACCGTGCGCGCACGCTCGAGTTCGCCAGTGAGGGCTGCCTGGGACTCACGGGCTACGGCCCGCCCGAGCTGACGGGCGACGCGCGGCTGCGGTACGGGGACCTGGTGGCCCTGGACGACCGCGACGCGGTCTGGGCCTCGGTGCAGCACGCACTCGCGCACGGCGGGCCGTACCAGGTGCGGTATCGGATCACCGCTCGCGACGGCACGGTGAAGTGGGTCTGGGAGCAGGGACGAGGGGTCTACAGCGGCTCGGGCAAGCTGCTGGCGCTCGAGGGCCTCGTGATCGACGTCACCCCGCAGACGCAGGGGGAGGCGGGCATCGCGCGGCGCGACCGGATCCTGGGCGCGGTCAGCCGCGCGGCGGCGGCGCTCCTCGGCTCACCCGATTGGGACGCCGGCCTCAACCGGCTCCTCGAGCACGTGGGGACAGCCATCGGGGCGACGCGGGCGTTCCTGTTCCTGAATGAGACCGGCGCCGACGGACGCCTGTCGGCGCGGATCCGGCACGAGTGGTGCGCGACCGGGGCCGTGCCCGAGCTGGGCAACCCCGATCTCCAGGGCGGCCCCTACACGGAGTACCTCGGCCGGTGGGTGAACCTGCTCGGCGCGGGGATCGTGATCTGCGGCGACACGCGGGACTTCCCGGCGGAGGAGCAGGTTCCGCTCCTTTCGCTCGGGATCCGCTCCCTGCTCGTCGTGCCCGTGTTCGCGGGGGGCGCCTGGGTCGGGTTCGTCGGGCTCGACGACTGCGAGTGCGAGCGGGAGTGGCCGGCCTCCGACCTGGAGGCCATGCGCACGGTCGCGACATTGATCGGCGCGGCGATCCAGCGGCGCACGACCGAGCAGGCGCTGCGCGACAGCGAGCGGTGGTACCGGCTGCTCGCGGAGAACGTGTCCGACGTGATCTGGACGCTCGACGCCGAGACGCTGGCCTCGACCTACGTGAGCCCCTCGATCGCCCGCCTCCGCGGCTACTCGGCCGAGGAGATCGCCGGCCGCTCGATGGCCGAGCGGGCGCACTCGGCGGAGTTGGCCGGGGTACTCGGGGCCTTCCGCGAGCGCGCCCGCCGGCTCGAGGCGGGGGACGAGAGCGCGCGGGTCGAGTCCTACACGGTACGGCAGCCGACGAAGGACGGCGGCTCCGTGGTCGTGGAGATGGCGACGACGCTGGTCACCGATGAGAGCGGGAAGGCGATCGAGGTCCTGGGTGTCTCGCGCGACGTGACCGAGCGGGTGCGGACCGAGGAGCGGCTGCGTCAGAGCGAGGAGACGCACCGGGCCCTGATCGAGAACCTGCCCGACCTGGTGGTTCGGATCGGCCTCGATGGCCGGCCGATCTACGCGAGCCCTTCCGTGCAGCGGGTCACACGCACGCCACCGGAGCGGATCGTGGGCCGAACGTGGGAGGAGATGGGCGCCGACGAGGCGCTCGCGACGCGCCTCCGCGCGGGGGTGGAGGCGGTTCTCGTCTCCGGCCAGGCCGGGCAGCACGAGGTCGCGGTCGATCTTGGCCCCGAGGGCGTTCACACCTTCGACTGGCGTCTGATCCCGGAGCACGGCCCGCGTGGCGAGATCCGGAGCGTGCTCACGATCGCGCGGGACATCACCGAGGTGAAGCAGGCGCAGGAGAACCAGAGGCTGGCGGCGATCGGCCAGTTGGCGGCCGGCGTCGCCCACGACTTCAACAACCTGCTGGCGGCGATGTCGATCGCCGAGGAGATGGCCGGCGCGAGCGGCTCCGCCGCCGACTACCGGCAGCTCGGGGAGACGGTTCGGACGGCAACGCTGCGCGGGGCCGAGCTGTGCCGCAACCTGATGGCTTTCGCGCGACCGTCGCCGCCGAGTTGCCGGGCCGAGCGGCTGGAAGCCGTCATCGACGGCGCGCTCCGGCTCATCGAGCGCCAGACCGAGGTCGTCGGTGTCCGCGTGAGGCGGCGGTACGCCCCCGACGCCCGGCCGATCCTCCTCGACCCCGGCCAGCTCGAGCGGGTGCTGCTCAACCTGCTGATCAACGCCTGCCACGCGATGCCGGACGGCGGCACGCTCACGGTCACCACCTCCTACACCGAGGGAGCCGAGCCCACGGCCCGCATCGCGGTGACGGACACGGGCACGGGGATCGCGCCGGAGAACCTCGCGCGGGTGTTCGAGCCGTTCTTCACGACCAAGGGGCGTCTCGGGCAGAGCGAGACCCCCGGCGCCGGCCTGGGCCTGTCGGTCTCGCGAGGGATCGTCCAGGCGCACGGCGGCACGCTCGAGGCCCGCAGCGAGCCGGGCCACTGCAGCTCGTTCGAGGTCCGGCTCCAGGACGTTCGACCCGAGCCCGCGACACGGCCGGTGGAGAGCACGCCGGCCCCCGCCGATGACTCGACGGCCGTGCTGGGGGGGCGCACGGTGCTCGTCGCCGATGACGAGGAGAGCATCGTCCTTGGGGTCGCCAAAGCGCTCGGCTCGGCGGGGATGGCCGTCCTGACCGCCGCCGGGACGGCCGAGGCCGTCGAGGCGCTCCAGGCCCAGCGGGTGGATCTCGTCCTGACCGATCTGATGATGCCGGGCGGCGGCGCCCACGAGATCCTCCGCTCGGCCGCGGCGTTGCCGCACCCGCCGCCGGTGGTGGTCATGACCGGCCGGATCGAGCAGACGGTGGCCGACGAGCTGTCGGCCGCGGGGGCGGCGGAGTGTCTCACGAAACCCTTCCGCCGCAAGGAGCTGCTCCGCGCGATGGCCGAGGCCCTGAGCGGACGCTGAGCGAGCGCGGCCTCACTCCTGCTCGTCGCGGAGCGCCTCCGTCGGCTGTACGGCGCCGGTGGCGGCCCACTCCCGCAGCGCGGCGGCCGTGGCCGAGTGGCCCCGTGCGGCGGCGAGGTCGCCGGCGAGCGCCCCCGAACGGTCGCGAGCGCCGGCGTCGGCCCCCGCTTGCAGGAGCACCACGACGGCTGCGGGGTGGCCCTCCTCGGCGGCGAGGTGGAGCGCCGTCCGTCCCGTCCGGTCGACCGCGCCGACGGCGGCCCCCCGCGCGAGCAGCAGCGCGAGGACCTCGTCGTGCCCGGCGAACGCGGCCCAGTGGAGCGCCGTGCGACCGTCCTCGCCTCGGTCGTCGACGGCCGTGCCCTCCGCGAGCAGCTCCTCGATGCGCCCGGTGTTGCCCAGCATCGCGGCATGGATGATCGGATGCTCGGAGGCCTTCCGCAGGCCGGTCATGTACTCCTGACCGTGGCCAAAGCGAGCGAGAAGGCTGGCGGCGGCGTAGAGCGGGATGCCGCAGCAGACCGACACGAGGA
>CAZRDB010000126.1:0-709 GCA_964598695.1 uncultured Armatimonadia bacterium
CATGGGGATCCCTGGGATGCCGAGCCCCGGCTCCAGCTTCCAGGGCTCTCCGGGGTTGGGCAGCAGCGGTGCCGCGGGCGCGGGCGGCGCGGGCATGGAGGGCGGCGGCCCGGGCAGTGGCGTCAGTTCCTTCCCGGACTGGGCGCTCTCGGTCTGGTTCGACCTGCGCGAGAACGAGATGGAGTGGTTCTACCTCCGCGATCCGGGCAACAAGACCGGGGAGATGGTCGCGGTCGGGTTCGTCATCAACAAGCTCGACGGCAAGATCGTCGCGATCTCCGTCGCCGGCCCCGAGTGCGACTTCGCCCGCACCGCGATGTGGAAGCCGCACGAGTACGTGCAGTTGGGCGACAGCTTCAAGCAGGTCCACTACCGCTACGGCTGGCCGCACGACATCGAGACCTTCGATGGCAGCGGCGACATCTCCGGCGGCATGACCGGCTCGGTCAGCTTCAACGGCGTGCAGAACGTCTTCCGGCGCGACTGTATCGTGTGGTACCACGAGATCCGCGGCGAGAAGCAGTGCAACATCGCCTTCACGCTCCACGGCATGTTCGTGACCCGTATCCACATCTGGATCCCCGAGCCGATCTAGCTCGTTCGTGCTGGGCAGCAACCAGGGGTTCTCCGCGGTCCGGGCTGAGCAAGCCCGGACCGCGTTGTCTCTTGCGAGGTCGGTGACGAGCGATGCCCGCGGAGAGCAAGGGAG